>JAYENL010000243.1:0-69320 GCA_034722055.1 Armatimonadota bacterium
CACAGCATGACGTCGTGGAGCTCCCGGGCCGGGGGAGCGGTCCACGTGCCGCCGCGGGAGCCCAGGTAGTTCACCACGTGACAGGTCTGCTGTCCGGCCGCGAAGGCGACGTAGATGCCCTCACCGCCGCCGTAGCGATGGGTCACGATCCCCGGCTGGCCGTCCTCGCCGGTCACCAGCGAGGCCGCGCGCTGGCTGCCCTCGGCCTGCTCGGTCACGGTGAAGCCCTCGATTGGCACGTCGAAGCCGCGCTCTGGCACGTCGGCACCGATCTCGGGCGCGAGGGTCGCGCGCGCTCCGCTGAAGCCGCGGTAATGCACTCCGAAAACATCCGCGAGCCGAAAGTCGGGAAGCTGCTCGCCGTCGGCGGCATAGCGCGAGGTGGGTCCCACCGCGACCAGCCTGCCGCCGTCGGCCAGGAACCGGCGGATCGCATCGGCCGAGTCCCGACTGAGGCACGCGATGGCCGGCAGGATGAGCACCCGGTAGTCCCCCAGCCTCTCAGCGGTCAGGTCGCCGTCCAGCAGGCTGTGATACGGGATGTCGTGCTCGAGCAGAGCCTCCGCCCAGCCGAAGTACTCCGCGTCGAGGGGGTCCTTGCTGCCTGGGCCCTCCCGATGAGTAGCCTTGACCAGGACGTAGGAGCGCCGGGAGTAGACGATGGCCACGTCCGCATCCCTGCGCACGGGGCTCAGCAGGTCCTCGTGCTCCTCGTCCCAGCGGAGGGCGCTCCGGGAGACGGTCACGCCGCGCACCGCCCCGTAGGCCACGGGATACTCCCACTTGCGCAGGCCCGCCAGCCAGGTGAGGCTGCGGAACAGGTGCGGGCAGCTCTCGGCGTAGGTATTGTGGATGATGGCGTAGGGGACGCGGCCGCGGAGCTGGCAGAGGCTCTGGACGTGGTTGAGCTTCGCGAGGATGAAGCGCCAGTTGTACTGGGAGGCCGGCGCCACTCCCACCTCCTGGCCAATCATGCACGCTCCCGCGTCCGCCAGCACCTCGTGGTCGGTGGCCGACTTCAGCATCGAGGGGATGCCGGGCGCATAGTACTCGAGCAGCGCCCGCGGCCGCTCCATGGCCGCCAGCGCCTCCCGAATCTCCAGCAGGAAGTCAGTGACCGATTGGTATCGCCACAGCAGCCAGGCGCGGTACGCCGGATTCTCGTGCCGGCCCCAGAAGTCCGCCTCCTCACTTGCGGGCGCCTCGAAGCCCGTGTCCCGTCGGAACGTGCGCCGGCAGTGCTCGCAGACGCAGGAGTACATGTCGGGGCGAATCAGGGCGTCAGTCATGAACCCGTCGGCGCCGGTCGCCTCCAGCAGCGCCGGGAGCTTCGTGACATGGGCGTCCCGGATGACGGGGTGGTTGAGGCACGAGTACCAGGCGTTGGCGCCGGGACGCGGCGGCAGGTGATAGGTCGTGGCACCGTGCCTCGCGCTCCAGCCGGCGTACCGCTCGTACTGCGGCGAGCGCTGCTTATCGTGCCACAGCGTCATGGTCTTGAGCACCACGCGCATGCCCCGGGCGTGGCAGGCGTCCACGAAGCGCTTCAGGGCGGGCCAGTGCCGGGGGGTGTCGTAGTCGAGGATGTCGTAGCAGAGATGGCCGGGATGCACGGTCACGACGGTGTATCCCGCGTCGGCGAGCCGGTCCGCGAGGTCGCTAAGCTCCGCCGCGGTCTCGGACAGCGTGATCGTGCAGGCTCCCAGGCGGGCTGCGATAGCCCACTCGGGGGCTCGCATCGGCTCCTTCTCAGCTCCCACGTTGAGGAAGGCGAGCACCGGCAGGAGTGTCATGATGGCGCTGGGCACTGGCGACCGTCCTCAGGCGTCAGTCGCGTCACGTTGATCGCGAGGGAGGCTTCCCCGCCCGGCGCTGAGGCCCTCCCTGGCTCTACCAGGCGGTCTTGAAGCAGATGCCCAGGGGTATCACGGGCCGCCCGTAGAGGTCCTTGTATCCTGGGTAGAAGCTGTCATTGAGGCCGATGGCGTAGACGCTGCCGGGGCTGAGCCGGACCGGGAGCGTTGCCGTCATGCGGTCCTCGCTGACCTGCGGCCCGTCGCCATCGCGGACACCGGGATCAATATCCTCGCCGGCGGTTGCAGCAGGGGCGGTGGGGTGCGCCCCTCTGGTCACTGGCCCGCCAGCTCGTGGAGGGCCTCGCCGATGGCCGCGCGTCGCTGCAGGATGAACTCTGCGTCTGCGCCGACGGGGTAGCTCACGCGGAAATCGTCCGGCACCTCAAGCAGGCGGTGGTGCGCGGAGTCCGGGCTGCCCGCGAGCGCGGTCTGCAGCAGCACCAGATACTCGTAGTCCTCCATGCCCTCGCGCAGGATCTCCAGCCGCTGCGAGCTCCACGGGCGTCCGTCGTGGCCGGAGTAGCACATGTTCCCGATCCCATTGTGGCCGCCGTGGCCCGCCGGCTCGAAGGCCTCCCAGACGGTCTCGCCGGGCTCAGGGTGAAAGCTGCTGGGCCGATTCGGCTTGCGCCAGCTCGACTGGATGTTCCAGTAGAGGATGCCATCGAGGTGGTGCTTGAAGGTCAGCCACGGCATGGAGCGCGCCGCGGCGGAGGGCACGTCCAGGTCGAAGAAGTGCCCCACGGTGTACCACCAGCACTGCTCCCCGCGCTGGTGGGCGTCGGCCACGTCGTCGGGGCGCATGGCGCCCACGCTCGGACACCATACGTCCACCTTGCCGTCGAAGGCCCGGTCGATGGGGCGAGTCAGCACCAGCAGCCGCCGCACGTGCGGGAACCGCTCGCCGATGATGCTCGCGCGGCGGTTGATCTCGGCGGTGACGGACTGCTTGTCGGCCGGCTCATCGGCCAGATACACCAGAGCCTCGTCATAGAGGTCCCGTTCGGCCAGGATCGCATTCCACTCCGCCAGGTCCTCGAGGGCCTGCTGGAAGTACTCCTCCTCCGCGCGATGGCCGCCGCTGTAGATGTACTTGATGACGAAGACGCTCATGCCGCCGGCGAGGCACACGTCCAGGTCCTGGGGCGGCGGCTGCATCCGGCCGTAGAGTGACGTGGGGTTGAGGCGGTGCTCCAGCCAGAACTGGTAATAGTACTGCTTCAGGTCCTCCCAGCCGAAGTCGCGACCGCGATACCAGGCGTCAACCAGCAGGCTCGACATCGAGAAGACGTTGGGCAGCGAGATGCGCGTGGGCAGCGTGAAGTCCCACACCCGCACGCGCACGGGCACGCTCAGCTCATCCAGGCCGTCCGGACGGAGATGCACTGTGGAGGTGTACTGCCCGGCGGGGGCGTCCTCCGGGATTGCCACAGTCAGCCAGATGGGCTGCACCTGGCCGCGCGGCAGGTCGAAGGGCGCCATGGGGCTGATGCCATCGGGCCACAGGCCCACGTGATGCGTCAGGTAGGGCGCGTCCCGGGTGCGGACGTAGCAGACGAGGCCCAGCTCCACGGCGTCCGCCAGCGTGATCGGACCTCGCAGCGGATCGCAGGTCACCTCCACGTGCGTCAGGTCGTCATCGACCGCCGCCAGCAGTACCTGGCCGGACTCCCGCTCATTGCCCGCGCACTGCAGGCGGAGCGGTCCCGCCGCCTCCGCCGGCCAGATGTCACGGAAGACCTTCGCCATCGCGCCCACCGCGCCAACAGCGGCGGGTCCCTCCGTGTCGCGCCGCAGTCGCGCGAAACTCAGCCGGGCCTCGGCCTCGTAGGCCCGCTCCTGCAGATCGCGGAACTGCGCCTCCATGCGACGCCACTGGCCCTCCGTGACCTCAGCCTCGCCGGCCAGCAGCTCGTTGAAGCGCGTCGTCTGCTCCGCGGCGGAGCGCAGTGCCGCCGGGATGATGGCGCCCGCCTCACCTGTCGCCTCGGCGAGCTGCTGCAGGCGCCGCGACAGCCACCCGTACCGCTCCCGGTTCGCCTCCACCAGCCTCGGGATGCGACTCGTCCCGTAGAGGCTGAAGCGGTTGACGACCGTCCACTGGTAGTTGTGCAGGCTCAGCACTTCCATGCGCACGTAGCGGGCCTGGACCGGCTCCTCGAGGATGCGGAACCAGTACCTCCCCTGCCCGCCGATGTCCCGCACCTGCAGGGTCGTCGTCCACCGGCCGGGCTGCAGCCCGAAGCTGAGGTCGAAGTCATCGGCGGACTTGTCGTGGTAGCGCCAGTCGATCTCGACGGCCCGGATGGAGCGGACCTGGCCCAGGTCCAGCTCGAACCAGTTGGGCAGCGCACCCGGATACGAGAGATGGCTGCCGTCGCCGATGGCGGCGCGAACGTCGTAGGGCGGCGGGTTGACGCCCTCGGAGACGTCGTGCACCGTGGTGCCGCTGTCCACGTGCGCGAAGTCCACAGGCGGCTCATCGGGATCCGCACACGCCATCACCGCTAGGCCGCCCAGCAGCAGCGGCATGAGCGCTCGCGCCAGGGGTCGCGACAGCTTCTCCCAGCATAGTGCGGGGATCACCGACCGCTCGCCTCCGCACGTATCGTCGGTCCGCATGTGGGTGGATTCGAGGACGTTGCGCCAACACCTGCACGCAGCCAGCCCTGGCCCGCGCGTTCGGCTGACGCCGTGGCCTCCCTGTCTGCATGGCGCTCACATCAGCTCGATGGGGTAGGTCCCGTAGCGGCGCCCGGCCTCGCTCATAGTCATGATGTTCTCGAGCGTGCAGTAGTGCGCCAGGCTGTTGCCGCTGGTGAGGATGTAGCCGCCGCCCGGCGCCACGTCGCGGATCAGGCCCCGCACCTCCGCCTCGACCTCCTCGGGGCTACCCAGCATCAGCAGGTTCAGATCCAGGTTCCCCAGCAGGCACAGACGGTCGCCATGCTCTCGCTTCATCCACCGGATGTCCATGGCGCCCTTCTCGTTGGGGTGCAGCCCGTCGATGCCCAGAGGCAGCAGGTCGTCGAGCAGGGGCACCACGTTCCCGTCGCTGTGCAGCACCCAGGGCCTGCTGACGCCCTCGGCGATGGCCTGGAAGCGCGGAGTGACCAGCTCGTGGAACAGCTCCGGGGAGATGAGCGGGCCGCTCTTGCCCGCGAGGTCGTCGGTGGAGCAGATCACGTCGATGTCCAGCTCGCAGGCGCGCCTCATGACCTCCGCCGCCCAGTCGCAGTAGATGTCGAGCACCGTCTCGACGAAGCCCCGGCGCTCGTAGAGCGCGATGCAGAAGCGCTCCATCCCCATGCTCAGCATAGCCGGGAAGAGCCCCTGGCGGGTGATCATCCACAGCGACAGGTCGCCCTTGTTCGCGGCCCACTCCGCCAGCGGCTCGTAGAGACGATCGTCCTGGGGGTCGGGCAGGTCGATGATGTCGAGGTCCGCCTCCGAGCGGATCAAACCCTCGGTGTAGAACGGGGAGCCCCCGCCGGCCCGGGCGCGCCTGGTGTACACAGGCGCCCGGAGCACGTAGCAGATGTTGTCCTTGCGCAGCCGCTCGGCCAGCTCGATCTCGTCCTGCAGCCCGCGGGGGTTGGTCTCCAGGTCGGGCATCCGGGGGAACTCGCGGCCCAGCACCTGCTCGGCGATCTCCTGATCGACGCCGATCTCGCAGAAGGGAACTCGATCCGGCTCGCGCCCCGACAGGGCGGTGGCGACACGCTCGCGTGAGGTCATTGCGCTCTCTCCTGTTCGGACGCAGCACGATGCGGCGTTCTCCCATGTCCCGGCCGGCCACACCCAGCCGGACCAGTCCTCGACCTATTCCCGCCCTCGCACGCTCCCCCCTGCCGCCCGGAGGCGCTCCCCTGCGTCTCCCCGCGCAGCCGGCATCAGAAGGTGGCGGGGGCCATTGCGGCAAACCTGCTTGTGGTGGCGCGAGCCTGGCGCGGCAGGCTCAACGACGCAGCTCTCGTGAGGGTTCTCGACATGAGGAGCGTCCTGACTGCAGTTGCACTCTTGGCGCTCGCCACAGGCGTGAGCGCTCAGCCGACGGTCTTCTGGGCATCCGACCCGGTGCGCCCGAATGAGACCGTCATGGTGTGCGGCGACGGATTCACCGACGGCCCCGCCGTGCGCCTGGCGAGGCTGCCGGACGAGGAGCCGGGCCGGCCGGGAACGGCCCTGCAGTGGCCGGCAGAGGCTGCTGAAGTTCAGGCCCTGCAGGCGGATGATCAGTCCCTGAAGTTCGTGCTCCCGGCGGACACGGCGCCCGGCGCCTGCGTGTTCCGCGTCGAGACCGCCGAGGGAGCCTCGGAGCCGGTGCGACTCAACTGCCCCACGCCCTACTGGTCGCAAGGGGATGTGGGCGTGACCGCCTCGCCAGGCGGATGGCTCCGCGTCTTCGGGCGCTGCGTGGGCAGCGAGGACGCGGATGCCACCATCCTGCTGCGCCCTGCGGGCGGCGGCGAGGACGTGCGGCTGTCGGCCACGGAGGCGGACACCTGGTCGGTGACCGCTGAGGTTCCCGAGGACATTGCTGAGGCGAAGTACCGCGTCTTCGTGCACAACGGCCATGGCGGCCCGTACGGATGGACCGAGGCGCGGGCTATCGAGGTGGCTGCTCGGGAGCCGTGGCCCCGGGACGTCTTCGACGTGACGGAGTTCGGCGCCACCCGCCGGGGCCAGGTCCTGGACGGTGAGGCCATCCGCGCGGCGCTGGCCGAGGCGGCGGAGAACGGCGGCGGCATCGTCTACCTGCCGCGAGGCTACTACCAGGTACAGGGGACGCTGGAGATCCCGCAGCGGACGGTGCTGCGCGGGGAGGGCACGCAGCTCGTCAGCCTCTTCTGGCCGGACACCGAGGACCCCTACACGCTCATCGAGGGTACCAACAGCTTCGGCATCGAGGACCTCACCATCTACTGCACCAACTACCGGCACTGCATCGCGGCCGAGGTGGGGCAGCCGGACTCGGGCGACACCTTCCTGCGGCGGGTCCGCGTGCGCGCCGACATGTACCGCGGGCATCTGACCTTCGAGGAGATCGACGCCCGCTTTCGGACCCACAAGCAGCTCTCCAGCGGCGGCGGCGACTCCGTCCGCATGGGCGGCAGAAACGTGCAGATACTCGACTGCGACCTCTACGGCTCCGGCCGGTCCATGTACCTGCTGCGCGTCAGGGGCGGGAGGATCGCGGGCAACACCATCTACAACGGGCGGTGGGGCTGGTACTGCATCGACGGCTCCGACGGGCTGATACTGGAGAACAACCGCATCATCGGCGCGGACCTGATGTCCACCGGCGGCAGCCTCAACTGCTACTCCAGCGCCTCCTCGCAGAACGTCTACTACGCCCACAATCACCTTCGGCTCATGCACGGCTGGGACCGGGAGGCCATGACCAGCGACGCCGGCTACGGTGCCTGGTTCGGCACGCCGGTCGAGGTCGGCCCCCAGAGCCTCGTGCTGGGCGGAGATGAGCCCAACTGGGCGCGGAAGGCCGACTGGACCGGCGCCGGGGTCTTCGTCCTGGGCGGCAAGGGCATGGGCCAGTACCGGCTGGTCGCGGACTATGACGGCCGCAACGTAAGGCTCGACCGGCCGTGGGATGTCATGCCCGATGAGAGCTCACCCATCACCATCACCATGATGCAGCGCCAGTATCTCTTCATCGGCAACGACTTCGAGGACGTGGGCATCGGCCTCCAGTACTACGGGACCTCCATCGACCACGTCGCCGCGGGCAATCGCGTCACGCGCGGCGGGGGCTTCTACAACTCCGGCCGCTGGTACCGCCACTTCCAGCCAAGCTGGTACTGCCAGTTCCTGGGCAATGAGGTGCTGGAGGGCAACAGCTACCGCTACGGGCCCAACAACGCCACGGCCGCGGGCACCTCCTACATCGGCAGCTTCGGCCTGCAATCGCACGACGGCGTCTCGCCGCTGGCGCTGTGCTCGGTGCACCGCCGCAACCATCTGCACAACAACGCGGAGATCCGGCTCATCGGGGTCAGCAAGCAGCATCCGGGGCTGCGGGACGCCGTCGCGGAGCACAACGTAATCGAGAACGCCGACCGGGGTATCTACGTCGATGACGGCTGCGTCGGCGTCCTGCTGCGCGAGAACCAGTTCGTGAACGTGATTGATGAGATGGTGGACGAGGAGAAGCTGCGGGCGGAGCGACAGCGGCGCCGCCAGGCGCTGCTCGACGAGGAGGGGCCCGTGGCCTACTGGGCCTTCGACGAGCGCAGCGGGCGGAACGTCCCGGACCTGTCGGGTCATGAACTCTGGGCGGTGCCCACCGGCGATATCGACTACGAGCAGAGCCTCTCGGGCACGGCGCCGCACCTTGACGGGTCGGCCTACTACGTCGTGGCCGGAGGCGAGGTGCTGGAGCTGCCCCGCATCACCATCAGCGCCTGGATCATGCCGGAGATGACCAGGGGCCGCTGGGGCGTGGTCGCCAAGCGCAATCGCGGGACGGCCTGCCCCTACGTGCTGGCCATCCGCCAGGGGGGAATCACCTTCGAGGCCACGGACGTGACCGGCGAGTGGTCCTACAACTTCACCACCGAGCCGGTCATCGAGGAAGGCGCCTGGAACCACATCGTGGCGGTGTGCGAGGAGGGCGTGGGGGCGAAGGTCTACTGCAACGGACAGCTCGTCGGACAGAAGCAGGCCACGGAGAGGCTGGTGAGTACCGAAAACGCCCTGACGATCGGCTACGAGAACTGGGGCGGGGTCGAGGCGAAGGCCGGCGAGTCCGGGAACTTCCGGGGGCTTATCGACGAGGTCAAGATGTGGTCGCGGCTGCTCTCGGATGAGGAGATTGCTGCCGAGTATGAGCGGCTGCGCGAGGACGCTGAGGCCGATGTGCGCCGGCGCGAGGAGGAGGCGGCCGCCCAGCAGGCCCTCATGGAGCGCTACGCCCGGGAGATCGTGGCTGGCGGCGGCGCCGAATGGCAGCCGGTGATCGCGGATAGCTTCGAGCGCGAGGAGCTGGGCGCCGACTGGCTGACGCTGCGCGGGAGGTGGGAGATCCGCGATGGCACGCTCCGCTGCAGCGAGACGAGCTTCCTGGCCTGGGCGCAGGAGGTGCCGACGCCGGTGCGCATCGAGTTCGACGCCCGCTCCGAGCGCCCTGGTGACCTGACGGCCTTCTGGGGCACCAAGGACGCCGCCTACAAGGGCGGGTACTTCATCGGCTTCGCCTCCAACTCCAACACCGCGTGCAAGATCCTGCGCCTCGGCGAGCAGGTCATGATCCGGGACGAGCCCCTGGCCACGCCCGGCCAATGGCATCACGTCATCGGGCAGGTCATCGGCGAGCGGGTGCAGCTTATCGTGGACGGGGAGCTGGCGATGGAGTACGTGGATGAGAAGCCACTGGAGGGCAAGCGGCTGCCGGGGATCATCGCCTGGTCGGAGGGCGAGTTCGACAACGTGCGCATCTTCACTGCGGACTGATCGCGACGCTACTGGGAACGTGCGCAACTCGGCGTATCCTGACGAAGAGGACGCTCGCGGCTCGGTTGTGTTGAAGATGCGCGCGGCGTGCTCCGTGGAGGGGCCGCCGGGCGCGTAGCGCCCGGGGAGGCCTGTGAGCGCAGCGAACGGGCCGAAGGTTCCACCCCGGCCCGGGACGTAGCTCTACCCAGGGCCCAAACGGCGCGTCATGCAGCCTCAGCCGGCAGACCACCGTGACGGCGCATAATATGCAAGCTTCTGCCGCTCATTGCCATTGCCCGCTGTGCGAAGCCGAGGTCCCCGGGTGGGTGCGGATGCCGTAGAAGGGGAAGTAGCCCGCGCCCTGCAGTCCCTCCTCGCGGGCGGCCTGCAGTTGCTGGTCGATCACCGCGTCAGCCAGCGGGTAGCTCGGCCAGGCGCCCTGGATGTAGGTGACGCCGAGCAGCGGGAAGATGCGTGAGGTGTCGCCACCCAACTCCCGGTCGGCGATGGTCTTGAGCGTGTGGCACTCGCCCCGGAACAGCGGTGTGCTGGGCGTGTACTGCCCCACGCACACCCAGTCCATGATCCCCTCATTCAGCCAGCGGGGCCAGTCCTGCCCGGCGCGATCGGCGTCCGGGGCCAGCCGCGACCACACGTAACCACTCAGCTTGGCGTCAGGCCGCGCCTGCCGGATCGCCTCGCGCAGCTCTCGCATGTAGTCCGTGATGCTCTCGCGCTGGAACTCGCGCCACTCGGGGTCATAGTGACCGACGCCCTCCAGCGGCCGCCCGTAGCGCTGCTGGAACAGCCGCGCGCAGAGCTGGCAGTGGCAGCCGGGTCCGGGGCGGCAGGCGTCGAGGGCCACGCCCGCCACGTCGTAGTTGCGCACGATCTCGGCCACCAGCGAGGCGTGGAATGCCCGCACCTCGGGGTTGTTGTAGCAGTACCAGGTGCCGGGCGTGCCGTCGCTGCCGATCATCGCCCAGTCCGGGTGAGCCTCCAGATCGACCTCCTGCGCCCAGCCCAGCGCATAGCCCGCGTAGATGTCCACGCCCTGCCGCCGGCCCTCCGCCACGGCCAGCGCAAGCTGATCGTACTCCGGCCTCTCGCCCCGCGAGATCTCGCTCATGTAGCGGTCGCCGTCGGTGCCACGCGCCCCCACCACCAGCCGGCTCACGCCGGCGGCCCTGGCGTCCGCGATCAGCCGCCTGATGCTCTCCGGGCCCTCGCTTTGGTCCGGCGAGACACTGTAGTGCCCCGAGCCCCAGCCCAGCAGCTCCAGCGGGGGCGGCGACGCCGGCTGCACCGGCGCGGCACCGACGGCCACCGTCGCATCGATGCCCTCCTCGACCAGGCCATCGGGAGTGGCCAGGCGCACGGTCCCGGTGACCTGCACCGACTGCGGAGCATCGCCCTCCGTCCGCCAGAGGTAGTGGCCCGTCGGCACGCCATCAGGCCCCAGCTCCTCCTGCACCGCGGCCTCCCGGCCCCCGGCTCGGACGGTCAGTGTCAGGTCGTGCAGGGGCACACGCTTGCCGCCTGCATCACGCAGCATCGGCCTGACGCGCACGCCTCCATCGGTGGTTTCCGCGCTCATCTGCAGCTCGTACTCGCGCAGATCGCCAAGCGAGAACGCCGCCGTGACGCCCGATGGTCCCAGCACGCGGCTGAGCGGGTCCAGCTTCACCGAGTCCCAGAAGCTGAAGGTCTCCCCGGTGCGCGCGTCCTCGTAGGGCTCTCCCTCGGGCTTCTCGGTGCTGTAGATGAGGAAGCTCTTGAAGCGATCCGTGACGAACACCCAGCCTCCCGGCGCCAGGTCGCCGGCGTTGGTGTGGATCGCCCCGGACATCCTCACCGGCACCGTCTGCGCGCCGGGCTCGGACAGGTCAAGGCGCTCGTCGGTGTAGATCTCGGCCAGCTCGCGGCGGTCGGTGGAGTACAGCGTCCAGTACTGGCTGCCCCACGCCGAGGTCAGGTAGATCGGCGCGGTGCGCGTGACATCGATGTCGCAGCTCAGCTCCAGGTTCGTCTGGTCCGGGCCGTCGCACTGGAAGACGTGCGCGATGGGCCGAAAGCGCGTGATCTCGAACCGCGGCCAGTCGGTGAAGCGGCCGTGGATCCCCGTAACCGACACCGGGATCGTGGTGCGCTCGACGACGGGCAGGTCGGTGACGGGGCCCAGGTAGATGTCGTCGAGGTAGACAGAGCCCTCGAAGCCCCTCATGTAGACGTAGGGGCGGATTCGTGCGATCGGCGCTCTGGGCGTCCAGCGTGCCTCATGGTACACCCAGCTCCCGCTCTCCTCCGGGCTGAACTCGAAGGGCCCGTACCACGCCAGCATGGTCCCGTCGCGAAAGTCCACGTGGAAGGTCACGCCGCCGCGGATGTTGCCGGTCTGCGCCGCCGCCTCCGGGCGCAGCCAGAACGCCGCCAGGATCGGCGCCGCCTCGGTCTGGCTCACGTCCACCCCATCCCCGTAGGGCGCGCTGAAACTCGTCTCGCCCTGGGGCATGTCCACGCGCAGCGCGCCCCGCCCGGCGTGCACCACCTCGTGGTCGATGACGCCGCCCTCCCACAGCGCCGGCTCCTCGGCCTCGAAGTGGGCGTTGTCGATCCAGTTGCGGGCCTGCGCGTGGGCGATGGTGAGCGATACTCCCAGAAACGCCGCCGTCAGGGCAATGCGCATGTCGAGCTCCCTCAGGGCGTGATTGGCACACTGCTCTGGTGCTTCGTCCCAGATCCCGCGCCCACCTGCGCCCCCGACGCTTCCCCACCGCAATGCAGCCGGCGCAGGCAGGGGAAGCGGCGCCCGCCGGGGAAGCCATACTGCGTCGGCGACCCGAGGCACGGCACTCGGCGACCGACCATGCACATCGAAGCCATCCCGAGGTGGGATCCCCATGACGCGCGCGTACGCGATCCGCCGGATTGCAGCACTGATCCTCATCGCAGCCGCAGCCTCGGGCCGCCCGTGCCTGGCGCAGCAAAAGGAGGGGCTGGTCGGATGGTGGCGGTTCGACGACCCCGGCGGCTTCGTGGCTGAGGACGCCTCCGGCCAGGCCAACGACGCCGACATCTGGGGCGCGAAGTGGGCGCAGGGACCGTTCGGCACCGCCCTGTGGTTCGACGGCGAGAGCTCCTACCTGTCCGTCCCCCAGCTTCCCGGCCTGGACGGCTCCGAGGAGCTGACGGTCACCGCGTGGGTCTACTGGGAGGAGGGCGGCCGCTACCCCAACATCATCACCGGCGGCACGTGGAGCCCGGGGGGCTTCCTGATCTTCGTCTCCGACCGCACCTGCAGGTTCCGCATGGGCCGGCCGGGCCACCGGGCCCATGACCCGCAGTCCCAGTGGCGCGAGCAGGGCGTCACCCTCATCTCCGGCTTCGAGCTTGATCGCTGGTACCACCTGGCGGCCACCTTCAAGCGCCCCGAGATCACCACGTACGTCAACGGCGAGAAGGTCGCGTCCGCGCAGTGGGACTACCCGGTCGGGTACTCGGGCGAGTTACTGATCGGCCGGTGGGGAGAGGGCCGGGCGCACCACAAGGGACTCATCGACGATGTGCGCATCTACACTCGCGCGCTGAGGCCCGAGGAGGTCGCCGCGGTGCATCAGGCAGGCTCGGAGGGACGCGTGGCCGCGGGCGGCGATGAGGACCCGTACGAGATCATGCCCGATCAGGAGCAGGTGGCCCCCATCATGGCTACGCTGGGGACCGATGACTTCGAGCTTGCGCTCAGCGAGCGCGGACGGGCCGTGTCGCTCACCGAAAGGCGAACCGGCCGCGATCTGCTGGACGCGCCCACGCCCATCGCCTGGGCCCGCGTCGATGACAGAATCCTCCGCCGGGTGCGCTGCTCGTGGGAGCCTCAGAGCGGGCGGCTGAACCTGACCTTCGGCGCCGATGAGGTGAGGGCGGTCATCGGCGTGCGCGACATGGGCGGCTATCTGGCCCTCGAGGTGCTGGAGGCCGATGCGCAGATCGAGCAGCTCGGGCTGCTGCAGCTTCGGCTCCAGTCGCTGCCGCTGCGCAACCCGATGTCGGGCGTGGTGGCGGATGATGAGGTGGGAGTCTGCATGCGGGCGCTGAATATCGACACCCACGTGCTGCTGGGGGGCGACCCGCCCACACTCTCGGCGCGGGCCTACAGTGACTACGGGCTCGTGGGGGCGCGGGCGGGCCTGGTGGCCTGCCCGACCTCCGAGCTCCGGTCCAGGCTGAAGGAGCTGGTGCGTCGCGAGGAGGTGCCCATGTCCAGCCTCGGCGGCCCGTGGTCGCTGGACGCCGAGACCAATCGTGGCTCGTACCTGTTCGCACGCGTGTCCGAGAGCAACGTGGAGGAGTGGATCGCGCTCGCGAAGCGGGGCGGCTTCACCCACGTGCACTTCAGCGGATGGTGGCAGACGCGGGGGCACTACGAGCCCAGCGAGAGTCTCTTTCCCAGCGGCCTGGAGGGAATGAGGGAGTGCGTGCGGCGCATCCACGCGGCCGGGCTGAAGGCCGGCATGCACACCCTCACCGGCTGCATCCAGCCCTCCGACCCGTGGGTGACGCCCGTGCCCGATCCGCGCCTCGCCGCCGACGCCACATATACACTCGCGCGACCCATGGACGAGGACTCCGACGCCATCTACACCGTCGAGAAGCCCGGCGATCACGACACCATCTGGAGCTACTCCGGCTCCGGGAACGTCATCCGCATCGGCGAGGAGCTGATCCACTACGCGGCGATCTCGCGCGAGGAGCCGTACGGCTTCCTCGAGTGCACCCGCGGGGCCTTCGGGACCAGCGTCTCGGAGCACCCCGAGGGGGCCACAGCCGATCATCTGCGCCAGCGCTACCTGGCCTTCTACCCCGACGAGAGCAGCACCCTGGTGGGCGAGGTGGCCGACAGAATCGCGCGCGTCTACAACCAGTGCGAGTTCGACCAGATCTACATGGACGGTGCCGAGGGCATAGGGAGCCGGCACGCTATCGACACCATGCGCACCGCCATCTACGAGCGGCTCAACCGCCCAGCCCTGGTCGAGGCGTCGAGCTGGGGGCACTGGAACTGGTACTACCACTCCCGCGTGGGAGCCTGGGACCACCCCAAGTGGGCGCTCAAGCAGTTCACCGACATGCACTGTGAGCAGCTCCCCTATTACCGCCAGGCGGGGCTGCTGCAGGCGCAACTGGGGTGGTGGGTGGTGCTGGGGCCAGGCTCCTACTACGACGCCGAGACGCCCGACGAGATGGAGTACTTCTGCGCCAAGATCCTGGCCAATGACGCCCCGATGTCCGTCCAGGGCGTGGGGGCGATCGGCAGGCCCGCCAACGCCCGCATGAGGGAGTACCTCACCATGACCGGCCAGTACGAGCGCCTCCGGCTGGCCGGATACTTCGACGAGGCCGTGCTGCGCAGACTCCGCAGGCCGGGCCGCGACCATCACCTGCACCAGGCCAGCGAGGGGGAGTGGGAGCTGATCCCGCGCGACTTCCACTCTCATACCGTTACCGGCCTCGACGACGGCAGCGACGCCTGGATCGTTCCCATCGCGGAGGCCGACCAGCCGGCGCGCCTGCGCATCAAGGCCCTCTACGACGTGGCGGACTTCGATGCCGAGGGCGGAGTGCTCGTGGCCGATTTCAGTGACCTGGACCGCTTCGACGTCCGCGCCAGCGCCCAGGACGTCAGGCAGCAGCTCGCGGCGCCGGACGATGCGGCAGGCCAGCGAGCGGCCGTGACGCTGGCCGCCGCCAATGAGGGCGAGTCCCGCCGCGGGGCGTGGACGAAGGTCGGCAGGCGCTTCGAGCCGCACCTGGACATGAAGGGCTGCGACGCGCTGGGAGTGTGGGTGCATGGCGACGGCAGGGGCGAGCTGCTGAACATCCAGCTCGCCAACCCACGCGAGTACTCCCGCGCACTCGCCGACAACTTCGTGGTGGTGGACTTCGAGGGCTGGCGCTATGTCGAGCTTCCCCTGCGCGAGCGCGACCCCAGGCTCTACCGCCAGCACGTGTGGCCCTACCGTGGACAGCATCCCATCTTCCGCAACCGGCTGGTCCGCAACCACGTCAGCGAGCTCAGCATCTACCTCAACAACGTGCCGCCCGGCGAGACGGCGAGCGTCCACCTGGGGCCGATCCGGGCGCTCCCCACCGCCGCGGTCTCGCTCGACCAGCCGCGCCTGACGATCAACGGCGAGGACGTGACGCTGCCCGTCTCGCTGCACAGCGAATCCTACGTGGAGGTGGACCCCGACGGCGCATGGCGACTGTATGACCGCCGCTGCGACCTCCAGCAGCGCGGCCGGCTCGACGGTCCCACGCCAGCGTCACGCACCGGCCTGAACTCGCTGGCGTTCTCATCGGCCACCGAGGCCGCGCGCGCCGAGGTCACGGTCATCGCCGACGGTCAGCCTCTGCGCGGAAAGGCCGCTGACGGGGAGATCGACTGGAGCGCCCTGCGCTACGAGTACGTCCCCCCGCGCATCGTCACAGCGCTGGACGGCAGGCAGAACACATGGGACGTGGTCTGCCGACAGGGCTTGCGGGCGAGGCTGGGAGCCGAGATCATCGTGGAGCAGTCCGGCGGCTCGCCCGCCGCCTACGAGGACCCTTCGGCGCTCACCGTTGAGAGCTTCGACGAGCTTAGCTTCTTCGCCGATAGCCCGGAGAACGAGTTCACCAAGTACGTCCACGATGCCGAGCACAGCGGCATCGCCACCAAGCCCGGCGTGACGCAGCAGTTCGAGCGCAGCACGGACATCGTCAAGGTCGGTGAGGCCAGCGCCCGCTACACCGCCACCAGCACGCGCACTGACAGCGCCGGCTGGTCGGCGCGGGGCAGGCGCTTCGCCGAGACCCTGGACCTCACGGGATACCGCGGGGTCGGCATGTGGGTGCACGGGGACGCGGGAGGCCACAGCATCAAGTTCCAGCTCCGCGACACCGAGGGCCGCTGGCACGACATGGTGCGGCGCGTGGACTTCACAGGCTGGCGCTACCTGGAGTTCGACCTGGCCGGAGCCGATCTCGACCTGTCGGCCATCGAGTACCTCATCATCTACTACAACGCTATCCCCGCCGGTCAGACGGTCACCTGCTACGTGGACGACGTCCGAGCGCTGCCGGTCGTGGAGGCGGTCCGCAACCCGTCGCTGAGCATCGGCGACCAGCGTGTGACCTTCCCGGTCAGCCTGGCCGCAGGGGATCGCCTGCGGTGGGACGGCGGGCGGCGCTGCGTGGTGCGGCGCTCTGTCGGAGGCCGCTACGAGAGTGTACCCGCGGAGGGGAGCCTTCTCAGCTTGCGGCCGGGCGTCACGCCGGCGGCCTTCGATGTCGAGGAGGCCGGCGAGGGCTTCCGCGTGGAGGTGGCGCTGGTGAAGGACTACGGGGGGTGACGCCGCGCCTGCCTGTCGCTCTCGCCCGACGCAAGGGCGGGCGAGGGCGCCCGGAGGCGCGTGCGCGCCTCTCCCCACGGCCACAACCCCGCCCGCCCCCAGATTCCGAAGGACAGGAGCACCGGGTCGTTGCCCAGCCGTCTGGAGGGGCCGGTCTCCGTCCCGGCCCCGGTCGTTTCTTGTACCCCGCCCGCGCCACTGCCGTTGCTCTCATTCATGCGAACCACAGCAGGTAGCGCTTGGCGACCTCCTCATTGAAGGCCCCGACGATGCCCCAGATGCCGCCGGCGATCAGGAAGTGGCCGATCGCAAGGCCCAGGAAGACCGGCGTCAGGTTCCGGTAGGTCTGGGCGCCGCCCAGCCGCAGGATCATGGATTTGGCAAGCCACGCCAGGAAGATCGGGAACCAGATGGGGTGGCCGAAGGTCCCCGCCAGGGCCAGCCCCATCGGGTTCAGCGGAAAGCGCAGGAAGCGCGACCGCAGCCACAGCATCAGCAGCGACAGCGCCAGACCAGCTCCCCGCGCCATGGTGGTCGCGAGCTTCAGCGGCTCGCCGGTGAAGACGCGCGTCTCCAGCCTGGAGTACTGCCAGAGGGCCTGGCGCGTGCGATAGCCGCCCTGGGTGGTGCCGCCGTCGAGGATGTTCCAGCCGAAGTTGTAGGCATCCACGAGGTGGACGACGTAGCCCGCGACCAGCCCCCCGAGCAGCCCCAGGGCGATGGCGACCAGCAGGTGCCAGCGACGGATCCTGGCGCGCCTGGCGATGCGGATGCCCTCCAGCTCGTAGGCCCCGAGCTGCCCGAAGGTCATCCGCGCCAGCACCCGGAAGACCGCGAAGACGCTCTCGCTGCGAATGGCGGCCAGCGAAAGGCTGCCGCCGGTCGGCTGGACCGCCAGGATCGCGTCGAACATCTCCTCCCGCGGCACGCCGTAGGTGATGGGCAGGCCGGTCTGCGCCCGGATGCGGGCGTAGACCAGCGAGCACACGTAGATGATGAGCACGTAGCTCAGCGCGGTGCCCGCCGACATCCCCGCCACGACCATCAGCGCAGTGATCCCCACAACGCCCACGACCACGCCCCAGACCGCGATGCCGGGAGGGATGGCCTCATCGCCGCTGACCGCCGTCCCGTCGCCGATCGCCGCGCGCAGCGCCCCGCGCAGATGGCCTCGCGCAGCATAGATGACAAACAGCACCAGGGCGATGTAGGCCCCCAGGCCCTGCGGCCGATCGTAGGGGAAGCCGGCCGCGGAATAGCCGAAGAGCACCGCCACGAAGTTCTCGAAGCGCAGCAGCAGGTAGAACACCCACACGGACAGCAGCACATCGGTGGGCACGAGATAGCCCAGGCCGATGATCTCCGGGCGGAAGGTGAGATTCAGCGGCCGCAGGCCCGACCACGGTCGCTCGCTGAACAGCGGGCTGAGATTGTAGCTCTGGCCGATGGCGGCGATGCCGGGAAAGAAGGCATGGGCGATGTTGGAGCCGTCGTAGAGCGCGGCCAGCCCGAAGCCGATCCAGAAGAGCCAGGTATGCAAAAGCTGCGGCTGATCGGGCCGGTCGGGCGGATCGGGAGCGAGCCGCAGAGCCAGCTCCGCCAGCGGGAACGTCAGGTGCTCCCGCTCCGCCCAGGGCTCGCGGAACAGCGACACCAGGCAGCCCAGCGACAGCGTCAGCAGCATGAAGACGCCGCCCCAGGCCACCAGCACCGGCAGCCACGCCCGCCAGGGGACGGCGCCTCCCTCCACTCCCTCGTAGAAGCCGCGGATGAGCTGCTCGTCGGCGGGCATCAGCCACGTGGGGATGTGCGGCGCCAGGGCGGCGTACTCATTGCCCGTGGCGGCGAAGTAGCGCAGGCTGGTGATGGTGGCCAGGAGCTGGCGCACCCCGTTGGCGTCGATGGTCATGAAGGCGCAGGTGAGCAGGATGTAGACCACCAGCGCCTCCCGCCGCCAGCGGCGCGTGGCCGTAAGGCGTACCGACACCAGCCCGACCGCCGTCATCAGCACCAGGGCCGTCAGTGCCGGTATCGGCGGCGTGCCCTCCCCGACCAGGATCGTGAAGGCAATCAGGGAGGCCTTGCGGATCCACAGCGCCCCGATCGCCAGGAACGCCGCGGCCAGCAGCAGCGACCTCACTGAGAGCGCACGGCCCTCTGACTGCGGCTGCACTGCGGGCCTCCCTTCTGTGGCGTTCGCGGCACGTGAGCAATACGGGCGTCTGTTGGGCCTGGCGCCACGCCACCCTCCATTCCCATCCCCCGGCGGCATCCCTTCCTGACGGGCCGTGAAGGCGCAGCCGCTGCCGCCGGAGAAGGCCCCTCCCGCCACGGGCAGACCGCTGAGCGTACGAGCGAGGCAGCGCCAGGCCGAGCGGCTGGCTCGCCGACCCGGGAGGGACGATGGCAGTGGAGATCACGCTGACCCTGAGCTCTGTTCCCATATGTGTGATGCTGACGGCGTGCCTGATGGCCAGTGCGGTCTCCTGCCAGGCCGCGGAGCGCTTCGTGTCCACGGAGGGCAATGACGCCTGGTCAGGGACGCTGCCGGCGCCCAACGCGGATGGCACGGACGGGCCCTTCGCCACCCTCTCGCGCGCCCGGGAGGCCGTGCGGGAGCTCAGGGCCGCCGCTCCGGACGAGCCCGTGACCGTCACGGTGCGCGGCGGCACCTACTACCTGGGCGAGCCCCTGGTGCTCTCGGGCGCGGATTCGGGCGCTTCCGGCGCCCCCGTGCGCTGGCAGGCGCATCCCGACGAGACAGTCGTGCTCAGCGGCGGGCGGCCCATCACCGGCCCATGGCAGCCCGGGGAGGGCGAGACCTTCGTCACCCGCGTGCCGGAGGTGGCTGACGGGGAGTGGTACTTCCGCCTGCTGCGGGTGGGCGAGGAGTGGGCGATCCGGGCCCGCTACCCGAACTACGACCCGGAGCATCCCTACACCGGCGGCTGGCTCTTC
Source organism: Armatimonadota bacterium (assembly GCA_034722055.1). Taxonomy (GTDB): domain Bacteria; phylum Armatimonadota; class Zipacnadia; order Zipacnadales; family UBA5352; genus JAYENL01. The sequence continues at coordinate 19,655 of JAYENL010000243.1, forward strand.
GTGAAGCCCTCCTCGCGCATCGAGGGGCAGTTCGGCAAGGCCGTCGGCAACATCCACAACCGCGGCGACATGATGCAGTGGACCGTCGAGATACCGGCGACCGGAGACTACAACGTCTTCCACTACTACGCGGCCGAGAACGAGCCCTGGGGGCGGACGGACATGGGCGGCCGCGTCGCCTTCACCGTGGACGACGGGGAGCCGGTCGTGCTGCAGAACCTGCAGGACACGGGGAGCTTCCGGACCTTCAGGTGGTCCGATGTGAACGCCACCGTCCGCCTGGAGGAGGGCACGCACACCATCCGGTGGGTCAATCAGCAGGGCGGGGGCATCAACTACGACGCCTTCGCCCTCTGCGACGATCCCGACTGGCGGCCGCAGGGCACGCTCCCACAGCCGCCGGAGCACGGGCACCTGGTGGTGGTGCACGCGGAGACCTTCGAGGAGTCCCGGGGCGAGGAGCTCTCGGTCAGCCTGCCTGCCAGCAGGCGCCACTTCGGCTTCGACCCCGACGAGATCCCCATGTGGGAGGCCGCCGAGGAGATCGAGATGCACGTCTTCCCGGCCTGGGGCTGGGTCAGCTCCATCGAGCCCGTCGCGGAGCTTGACCACGAGACGGGCCTGGGCACGCTCGCTGGGCGCGAGGCCAACCAGGAGCTGCGGGTGGGCAACCGCTACTACCTCGAGAACATCCTGGAGGAGCTGGACATGCCGGGGGAGTGGTACCTGGAGCGCGACACGGGCCTGCTGCACTACTGGCCGCGGGAGGAGGACTTCGCGCAGCGCGAGATCGTGGCACCGGTCCACGACCGCATCATCCACATCCGCCCCGACGAGCAGGGCCCGGCGCAGCATATCGAGATCGCTGGCTTCACCTTCATGGACACCGGCTATACGCCGCGCATCGAGACTCCCTACTATCCGCCCGACGCCGCCATCTGGATCGAGGACTCCCATCAGTGCCTGGTGGAGGGCTGCCGCTTCACTCGCCTGGGCGGCAGCGCGCTGAATCTGGTGGGCGACGCCCACCACAACCGCTTCCTGGAGTGCACCGTCGAGCATGTCGGCCAGAACGGCGTCTTCATGAGGCCCACCGAGGACAGCGCACCGACCCAGAACACCGTGGCCGGCTGCCACATGCACCATCTGGGACTGATCTACAAGCACGTGGCCGGGGTCTACATCGGCTCCCGGCCGCCGGCGATGGCGCAGGAGCCGGGGAACCTGATCGCCCGCAACCTCATCACCGACGTCCCCCGCTACGCCATCGGCATCAAGATGAACCAGGGCAATAACGTGGTGGAGTACAACCGGATCCATCGCACGAACCTGGAGACCAATGACACCGGGGGCATCGAGAGCTGCGTGCGCAACCGCGAGGCCGCCGGCAACACCATCCGCTACAACCTCGTCATGGACACCATCGGCCTCAAGACCACTACGGACGGGCAGATCCTCACCCCCTACTACACCTGGGGCATCTACCTGGACGACCACTCCAGCCACGCGCACGTGGTGGGCAACATCTGCGTCCGTAACTGGCGCGGCGGCGTGGTAGTGCATGGCGGGCAGCGGAACGTTATCGAGAACAACATCCTCGTCGGCTCTGAGCTGGGGCAGGCGGAGTTCAACAACATTCGGGGGCAGATGGTGCAGAATGTCTTCCGCCGCAACGTCTGCTGCCGCCTCGGCGAGGGCGGTGCCATGCTCCGCTCCAACGGCTTCAACGAGGACGTGCTCGCTGAGTGTGACGGCAACCTCTACTGGAGCACCGCCGACCCGCCGGAGGCCCTGACCTTCGTCGGCAAGTCGCTTGAGCAGTGGCGAGAGCTGGGCTACGACGAGCACTCGGTGGTCGCCGAGCCGGGGTTCGCGGATCCGGAGGCCGACGACTTCACGCTGGCGGCCGATTCGCCGGCCTTCGAGCTGGGCTTCCAGGCCATCCCGGTGGAGCGGATCGGACTCGCCGGCTACGACCGGGAGAGCTACGCACCGTAGGGGCATCCCCGCCAGACGGACCCACAGGCACTGCCCCGTCTTGCCTCAGGGGAGACGCACCACAGGTCAGCCACCCGGCATCGCCCATCCCGACTGTCCTGAGCTTCCTCACCGTCTGCGTGCACGGTCACGCGGAACTAGACAGCGGCGCAAGCGTTTAGTAGCCCACGGAGCGGTGCGCCGCCGGACGCAGAGCACCGGGGGCTCGAAAGGACACGGTGTAGCATGACATCGAGGATGCGTTCAGACCTCGCGAAGTGCATGCCATCGGCCTGCGCCATCGCATTGCTGCTGCTCATGCCGGCCCCTCGCACAGCGGCCCAGGGCAACACCGAAGCGGAGAAGGAGTTCGCCTTTGCCGAGGGCCTCTACGGGCAGGAGAACTACGAGCTGGCGCTGGAGAAGTACGAGGCCTTCATCGAGGCCCACCCGGAGCACGCCAACGCCTCTCTGGCGGTGTTCCGGGCGGGGGAGTGCAACTTCCGGCTGGAGCGGTTCGGGGAGGCCGCGGGCTGGTTCGAGCGGGTGACCGAGCAGTTCACCGGCAGCGATGAGGAGGAGCCCGCGTGGCTGTGGCTGGGCGACGCCCGCTTCAAGGCCGGAGACTACGAGGAGGCTGCGGCGGCGTATGAGAGGCTCATGGAGAAGTTCCCCAACAGCGATCACGCCGCCGCTGCGGCCTACTGGCGGGCGGAGAGCTACTACTACCTGAAGCGGTTCGAGGACGCCATCGCCGCCTACCAGATGGCTCTGCAGCGGGGCCTGGGCGAGCACGAGGCGCCCTACGCCCGCTACTCCATCGGCCTGGCGTATCTGCAACTGGAGCAGCCCGCCGAGGCCGTTGAGCACCTCTCGCGCGCGGTCCAGGACTACCCCGACAGCCCGGTGGTCGCTGAGTGCCAGTATCTGTTGGGCAACGCCTACCGGAGTCAGTCGGACTTCGCGGAGGCCGAGAAGGCCTATCGGGCCGTGCTGGAGCGCCATGCCAACTCCCCCCTGGCGGCAGACGCCCAGTTCGGCCTCGCGGTCTGCCACTTCAGGCAGAAGCAGTTCGAGGCCGCGCGTGAGGCGTACCAGGCGGTCATTGCGAACCACCCGGACAGCGACGTGGCGGCCGAGGCTCGCCTGCGGGTCGCCGACTGCCTGTTCCACCTGAAGCGGTGGGACGAGGCCGCCCAGGCCTATCAGGCCGTTGTTCAGGCCGGCGGCACGTGGGCGCCGGAGGCCCTCTTCTGGCTGGGCGTGACGCAGCACCGAAAGGGCGACGCCGCGGAGGCCATCGCCACCCTCCAGGGCCTGGTGCAGAGCTATCCCGACAGCGAGCGCGTCGGGGATGCGTGGCTCCGCATCGCCGACATCAAGGCCTCCCAGGGCGACCACGAGGGCGCCATGGCGGCCTACTCGACGGCCACGGAGTCCATCCAGGATCCCCAGCGGCGGCAGGAGGCGCTCGTGGCCCTGCAGTGGGCCCGCTTCCAGCAGAGCCAGTCGCCCGACGCGCTGGCGGAGCTGGAGAAGCTGGTGCGCGATGAGCCGGACTCCGAGCTGGCCGCGGAGCTTGCCTACCGCATCGGCCGCGTGCATTTCGAGGCCGGTGGCTACGAGAGGGCCATCGAGATGCTCACGCTGCTGACAGAGCATCACGCTGAGAGCCCGCGCTCCGCGGATGCCACCTACCTGCTGGCCGCCTCCCACGACCGCGCCGGCAATGCCGAGGCGGCACAGCGCCTCTACCAGCAGATTCTGGACGAGGCCGGGGAGGGGGAGGGAGGCGGCTACGCGGCCGCGGCCCTGGTGGGGATCCACGCCGAGCGGGGCGACATCGACCAGGCCAGGCGGCTCATCTCCGAGATGGAGGATGGCGGCGCGGACGGCGCCAGCCTGGGCTTCGCCCTCTATCGCGTGGCGGAGGCGCTTCGCGAGGCGGAGAAGTACGACGAGGCGCTGCCGCTTTACGAGAAGGCCCTGCGCGTGGCGCCGGAGGCCGAGAGTGCGCCCTACGCCCGTGTTGGGGCCGGCTGGTGCCGGCTTGAGCCCGACCCGTCCGCGGCTCTGGAGGCCTTCAGGGCGGTGGTGGCGGACAGCCCCGAGTCCAGCGCCGTGCCGGGGGCCCTCACCGGGATGACCGCCGCGGCCCAGAAGCTCTTCGAGGCCGAGGACTACGCCGCTGCCGCGCAGGTCTATGACCAGATCATCCAGGACTTCCCAGAGTCCGAGATCGTGGGCCAGGCACAGTACGGGCGGGCGTGGGCGCTGCTGCGGCAGGAGAGGGAGGAGGAGGCGCTGCCACTGTTCCGCGCCGCGGCGGAGTCGGCGGCATCCCCGGCCGTCGTGGGCGACGCCCGTTACCAGGCCGCGCGCCTGCTGTTCGACCAGGAGAAGTACGATGAGGCCGTGAGCCTCCTGGAGCCGCTGCGAGGAGCTGAGGGGGACGCCGAGAGGCTGCCGTGGGCCCTGGCCCTGCTGGGGCGCAGCCACCTGCAGGCCGGCAGCGCAGAGCAGGCGGCGGAGGTCCTGCAGGAGGTGCTGGCGCGCTGGCCCGAACACCAGGCCAGCGCCGGCGCGAGCCTCGATCTGGGTCGCGCATACCGGAGCCTACAGCGCTATGACGAGGCCGTGGAGCCCCTGCAACGGGCGGCGGAGGCAGACAACGCCGCAATCGCCGCGCAGGCCCAGCGCGAGCTGGCGGCCACCGCTCGCGACAGCGGCGACATCGCCAAGGCGGCGGAGGAGTTCCTGCGCGTCGCGATCCTGTATCCCGACAGCGAGTGGGCGCCGGCGGCGCAGTTCGCGGCGGGGCAGTGCTACGAGCAGCTCGGCCAGACGGACAACGCCATCAACAGCTACAACGTCATCCTGCGCCAGTACGCCGACCAGGAGGAGTGGGCGCGGAAGGCGCAGGACCGCATCGATCAACTGCAGTAGTGGCTCCCTTGCTGGAGGGCTGCCATTCAGTGACACTGCGTCGGAGGGAAGATGCCGATGGGAAGCATTGCTGCCCGGTCCGCTCTGCTCGACTACTTCGTGCGGGGCGGCTCCTGGATGTGGGTGCTGCTGGCATGCTCTATCATTGCGCTGGCCGTCATCATCTACAAGCTGATCGGCCTGTGGGTGGCCAGCCGCGGCGCGAGCAACCTCGTCTCCGAGGTCATCAGCCTGATGGAGGCCGGCGAGCGGGATCAGGCGCTTGAGCGCGCCGCTGAGTCCTCGGCGGCGATCGGGAACGTCCTGCACTCGATCCTGGCGACCACAGATGAGGAGAACCATCAGGCCCCTCTGGAGGCTGCGGAGGCCGCCGGGGCCGCCGAAGTGGCCTCGCTCGAATCCGGCCTGCCGGTGCTCTCAACGATCGCCAACGTGGCCCCCCTGATCGGCTTCCTGGGCACGGTCAGCGGGATGATTCGGGCCTTCACGGCCATCGCCGAGTACGGGCTCGGGGAGCCGGGCGTGGTGGCGGCGGGCATTGGCGAGGCGCTGATCACCACCGCCTCCGGCCTGATTGTGGCCATCCCCTGCTTCGTGGCCTACGGCTTCTTCATCTCGCGGGTCAACCGCCTGGCGCTGGGCATCGAGATGGCGGGCACGCAAATGGCGAACCTGCTGTCACGGGAGGGAGCCGACGTCGATGAAGCTTAAATCACGCCTCCCACCACTCAATCCCCTGCCCATGACCACCATGGCCGATGTGGCCTTTCTGCTGATCATCTTCTTCATGCTGACCAGCACCTTCGCCCGGGACACGGGGCTGGACATCACGCTGCCGAAGGCCATAACATCGGAGAAGCTGCCCAAGCGGGAGATCACCATCTGGGTGAACCGCCACGGGCAGGTGAGGGTCAATGAGAACTGGATTGAGCCGAAGCAGCTCATGGGGGTGCTGCGCGCGGAGTTCGCGAAGGCGGACGTGACGGGCGTCACGATTCGCGGCGATGAGCGCGTTCCCTACGGCACGATCGTGACGGTGATGGACACCGCCAAGCTGCTCGGCGCGAACATCACGCTCGCGGCCGAGGTCGAGGAGGGCCACCCGGGCGCCGTCGTCGAAGAGCCGTAGCCAGGAGGACGGGCGGGAGCTGCCATGACGAGAGGTCCGAGCTTCAAGTGGGCGTTGTTCTGCTCGGTGATGATTCACATCATTCTCTTCCTCACCGTGCCGATGGGCGGGACCATCGGCGAGGTGCGGGACCACGCCGTGCGGCGGGTGACCGAGACCGCGGTGGAGTTCGTGACCTTCGTCAAGCCCAAGCCCCCGCCGCCCGAACCGAAGGTCACCAGGCAGCCGCGGCGCGTGGTGCGGCGTGTGGTGCGGCGCCCTCGCACGCCGAGGCGCCGCGCGCGTCCTGAGCCGAAGCCCGCGGCGGAGGAGGAGCCCGCCGAGGAGGAGCCTGCGCCTGAGGAGGCGCCCGAGCCCGAGGCCCCGCCCGAGTCCGCACCAGAGCCAGAGCCGGAGCCCACTCCGGAGCTGGCCGTCATGGCTCCCGAGCCGGTCGAGCCCGAGCCTGCTCCAGAGGCTGAGCCCGAGCCCGAGCCGGTGCTCCTGCATCCCGCCCCTGAGGCCCTTGGCGGCCTTGAAGCTGGGCCGGAGAGCCCCCAGGCCGGAGGCGGCGTCGAGGTCGCGAAGGCCGCCCCCGAGTTGGGTTCAGCCGCACCTGCGCCTATGCCCGCAGGCGTCGAAGACACCCCCGCAGGCGGCGCGGCGCCGGTGGCCGTGGTGCCACCGGGCTCAGGCGGCGGGGCCGCTCCCGGACCTCCTACGCCAGGCCCGGTCATCGCGTTCGGACCGTCTCCTGAGGACGCCCCCGACACCCCGGGTCTCGCGGCAGGCCCCGGGGAACAGGGCTTGCCCAAGGCTGCGCCGGAGCTGAGGAGTCCCGGGGCCGGGCCAGCCGGCGCCGGCAGCGGAGCTGCAGGCGCTCCCGGTCAGGGCCCCGGAGCTCCGGGCCTCGGCCCGGTTGTCGCCACTCGCACGCGGGCTCCTGCCGGCCCTGGCCGCGGCCCGAAGCCTCCCGGCACGGCACCAGGCCCGGCCGGTGGCGGCGCTCCCGTCGGGCCCGGCACGGGTGACGCCCCTCCAGGGCCCGAGGGCGGCGGCACCGGCGGTTCGGAGCCGAAGCCCGCGCCAACGCGCATGGCGGCGGCCCCCGGTCCCGCGCCCGCGGGAGGCGGCGGCACCGCCGGCGCCCCGGGTGGTGGCTCGGGCGGCGAGGGCCAGCAGGCCGCCGGCCCGGCCATGATCGCCGCCAACCCCCGCGGGGATCGGCCCATCTACATCGGCGCGGGCTCGGGTGAGGGCCTCGGCCGCGGCCAGGGCGAGGGTTCTCCCGGCGGCGGGCCCTCCGGAGGCGCCGGCGAGGGCACCGGCGCCGGCACACTCGCCGGAGTCCCGAAGGCGACGCCCGGGATGGGCAGCGGAGGATCGGGAGGAGGGGGCTCCGGAGCGCCGGCGCTCAGAGGCGGCGGTGGTGGCGGAGCTGGCGGCACCGGCGGCGGCAGGGGCCGTGGCAGCTCAGGCGGTGGTACCGGGGGCGGCGGCACGGGCGGCGGCGGACCTGGTACCCCGGTAATGGCAGCCGGGGGCGGCGGAGGGAGCGGCGGCTCCGGCGGCGTCGGTGAGGGGCCCGGCCTGCCTGGCGGCCTCGGCTCCGGCGAAGGAGAGGGATACGGCCTTGCGGGCACAGGCACCGGCCTGGGCCTCGCTGGCCCGGGGCCCGGCTCCGGCGGCACCGGCTATCTGCTGGCCAAGGCCATGCCCGCAGGAGGCGGGGGCGGCGGCGCGCTGCCCGGCATCGGTGGTGAGGGCCCTGGCGGAGGCCAGGGCGGTCAGGGCGGCATCGGTACCGGCACCGGCGGCGGCATCGGCCACGGCACCGGTCCGGGTATCGGCCCGCTGGGGCCGAAGGCCGTGGGGATGGGCCCCGGCGAGGCGGTGCCCGGCGAGCGGCCTCAGATCATCCCAGGCTCCCTCCTGGCGGCGCTGTCAGGCCCGCTGGGGTTCGGCGGTGGGCCTGGCTCGGGGCTCGGCGCCGGCACGGGAGGGCTGCCCGGCAAGTCCGGACCCGGCATGACGCCCGGCGGCGCGGGGCTGGTGGCCCCAGTCGGTCGCGGCCTCGGCTTCGGTGGCGGTCTCGGCGGCGCTGGCGGAGGCACCGGCCTGGGCGCCGGCGGCGGACCGGTGGGCTTCGGCCTGCCGACGGCCGGAGGCACCGGCGGCGCGGGCCTCCCGCCGCTGCCAGGCCAGGGACCTTTGCTGCTCGCCAGCTCAGCCGGGCTCGCCCCCGGAATGGGTGGCATCGGCACCGGCATGCCTGGCGGGAAGAGCGGCCCCGGCGGCGGCCTCTACACCGGCGTGAGCGGCAGCTTCGACATGCCTATGGGCGTGACCACCGGCGACTACCAGGCGGACGCCCCCGGCATGCTGCACCTGCTCGGCCAGGTGCGTCAGCGCACGAACATCCACGTCACCGTGCACGAGCGCTACGTGCCGCTGACGCTGGAGAACATCAAGGACTCTCCGGTCCTGCACCTGCGCGGGCACCGAGCTTTCAGCCTCACCGAGGAGGAGCGGGAGGTGCTGCGGCAGTACGTGGCACAGGGCGGGACGATCTTCGGCGAGGACTCCCACGGGCCCTTCGGGGAGTGCTTCCGGCGCGAGATGAAGAAGACCTTCGGCGAGAGCCTCACGGATCTGCCTGACAACCACGACCTCTACCGCGCATACTACGTCCTGGATCGCGTGCCGGCGGGGGACATGGGCGAGCGCTACCCCCTGCAGGGCATTGAGGCGGGGGATCGCCTGGGCGTGATCTTCTCGCGCAACGACTACGGGGACTGCTGGGAGGGGACCGGCGAGTGGGTGCGCCCGGAGGCCCGGGAGCCGGCCTTCCGCATGGGCGTGAACATCTTCACCTACATCGTGGCCCAGTGGAAGGAGTACAGCAAGTAGCGGCCGTCACGGCCGGGGGCGCCACGAGTACGGCATGTCCCTGACCGGCCCCCCGCTCACCTCGACCACCTGCGAGCCGTCGGCGTTCGCCACGTAGAGTCGCTTCTCTCCAGTTCGGTCCGACAGGAAGGCGATCTTGGACCCGTCCGGCGACCACTGTGGAGCCCACTCGTTGGTGGCGGTGTCGGTGATGTTCGTCTTCTCCCCGCTCGCCAGGTCGGCGATGACGATCTCCCTGTTGCCCGCAGGCGATGAGGCGTAGGCCAGCTTAGTCCCGTCCGGCGACCACGCTGGCTCCTCGTTCCACACGGTGTTGGCGCTGACGTTGGTCACCGCGCCCGTGGCGAGCTCGCAGACGTATACGGCAATGTTGCCGTCCCGGTGAGTCCGAAAGGCCAGCCGCGTGCCGTCCGGCGAGAAGGCCGGATCGCCGTCCCAGGCCTGGTGGGTGGCGATAACCCGCACGTCGCTGCCGTCCGTCCGACTGATCAGCACATCCTGGTTGCCGCCGCGGTCGGCGACCCACGCGATCAAGTCCCCCGCGGGCGACCAGACGGGAGCGGTGTCCCAGCCCGGGAAGTGCGTCACATTGCGCACGGCTGAGCCATCGGCGCCACATGTGTAGACCTCGGCGTCCCCGGTGCGGTCGCTGCTGAAGATCAGCCGCCGGCTGTCCGGCGACCAGTTCGGGGCATCGTCGAAGCCGTCCGAGTTCGCGATCACGCGCAGGCTCCCCCCGCGGGGGTCCATGAGGTAGATATCCTGGTCGCCCCCGCGGTCGGATACGAAGGCGATGTGCTTTCCGTCCGGCGACCACACGGGCCTCAGGTCCTCCGCCTCGTTCCGAGTGAGGCGCCGCAGCTTCGAGCCGTCCGCGGCCACCACGTAGATCTCAGGGTTCCCGTCGCGCGCGGATACGAAGGCCAGCTCATCGGCGACCGCTGATGATCCCCCTGCCAACATCATCAGTAGGGCGATCGCCAGCGTGACATGCAGCGCGCCGTCTCGTGTGCAAGCCGCCACCGAACATCCCACCCTGACTGCACGGCTCTTTGCGGCTGAGTCAGGATGTGCAAACGCTGGCCCCCCGGCCGAGGTTCCGTAGCTCCTCGCCGGGGAGCCAGATCATCCGCAGGTCAGGTCATGCAGGCACGTGCCGCTTACCGGCCCTGGCCTCGGCCACCACCGCGTGGTCCGCCGCGGCCTCCGAACATCCCGGTGGACAGCAGCTCCTGCAGCTTCGTCCACTGCTGGTCGCTGAGCACCTCCTGCAGCTTCTCCTCAAGGGCGCTCCTGCAGTTGACCATCGCTTCCCTCACGCCCTGGAAGTCCTGGGCCTCCATGGCGGCCTGGATGCCCTCGTTCCGGAGCTGAAGCTGCTGCCGGTAGGTCGGCCTGAGCTGCTCGAGCTGCTCGCTCGTGCATTCGAGCTGGAAGGACACGGCCGTCCACGTGCGCTCCAGGTACATCATGTCGCCCCTCATGCCCCACTGCCCAGCGCCCTGCCGGCCGGCGCGACGGCCCTGTCCCTGCTGGCCGAAGGCGACTGTCAATCCCGCGACGATCAGCGCCACCGCCACCACCGCAGTCCCGACCCACATCACTCTGCGACTCATGACATCTCCTCCTCGTGCACCGTCCGTCATCTCTTCGATTCTCGCTCCTGGCGGCCTCTGATCCGGCCGCCGAAGCCGGTGCTGTCCCAACGGGTGAGATACTCACTGATTCAGACGCATCGGCAGCGGGTCCGATTCCACCAATTCCGCATGCGCTACCGCAGGATGAGCAGAGGCGTCTCGCCCAGCTCCCTCTGCACGTCGAGGCGCTCTCCTCCAGTTGCCACCGTCTCGCCTGTGAGACATGCCCGCGGCGACCGCGGTCAGTCAGCCGCCAGCAGCTCCACGGGCTTCCAGATCCCGCCTGCCAGCACGCGGTCGAGGACTCGCACGGCCACCACGTTCTCGCCCTCCCGCAGCGCATCGGTGACGTCCACCGCAAACGGCCTGTCCCACCCCGCCTCGCCGATGTCGTGCTGCCCCGCGAGCTGGCCGTTCACGTATACCCACGCGGACTCATCGACAGCGCCGAATGAGAGGAGGAGCGTGACGTTTTGGGGCAGCTCCTGCGCGGTGAAGCGCACGCGATACCAGGCCACGCCATCGTAGTCCACGCCCTGCTCCTCCCACGCCCGATCCACGCTCAGAGTCCGCCATTCGGAGTCGTCGAAGTCCGGTCGGAAGTAGCCGGCGCTCAGGCCGGCGTTGTCGGGATCGGTGATGAAGCGCCACTCGAGGGGGAGCCGCACAAGCACGCGAGCATCATCCGGGGGTGCGCTTGCCTGAACGGCCGACGCGCCGGCGGTGGCCGCGATGGTCGCCTCCCGGTAGGCCTCCGGGTAGGTGTCGCCGTACCATCGCTTTGCGCGCTCCGCCCATACCCAGACGTAGCGGTCAGCGAGGCCCAGGGCCGCGGTGAGCGTCTGCTGCAGCGACTGGGGCGAGTGGTAGTTGGCGGAGAAGTCCTCGGTGGACCACTCCTTGCTGCGGTGGTCCAGCCACACCCCGAAGCCGGCCTCGATGCCCGCGTCATACAGCCGGGGCACGCTCGAGAGCCGCCGCCCGACGTCCCTGATGGTGTGATACGCCGACAGGAAGTCCCGCTCGCTCCTGTAGGGGTACGAGAACTCGAAGCCGTCCACGATGCGCGCCGCGTCCGTCTTCCCCTCCAGCATACCGTCCACGAAGGCCGGCAGCAGCCCGTATCCGGTCTCCTGCAGGGCCGTGCCCCCGGACATGTAGTGGACGCTGGAGCTGTTGCACCACACGCACAACAACGTGATCTCGGGGAACGCCTCGCAGGCGGCAGCCATCCACTCTCGCCCGCGGTCTCGGGCGTGCTGCTGATACTCCTCGAAGCTGCGCTGGTCAGCGTGCGGGCGGTCCGGGTAGTAGAACAGGCTCAGGCCGGAGTAGCTCTCCACATCGAAGAAAAGCCCCGTGAGGCCGGCCTCGCGGGCGATGGTCGCCATCACCCCGATGTTGTGCACCGCGGCATGAAAGTCCGCGTCACAAAAGTCCACCTGCGCGGGGATTGCGTGCACCAGCAGGAAGTTGTCCGTCAGGTTCCGGAACGCGCACTGCTGCAGGTCGTCGATCACCCAGCGCCAGTCCTCAAGCTCCAGGCGCTGCGGCACGAAGACCCGGTCGGCGAGCCGGAACCGCTCCTCCCCGCGCCGAGTGTCAACCCGGTTGGGCAGCCTCGGATCATGGCAGACGTTGATGACCACGCCCTGATAGCCGCTGCGCTCGAACACCTCCAGGTTCTCGCGCAGATACAGCGTGTTGGGGCTGTCCCAGCCGAAGGCGATGAGCCTCTTGCCATGCAGAGGATGCAGCTCCGCAGGCGAGATGGCCTCCGCCCGGACGGGAAGCGTCGCGGCCAGCAGTACGAGCGCCACCAATGCCATTCTGAGCGCCGTTCCGTCGAGGATTCGTTGCATGGCGGGCCTCCTTCAGCGTGGGAGTGATCCGCGCCGCCGTGACGAGTGTCGTCTTCGCCACGATAGCGCGCATTCCTGCCAGTGGCGGCTCGCAGGTCGGCCTCACGCAGCCGCCGCGGGCCGTCCACCGGAAGAGGTGCCCGGCCGCGCAGGTCTCGACCTGCTGCCGGCGAAGCCACCCACGGCAGCGGCTGCACGTCGCCGTTGCGTCTCGACAGAGCCTGTCACATGTCGCCGCACGTGAGGTGAGTCATCAGATGGAGCCGGTGAAGATGGGCGTCATTGGCTGCGGAGTCATCGGCAGCCGCAATCTGCAGGACGCGCAGGCCAGCGAGCTTATCGACGTGGTCGCCGCCGCTGACCTGCGCGTGGAGCGCCGGGAGTGGGCCGCCGAGCAGGGCGTGCCTCGCATCTACGAGGACGGCCGCGATCTCCTGGACGAGGATGAGGAGGTGGAGGCTGTCATCATCGCCTTCCCCGCGGCGGCCCGCACCGCCATGGCGCTGCGGGCCTTCGCGCGCGCCAGGCACGTGCTCGTCGAGAAGCCCGTGGCCATGAACGCCGCCGAGGTGGAGACCATGATCGAGGCCAAGGGCAACCTCGTGGCCGGCTGCTTCTCCGGGCGCTACCGGGCCTACGACTCCGCCGACGTGGCGACGCAGTTCGTGAGCGCCGGCAACCTGGGGGAGCTGCGGGAGCTGCATATCCGGGCGCTGATGGCCGCGGGGCCGCGCACCGACAGGGTGCCCCCGCCGTGGCGGGAGTCCTTCTGCATGAACGCGGGGGGCATCCTGACCAACTGGAGCTGCTACGACATGGACTACATCCTGGGCGTGGCGGGCTGGAGCTTCCGGCCACGCATGGTCCTGGCCCAGACGTGGCCCTGCGCGGAGCAGTTCCGACACCACGTGGCGCCCGAGTCCGACGCCGACGCGCACTTCTCCGCCTTCGTCCGCGGCGACGCCGGCGCCGTCCTGACGGTCGAGCGCGCTGAGTTCGCGGCGGCGGCCACGCAGCAGGCCTGGCAGATCGTGGGCACCGACGGGGCGCTGCGGCTGGAGATGCTCGCCACCGGGGAGCGGGAGATCATCCACGACGAGGGCCGCGGCGAGGAGGGCGTCGTCTCGAACACCCTCTGGAAGGGCGACGATCGCGAGGGCGGGGGCAATCCCCGGCTGATCGAGCGCTTCGCCCGCGCCGTCCGCGGCGATGGGAAGCCCGTGACCACCCTGGAGCAGTCGCTGGTGATCGCGCAGATCAGCGACGCCATCTACCAGTCCGCCGCCAGCGGTGAGGCCGTGGAGATCCTGTAGCAAACCCGTCGGCAAGGGCCGGATGTGACCGCGGGGCGCCGTCGCCGGCGGTGGTCCCCTGCCCCGAGGGACGTCACCGGCATCACTTCCGAGATTCGTCGTCAAGAGGGGTTGCGCGCAGCGCTGGAGTACGCTATAATCGTTGCAATATCAACTATTCTGCCGAGCCCTGGCTGGCGGCTGACGCACCCGTGCTGGTTCTGCAAGGAGGCCCGCCTCATGCGAGGCATGGGACCGGAGAGAAGCATCGGGGGCATGGGCCGCACCTTCGGCCTCCACAGGCACATGTCTGACGGCTCCGAACACCCGCCGGTGCGGGTGACACGGGCGCGCCTGGGCCGGGTCTTGCGGTATTTCAGTCCGTATTGGCCGCAGTGGATCGCCATCCTGCTGTGCATCGCGGTCACCTCGGGACTGGGCGTGGTCCCGCCGCTGCTGGTCGCTCAGATCCTCGACGACGCCATACCCGACAAGAGCATGAGGCTGCTCTACACGCTCGTCGGCGGCATCGTCGGGGTGACCGTTGTATCCGGGCTGCTTAACGTGTTGCAGAGCTGGCTGGCCGCGCGGCTGGGGCAGGGCATCATGCACGACCTGCGCAACCACCTCTACCGCCATTTGCAGAACCAGTCGCTGGGCTTCTACACCACCGAGCGCGCCGGGGAGATCGTCTCGCGCGTGAACAACGACGTGGGCGCGGTGCAGCACGTCGCCACCTCCACGGTCGTGGACATCGCCAGGAATCTCATGACGCTTGTCGCCACGCTGATTGCCATGTTCTCGCTCAGCCCCTGGCTGGCGGCTCTGGCAATCACCGTGGTGCCCCTGTTCTCCTTTCCCACCCGATTGGTCGGGCGCATCCGCCACCGCCTCTCGCGCCAGACACAGGAGCAGTATGCCGAGCTGGTCGCGTTCATGGAGGAGCGGCTGAACATCGGCGGCATGGTGCTGGCGAAGATATTCGGCCAGGTGGACACTGACGCCGACCAGTTCGCCCAGCGCAGCCTGGGAGTCGCGGATCTGAACGTCAAGCAGGCGATGGCCGGCCGGTGGCTGTTCATGGTCCTGTCGGTCTTCAGCGTAGCCGGGCCGGCGCTGATCTACCTCTACGGCGGATACCAGGTGATCACCGGCTCCCTGTCAGTCGGCATCCTCATTGCATTCGTGGCCTTGCTGACCAACCTCTACCGGCCCGTCGGCCAGCTCGCCAACGTCTACGTCAACCTCCAGGCCTCCCTGGCCGTGTTCGAGCGCATCTTCGAGTACCTCGACCGCCGCCCGGAGGTGGTTGACAGCCCGGACGCGGTGAAGCTGACGCACGTGCGCGGCGACATCCGCCTGGAGCACGTCAGCTTCGAGTATCCCCGGCCGTCGTATCTCGCACGCGCCGGAGACGGCGCCGGCGACGAGGTCGCGGATGATAGCCGCAGGGCCCTGCACGACATCTCCTTCGAGATCGAGGCTGGCCAGCGGGTCGCGCTGGTGGGGCCCAGCGGCGCGGGCAAGACCACCATCACCTACCTGCTTCCGCGCTTCTACGACCCGACCGAGGGCCGCATCCTCCTGGACGGACACGACCTGCGCGAGATCACCCAGGAGAGCCTGCGCCGGCACATCGGCGTCGTCACCCAGGACACCTTCCTGTTCCACACCAGCGTGCGCGAGAATCTGCTCTACGCCCGGCCGGATGCGACAGGGGAGGAGATGTTCGCGGCGACCCGGTCGGCGAACATCCACGAGTTCATCACCGCGCTGCCGGAGGGCTACGGCACCATGGTAGGCGAGCGGGGCTTCCGGCTCTCCGGCGGGGAGAAGCAGCGGCTGGCCATCGCGCGGGCGCTGCTGAAGGCCCCCAGGATCCTGATCCTCGACGAGGCCACCAGCCACCTGGACGCCACGTCCGAGCACCTCATCCAGCAGGCGCTGGAGGTCCTCCTGGAGGGCCGCACGAGCGTGATCATCGCCCACCGGCTCTCCACCATCCTCAACGCCGACAGGATCGTGGTGCTCGACAAGGGGCACCTGGTCGGGGTCGGCTCACACGCCGAGCTGCTGCGCAACGGGGGGCTCTACGCCGACCTGTTCGACCGCCAGTTCGGCAGCGCCATCGCGCAGGCCAACGCGGCGTCGGGGGAGGCCTGAGCTCCCGACCGCTGCTGGCCACGGTCACAAGGGGGGCAGACGCCTCCGACGCGGACCCCTGTCGCTGATCACTGCTCACCGCTCAGGCGCAGCACCCGCACTCGCTGCGGGAGCGCTGGGACCTCCAGAAGGGCGACGCCATCGCTGACGGGCGCCTCCGCCTCCCAGCCGCGCAGGAGGTCCTCCGCCAGGAGACGCTCGCCATCCAGCCCCAGGCGCGCGGCCTCTATCCTCAACTGCACCGGCCGCAGCTCTCGTGTGGAGTTGTAGGCGGTCAGGTAGACGCGTCCCTCACTGTCAGGCCCCCACCGCTCCAGCCAGATGGCGGGATCGCCGCTCTCCGCCCGGGTCACCGGCTCCCACCCGGCGGCGTTGATGGTGCGGAGGATGGGCACGAAGCGGCGGTTGAGGTCCGCCACCTGCTCGAAGCAGCTCATCCAGGGGTAGATGCCGTAGAGCGTGCACAGGTTGTAGTAGGCCCGCATCTTCGCCGGCTCCCCCGAAACCCTGTAGATCAGCAGCAGGAAGGGCTTCCGGTAGGCCATGACGCGCTTCTGCTCCAGGAAGCGATGGCCCTCCACGCCCAGCACGTCCGTGGCGAAGCAATGGAAGCGGCGGGCGGGCCGCAGGCCGTTGCCGAAGACCAGCTTCCCCTGCTGGTGCGTGCGCTCCCGCAGCGCCCACAGGAACTCCAGCAGCGCGAAGCGGTTGTGGATGGCCGGCCGCCCCGTGTTGGGGTCGAAGGTCAACGGGACCTGCGCGTAGGCGAAGTGCTCGCGGCGGAAGTTGAGGTACGAGCCCCAGCTTGCCAGCGAGTCCACGTAGGTGCCGTCCAGCGACGGCTCCCGCCGGTGCATCTCATCCACCTGGTCGAGCAGCTCCTTCGCGATCGTGGGCCGGTCGCTGTCCTCGAAGAGCCGGGGATTGGTGTTCATCGGGAAGGTCACGCAGTTACCGCCCCACGCGGTCTCCCGCAGGCGCACCTGCGGCAGACCCTCGGGGTCGTGGAGCATGCAACTGCGGATGATCTCCTTGACCCGCGCGCCCGGCAGCCGCCGCAGCTCCATGGTTGTGTGGATCTCGTCAGGCGGCTCCCAGCTCTGGAACACCTCCCAGGCCTCCTGCTTGCTCTCCGGCAGGTCGGCCAGACCGGTGATCTCCCGCTGGCCGGGCAGGATGTAGGGGCAGGTGGCGATGCCGTGACGGTCATCCCACTGCGCCTCATCGAGGCTCTGCACCGCCTCGTGGAAGGCGTAGCTCTCCGGGTCCGGGATCTCGTCCGTTCGCCCCCGCCGCACGACCCACAGGCCCTCTCGCTCCGGGCGGCTCTCGAAGGCCCACGGGTAGAGCGCATAGTAGCGTCGCGCCGCGTCCCGCAGGCCCCAGCGGCCGTCGCAGCGGTAGATCACGAAGCGGAAGGGCGCGCGACTTCTCAACTCACGGCTTGCCGCAGGCGAGAGGCCGAAGCGGAAGCGCACCGCGAAGCCTCGCTCGGCGTCATGCCGGAACCAGCAGAAGCACGGGGAGTCCGCCGGCACCGCCAGCGCCAGCCCCGCGCCCGTCGCCGGATCGCTCAGGCTGCAGAAGGTGGTCTGTGACTACTCCACGGGCTCGGCGCCCAGCGGCACCTCCTCCCGGATACTCTTCCCCCAACGCCATCCCTCGCCGCCGGCCGGCAGGCTGAAGCCCACCTCCACGCCCCGGTCCTCCCCCGTCAGGTCCTCGATCTGGCCCTCGCAGGCGAGGGTGCCGCCCAGCGGCCGGTAGGTCGCCTCCACCCTCAGCCCCAGGCCTTCGTAGTGGCGGCTCTGCCTGACAGCGCCGTCCTCGGCCGCCAGTGTTCCCGCCACGGGGATGAAGTCGCCCCCGTAGGGGCGTATCCACAGCCCCGACATCGCCTCACTCAGGGCCACGGAGCGCCCGTCGAGAGCGACGCGCGCGACCTCGCCACCATCATTCAGCGCGACAGTCAGGCCGTCGTCCGTGGTGAGCGCCATCGGACCTTCCTCATCGCCATCCGCCGCTCCCGCCATGTGCAGGCAAGCACTCAGCACGAGCGAGATGGCCGCGAGTGTCAGCCCGCGCACGAGCATGTCCATGAGGCTCTCTCCCTGTCGGAATGAAGCTCTTCTGCGCCGGAGGTGTTCGTCATGAGGGGGTTCGGCCCCTCGCCAGGATGCCTGGCGCGTAGTACTCGCGTAGGTCGGCCCGCGCCTGACGGCGGCCGTCAGGTGCGGGTGAGAGCGCCCGGGCGCGCGCTCTCAGCTTCCAGCCCGACCCCTATTCTCCGGGCTGAGACCCCGATGCCTACTGAGGGTAGCGGGCGGCAGGGAGGACTGCACCGGGGCAGGTCGGAAGTCTCCATGCGGCGAGAGAACCCACGTGTCGGGCGGCGGGAGGACGTGACCATGACCGGATACATGGAGCTGGCGTGCCTGGGGGTCCTTACCCTGATGGTGAGCGTGAGCGCGGCCAGGAGCGAGCCGGTTGAGATCGGATCGCGCCTGGAGCTGCTGGTGGACGAGCACCTGATCGAGCGTATGACCGGCGACGCGCGCCTGCGGCTGCATCACCCCGTGCCGCGGGAGGTGGTGCAGCTCCGCGACAGGCCGTGGGAGGGCAACTCCAGCGGCTACACCACAGTCTTCCAGGACGGCGACATCTACCGGATGTACTATCGCGGATCGCACATCATCT
The DNA here is from genome assembly GCA_034722055.1 of Armatimonadota bacterium. Classification (GTDB taxonomy): domain Bacteria; phylum Armatimonadota; class Zipacnadia; order Zipacnadales; family UBA5352; genus JAYENL01. Next base: position 38,247 of record JAYENL010000243.1, read on the forward strand.
ACAGGGAGGGCTCCATCGAGACGCCACACCGCGAGCTGGTCTGCTACGCCGAGAGCGAGGACGGCATCGCATGGACGCGCCCCGAGCTGGGCCTCGTGGAGTTCGAGGGCTCCTCTGCCAACAACATCATCCACGACGGCCTCGGCTCGCACAACTTCACTCCCTTCAAGGACACGAACCCCGACTGCACGCCCGAGGCGGCCTACAAGGCCCTGGCGTGGGGACGCGGCGAGGGCACCGAGAAGGGTCTCTACGCCTTCCGGTCCGCCGACGCGATCCACTGGTCGCTGATGAGCGATGACCCCGTTATCACCACCGGCGCCTTCGACTCCCAGAACCTGGCCTTCTGGGACAGCGAGCGCGGCGAGTACCGGGAGTATCACCGCGCGGGCCGCAAAGGGCGCGACATCATGACCGGCACCTCCGACGACTTCCTGCACTGGAGCGAGCCCCGCTTCCTGGACTACTCCCCGGGCCGCGTCAGCGAGCTCTACACCAACCAGGTGATGCCCTACTACCGCGCCCCGCACATCCTGCTGGGCTTCCCCACGCGCTACGTGGACTACGCCTGGGCGGAGTCCACCAGGAGGCTGCCCCAGCAGGAGTACCGGCACATGGTGGCCAGCTCCTCCCGGCGGTCGGGCACTGCCATCACCGACGGGATGTTCATGACCAGCCGGGACCGCGTGAGCTTCCGGGTGTGGCCGGAGTCCTTCATCCGCCCCGGCATCCAGCGCCCCCGGAGCTGGTTCTACGGCGATAACTATCAGGCCTGGGGGCTGGTGGAGACGCGGCCCACGCTGCAGGGCGCGCCGAACGAGCTGTCGATCTACGTCAGCGAGGGCGGACGCCAGCCCGACGGCGTCAGCATCCGGCGCTACACGCTGCGCATCGACGGCTTCGTCTCGGTGGAGGTGCCTCTCAGCGGGGGCGAGCTGCTCACCAGGCCCGTGGTCTTCGAGGGCGAGGAGCTGATCATCAACGTCTCCACCTCCGCCGCCGGCAGCGTGCGCGTGGAGCTGCAGGATGAGCTCGGCATGGCTATCCCGGCGTTCGCGCTCGACGACTGCCCCAGGATCTTCGGCGACGAGATCGAGCGCCCGGTGCAGTGGGGCGAGGAGGCGAACCTGGCGGAGCTGGCCGGCACGCCCGTGCGCCTGCGCTTCGAGCTGGCGGACGCCGATCTCTACTCGTTCAGGTTCCGCTGAGTCCTTGGCCGGAGATGGCCGCAGGTCCCGCGGCTGCCCTGGCGAACTGACCACGTACTCGCCGAGGCCGCGAAAGCCTCCTCAGGACACGCTCACGCGGACGGAGGACAGCAGACAGGAACCCTTGTGAGTCGCGGAAGTCAGCGGATGTTGACGACGAGCGCGGTCGCGGGGCCTGGTGCTCGTGAAGATGTGCGAGAACTCGTTGGAGGGGCCGCCGGGCGCGCAGCGCCCGGTGAGGCCTGTGAGCGGAGCGAAGAGGCCGAAGGTTCCACCCCGGCCCATGATGCGCAGGTCTGCGGACGGGCAAAATGGCGTGCAGGCGAGGGCGCCTGCACTACTTAGCGTGTAGGCCGGGGTGGCACCTGAGCGGCGCGTTCGGAGACCGCGCTGCTCACGCAGGCGCATACGCGCCTCTTCTCGCCTCGACAATTCGCCCGCTTGCTACGCTCGCGGCGACCTCTCCATGGCGGCAGCAAGCGTGTTACTGTGAGGCAGGATAACACCCGGACTTCTGCTACAGATTCGGTCATCAGGCAGGGGATATAGCCATGGAGGTCCAGGCATTGCACGCAACGACCATGAAGGCGTTCGGCATCGCGATCTGCATTGGGGTGGTCGTAATGCTCGCGCCGCGATCTGGTGCTCAGCCGGCGGCCGAGGGCGTGGAGCTTCACGTGGCGGCGAAGGGGAGCGATGAGGCGCCTGGCACGCGCGCGCAGCCCTTCGCCACGCTGGAGCGCGCTCGTGACGCCATCCGGGAGATGAAGGCCGCTGAGGGCCTCCCGGACGGCGGCGTCACCGTGTGGCTGCGCGGCGGCCTGCACCGGCTGGAGGGTCCCTTCGAGCTGACGGAGGAGGACAGCGGGACGGAGGGCGCACCCATCGTCTACCGCGCCCGCCCCGGTGAGAGCACCATCCTCAGCGGCGGCGTGCGGGTGCCGCCATCAGCGTTCGGACCCGTCACGGACACCGCGGTGCTGGGCCGGCTGCCGCGGGCGGCGCAGAACAACGTGCTGCGGGCGGACCTGAAGGCGCTGGGCGTGGAGGACTACGGCTCAGCCGCGGGCGGCGGGCTGGAGGTGTTCTTCGGGGAGGAGCGCATGACGCTGGCGCGGTGGCCGAACGAGGGCTTCGTGCGAATCGCGGATATCCTCGGCATCGAGCCGCGCGACGTCCGCGGCACCAAGGGCGACTCGGTAGGCAAGTTCGTCTACGAGGGCGACCGCCCCGAGCGCTGGGTCGGCGAGAGGGACCTGTGGCTGCACGGCTACTGGTTCTGGGACTGGGCCGACCAGCGCCAGCCGGTCAAGGAGATCGACCCGGAGGAGCGCACCATCGAGCTGGAGGAGCCCTATCACCACTACGGCTACCGCAAGGGCCAGTGGTACTACGCCTACAACGCCCTCGCGGAGCTGGACCGGCCGGGCGAGTGGTACCTCGGCCGTGAAGATGGCATCCTCTACTTCTGGCCCCCGGGCGACCTGGACGCCCGGACGCTTACCGTCTCCGTCGTCGATAACCTGATCACCGTAGAGGATGCCTCATACCTGACCTTCCGCGGGCTGACGCTGGAGGCCCCGCGCGACACCGGGATTCGCATCAGCGGCGGCTCGCACAACAGCATCATTGGCTGCACCTTCCGCGACACCGGCGGTTTCGCCGCGCGCCTGTCCGGTACGAACCACCGCGTCGCTCACTGCGACGCCTACCACATGGGTCAGGGCGGCTTCACCATCTCCGGCGGCGACCGCAAGACCCTCACGCCCGCGCACAACCTGGTCGAGAACTGCCACATCCACCACTTCGGCGAGTGGAAGCGCATGTACGTGCCCGGCGTCTCCGTCCACGGCGTCGGCAATCGCGTGGCCCACAATCTCATCCACACCGCCCCCCACCAGGCCATCTCCTTCGGCGGCAACGACCACATCATCGAGCTGAATGAGTTCCACAGCGTCTGCTACGAGTCCAACGACGCGGGCGCCATCTACTCCGGCCGCAACTGGACGATGCGCGGCACCGTGATCCGCCACAACTACATGCACCACGTCAACGGCCGCGGCGGACACGGCTGCGTGGGCGTCTACCTCGACGACATGTACTGCGGCACCGAGATCTCCGGCAATGTCTTCTACCGCGTCTACCGCGCTGCGTTCATCGGCGGCGGGCGCGACAACTCCATCCTCAACAACCTCTTCGTGGAGTGCCCGAGGGCCATCCACATCGACGCCCGCGCCATGGGCTGGGCCGCCGGCAGCGTGGACACCACCATGACCGACCGGCTCAACGAGATGCCCTACCAGAGCGACCTGTGGCGGGAGCGCTACCCGAAGCTGATAAACATCCTCGACGACGAGCCCGCCGCGCCGAAGGGCAACCTCGTGGCGCGCAACATCATCATCGGGCCATACCCGTGGAGGGACATCCAGAGCACCGCCGACCCCTTCCAGACGCTTGAGGACAACGTGGTGCTCGAGGACGTGGGTGAGGCGGACTTCGTGGAGGCAACCGAGACCAAGCTGCGGCTGCTGGACAGCTCTCCAGACGTGGGGATCGACTTCGAGCCGGTGCCCTTTGCGGAGATGGGCCTGTACGAGCACGAGGACCGGCCGACCTGGCCGGTCCGGCACCAGGTGAAGCAGAGCGTCCTGCAGACGTGGCGGGAGCGGCAGGAGGCCGGCCTGCGGCGGCAGCAGGAGCGCGAGCGTGCGCGCGGCCCCCGCCCGGAGCACGCCATCGTGCCCTGCGCGGCCGAGATTACCATCGACGGGCGGCTCCGCAAGCACGAGTGGATGGGGCTGCGCCGCGAAGCGGGTATCGCCATCAAGGAGGGCATCTACGGCGAGCCCACCTCGCCGCCCAGCTTCGCGTGGCTCTGCCACGATGGCGACAGCCTGAAGGTGGCCATCGACAACCGGGTGGACGCCTCCAAGCCCCTGCGGACCGGCGATGACTGGGGATCCGACGACGCGGTGGAGATCGCCTTGCGCCATCCTGCCGGGCACATCATCGTGCTGCGCGGCTATCCCTCGGGGCACTTCGAGAGCAGCGACGAGGCGGGAGCCCCGCAGGAGGCCGTCTCTCGCGCGGGGCAGGGCGTGCAGTACGCGGCTGCGGTCGTCTCCGAGGGCCGCTGGACCTGCGAGTGGGAGATCCCCTTCGCGTCCCTGGGCATCGAGCCCGAGCCGGAGCTGCGCCTTAACTTCAACATCAGCGTCCGGAAGTCGGCCCAGCCGCTGTGGCAGATGTGGCGCGGCACCGGCGCGCACACCTGGGACGTGGACACGGGCGGAATCGTCCGCTTTGTGCCCTGAGGCGCTGCGGCCCTTCAGTGCGCCTCGAAGCTGACCGTCGGCGAGAGCACCGCCCGCCAGGTGCCGTCATCGGCCCGGCGCAGGAGAGCCCACGTCGCGATGGCGAGGCGGTCGCCGGCACCGTACTCACAGAGCCGGAAGCCCGCGCTGCCGTCTCCATTCGCATCCACCAGCGCTTTGTCCAGCAACTCGGCGTTGACTTGCGGCCCGGGCACGAGGCTGATGCGCGTGCCGCTCGGCGCGCTGTGCCAGCCGCCCGCGGCGTCGCGCACTGTCCAGGACCGGGTGCCATCTTCGTTCACGAGCCGCGTCCCTGCCAGGAAGGTCCCAAGCGCCCAGGGGCTGGGCGCCCCGTCCCGGACGCTTGCCTGCCCCACGCCCGCCACCCAGCCCTCATGCCGCAGCGCCGACGTGCTGAGCTGCAGCCGCGTGCCGTCGCGTCCCTGTGCAACCTCCACAATGCGGTGCATGGTGCTGTGCAGGTCGTTGAAGATACGCACGTGCTGCCCCACCAAACGCTCGTCGGCGGGGAGACCCGGAGCCGTGACGGTCTGCTCGGCGTAGTCACAGGCGGCGATCTCCCCCTCGATTGCGAGCGCGTCGGCACGCAGGGAGAAGCCCGGCCCATCCAGGTGTGAGAACTCATAGGCTGTGACCGCCACCGGCTCCCCTCCGGCGAAGCGAACCAGCGCCGCTCTCCCGCGGAACTCGACTCCGGCTCCGCTGATCTCCCGCCCAGCCTCCGGCAACAGCAGCAGGAGGTCCGCGCCGCGGTCGTGGCTGATGCGAAGCGCCTGCGGCTCGCCGAACTCCCGCCCCGCCAGCCGGCTGCACTGGCTGAGCGCCGGCTGTCGCAGGTATGGCTCCACGACCGTCAGATAGCGGCCCCGGAGCGGCGCCTCACCGGCTCGCGTCAGCAGGCTGTAGCGCACCCGGTAGGCATCCGGCTGCGATGGCGGCCGTCCGGTGGCCAGCGCCAGTGACGCGCCAGCCTCGGGGAACTGATGCAGTCGCACGTGCGTATCGGCCTCGTCGCCGAGAGCATAGTCGATGATAAAGCGCTCGGCTGGCTCGCCCCGCTGCACCTGGGTCATGTGCGCCAGCGGCGTGTGCCGCTCTTCGCCGTCTGACTGCACGGCCTCGCCGTAGCCCACGTCCGGCCCGGCGACGGTTCCCGTCTCCTGAGCCTCCAGCTCCACGCCCTCGACCCTGACCTCGGCCTGCGGACCGTGGTAGCTGAGCACGTGCTCGCTCCCGGCGCGGACGTCGAAGAGGTCCACCGCGTAGAAGTCGTCCTCGTCGATGTCCACCAGGGCCAGCATTCGGCGCGCGACGTCGGCCTCGCCGGTGAGGTCGCCCGTCTCCGTCTGGGCGAACTGCAGAAGGGGCGTCCCATCGAGGATCGCGTCAGGCGGGACCGTCCCCAGCGCCCGCAGCCGGCCCCGTTGCTTCCCGGGCGGGAACTTGCCGCCATCCACCGTGATGGTGTTATGCGTCAGCGAGTGCGACTCCCAGCGTCCAGCGTGCTCCCAGGACTTGGGGTATCCCAGGTCCGGCAGCAGGTCCAGCCCGCGGCCGGCCAGGCCGCACAGGAGGCTGTCGCTGTGCGCGTGCGACAGGAGCTGCCCGTACCAGGCCCACAGCACCCGGCGGCTCTCGCCCTCTCCGCTGCGCAGGAACGCCAGGCCGTAGTCGTCCTGCACCTGCGTTCGGCGTGGCAGCATATCCGGAGCCGCCTCCCGGGCCTTCGCCAGCTCCTCGAGGGGCAGGTCGCTCCACAGCGACGGCTCTGGCGGCCGGTCCTCGAGCCCGTACGCCACCCGCGCCAGCTTCGCCGCGAGCGGCAGGTTGCGGTACCGCTCCCAGGCCTGCGCAGCGCGGTCGCGGCCCACCACGCTCAGGCGCTGTGGCTCGGTGTGCTCGGGGATTACTGTATTGCCGCCGACATCCCCGATCGTGGGCAGCCAGCGGTCCAGGAGCAGATAGTCCGTGTAGTAGTCGAACTGCGCCGCGAAGCGGGGGTCGTCCCACAGGCTGGGGTAGCGGTCGCGGGGCAGCCCCGGCGCCTGCTCTGCGAAGTAGCGCTCCAGCACATCCAGCGCCTCCACCATGTTCAGCCGCGAGGCGTTATAGCCGGTGCTCTCGAAGGAGCTGCCATCGCTGGCGATGAGGTTCGCGAAGTAGCGCAGGGCGCCGTAGATGCGGTAGTAGAGGAAGTCCAGCAGGTCCCGGCAGTTCGGGAAGCGCTCCGAGTCCGGGTCATCGAGGGCCAGCAGCAGCCACGCGATCCCTCGATGATGGTACCCGGCGTTGCCCTGGATGGCCGTATCGCAGTATTGCTGGCCGATCCGCCGCAGGAGGCTCTCCTCGATGTACAGCCGCAGGTCCTCGTGGGTCTGGATCTGCGGGATCTCCTCGCGCGCCAGCGCCAGAAGCTCGTCATCGTCATCGAGGAACGGGAAGACCGCGTCGTAGGCCCAGCCGTAGTTGCGCCCCTCGTAGCTCGACCAGATGCGGTCGGTGATGGCACCCGCCCTGTGGCCCACCCGCTGCTCGAAGGAGCGCTGGTAGCGGTCCTCGGAGTTCGACCACTGCTGCGCCCCCCGCAGGAGCATGACGCTGAGCTTGTGCGCCAGCTCCCGGTCATCGGTCAGCGCCACGGCCTGCGCCAGCGTGCGCAGGTAGGGGCTGAAGTAGGTGCGATAGACCCAGTGCGTGTACTCGCCCAGGAAGTAGTAGGTCTCCCCGTCGATGGTGCAGCCGGTGCCGTCGTCGGGGTACTCACCGCCGGTCATCTCCCCGGCCGCGAAGTCGTTGGTCGGAAAGCGCCGCTTGCACACCGGGCACTGCATCTTGTAGGGGTGCTCGAACGGCTCCAGGATCCAGGGGTGGAATGCAGAGACCTCCTTGATCTTCAGCCCGCAGATGGGGCAGCCGGCGTTCTGATTCACATAGTAGGTGCGGCGGATCGTGCTCGGCGCCAGCAGCTCCCACAGCTCCCGGTCGCTGTGCGATGCGATCTCGCGCGCCTCCGCAATGATGTTCTCTGCGGCCTCGCGGACGCTCGGATGCTGCTGCATCCTCTGGCGGACGCCGGCCATGTACCGCTCGGTGTAGATGGTGCGCTCGTCCTTCACCGGCCTGGCGTCAACCGGCAGATACTGGCGCGAGGGGTCCAGCCCGGCACAGGCCTCCGTGGAGAGATCGTTGGTAACGTAGAGCGCGTCCACGATGGCGTAGTCATCGATCCTCTGCACGATCTCCAGGGCCAGCCGGCTCACCGGCTGTGCAACCTCCACCACGCCGATCTCGTTCCAGCCGCTCCGCAGCGGCGTGAACTGCATTGACGCCTCGCCCAGCCGGACTCGCCCGATCCAGAACGTGTTCCCGGCGCGGGCGAACAGCTTGTAGCTCCCCGGCGGTAGCGGAGGGTCCACCTGCGTCCAGATCTCGCCCTCTCCACTGGTGTTGACCGCCGCCCGCAGCCTGGAGTGGGTGACCCGGGAGTACCACATCCAGCCATCGGCCAGCGACAGGTCCTCTCCCCGCCCGTCCATCCCCTCGAAGTCCTCGCACTCGTAGACGCGATGCACCTCTCCGGGCTTGAGCCTGCGCTGCGGCGGATTCGGCGGACGCTCCGGCAGCGGCGGGATGATCTCGATCTCCCCCAGCACGGTTGAGAGGTTGCTGCCCTCCTCGTCCACGTAGCGGACGTGCACCCACTGGCCTTCCCGCTTGTCGTAGTGGTCCACCGTCACGCGATAGGTGCCGGGCGCCGCGTCCTCGGGGATCGGAACGCGGTAGAGCGCCCTCTTGGTCACCCCGAGCTCGTCCGCCGGCCCGAACAGCGCCCCCACAGGCCCATGGGTGATGCGACGGCCCTCGCCTGCCGGCGTGAGGTCTACGCCCACCCGCCAGCCATCGCGCAAAGGCTCCACCACCGAGAACCGGGCGGCGATAGGCACCGTCGCGCCTGCAGGCGCCCGCTCGGGGAGCAGGACCTCCTCCACACGTAGCACGTCGGCGGCGTGAGCCGCCGGAAGTGAGCATATCGCGGCCACCATCAGCGCGGGCGTCAGTCGTGGAGTGCTGCCGAGACTTGGCATGGCGCCGTCGGGTTTCGCGCTGGTATCGCGCCTGACCTCTGAGGGCCCTGCGCCCTGCCTCATGCACCGCCTGCCGCTGCCGAAGCCGCAACCGCTCATGACCGACTGCCGGACCGACAGGGAACCGCGCCCTGCCGTACGGCCTGGCGGTAAGGCCGTGGAGGCGGAGTGGCCCGCACACGAATGGCGTACGACAAACGGCCCGCCGGCTGGGCGCCCTCCCGTCCTCCTCGTCATGGGAGGCGGGCGCCCTCGCCCGCCTGCGGGCCGAAGGCCCGCTCTGACGCGGCGGCGCGGCGAGAACGACTGGCGACACACGGCCGGCGGGTCTAAAGACGCCGCCGCTCCGGACGACAACGGCAGCGACTCGCAGGTGCGTGGACGGGTCCGGCGAAGGCACTGCAAGCGCGCCCAGAGGCATGATCGCAGGGAGAGCCGCGAACGATGCCTGGGAACTGGGACTTCGCCGAGTTGGATGCGGAGATCGCCGCGGACCTGAAGGGCTTCCTGCCGCCGCAACTGTTCGATGCTCACGCGCACCTGTATCGCATCGAGGACCTGCCGGAGGTCCCGCCGCTGATGCAGGAGGGCCCCGGCGACGCCACGCCCGATACCTGGCGAACGCACCTGGGCCGGCAGGTCGGAGAGGAGCGCATTACGGGCGCGCTCTTCATGCCCTTCCCGCTGCCCGGCGCTGACGTCGCGGCCCTCAATCGGCGGCTGATGGAGGACCTGGAGCGTGCCCCGGAGAGCCGCGGCGCGGTGCTGATCCCGCCCGACGGTGGCCCTGAGGCGCTGCAGGAGCCCCTCGAGCACCCCCGCGCGGTGGGCCTCAAGCCCTACCACAGCCTCATCGCACGCGAGAGTACCTTCGAGGCCGCGCTGGGGGAGTACCTGCCGCCGTGGGCGTGGCAGTTGGCGGATGAGCGTGGTCTGGTGATCGTCCTTCACCTGGTACGGCACGGAGCGCTCTCGGACCCGAGCAACCAGGAGCAGCTTCTCGCGATGTGCCGGCAGTTACCCGGCGCGCGTGTGCTGCTGGCCCATGCCGCCCGCGGCTTCCACGCCCCCAACACGGTCCGTGGGGTGGAGGCGATCGCGTCGCTGGAGAACGTCTGGTTCGACAGCTCGGGCATCTGCGAGGCCGCGCCGCTGGTGGCCGTGCTACAGACCTTCGGGCCGGAGCGGCTGTTGTGGGGCAGTGACTTCCCGGTCACCCAGATCCGGGGCCGCTGCGTCACCGTGGGCGACGGCTTCGCGTGGCTCGACCAGACGTCGGTGGACTGGTCGGTCCTGAAGCCGCCGTGCAGGCCGACGCTGGTGGGGCTGGAGTCCCTCCGGGCCCTGCGCGAGGCCGTGCAGATCACTGGGCTGAGCAGCAGTCAGGTGCAGGACATCTTCCACGGCAATGCACGGCGGCTGTTCGAGCTTCCGTGACCCAACCTGCACGAAGCGGGCGACGCCGGTCGGCGCCGCCCTGAAATCTGACACAACTGCCCGTGAGCGCCCACGCCCGGGCTGGTTCGGCAGCTACGGCACGGTCTCCTCGTCCACGTCGCACTCCTCGTCGGCCACGTCCTCGGTACGCGTGTGCATCATGAACTTCTCGCGGGCGTCCTGGGCCAGCTCGAACTCACGCGAGAAGCTGATGGAGCCCTTGTGGCAGGAGTGCGCGCACTGCCCACAGAATATACACCGATCCATCTCGAACTCCAGATGCCCCGTCAGCTCCTTGGTGCCGTCCTCCCTCTCAACACGCTTGCGCACGACCTTGATGACGTCGGCCGGGCAGTCCCGCTGGCACAGCCCGCACAGCGTGCACTCGCTGGAGTCGTACTGCAGCCGGCCCCGAAAGCGCTCCGGGGGCTCCAGGCGCTCCGCCGGATACAGCACGGTCGCCCGCTTGCGCACCAGCAGGCTCTCCATCAGCTCCATGGCCATGGCCGCTATGCCGAATCGTCGAGGCATTGTCTACACTCCCAGTTGGTGGACCATTACAGCGATGGCGCCGATGTTGATCAGGGCCGGAATGCCCAGCCACAGAAGGCACCACTGCACCATCTGCTCGATGCGCAGGCGGGCCATGGCTGCCTGGGCCAGTGACAGGAAGAAGACGATCAGCAGGATCTTGACGCCCAGCACGATCATGCCGACGAGCCCCCCCACCCAGGGCCCCATGGCCTGGTAGGAGATACCCCAGAAGTCCGGGCCGCCCAGGAACAACGCTGCGATCAGGGCCGAGCCCACGATGGTCTCAGTCAGGAAGGTCAGCTTCCACACCGCCAGCCGCCGTCCGGTGTACTCCACCTCCGGACCCGAGACGATCTCCGTATTTGCCTGCGGGATGTCGAAGGGAACGCGCTCGAGCTTGCCGATCAGCGCGACCATCGCCACGATGAAGCTCAGCGGGGCGAGGGCGATCAGCCAGTGACCTCCGAACTGCGCCAAGGTGACGTCACTGATCGACCAGCTTCCCGCCGCGATGGCCGGTCCCAGGCAGGCCAGGAAGAAGGGCACCTCATAGCCGAAGAGCTGTGAGAGCACGCGCGTGGAGCCGATGGTGGCGAAGGGATTCGTGGAGTACCAGCCGCCCAGGAAGAGCGCGAAGGCCGGCAGCGTCAGCAGATAGACGACCACGATCAGATCGCCCTGGAAGGACTCCACGGCCTCCGGGGCCCACACCGGGATGTAGACGATGGAGGCGATGACTCCCGCCAGCGCGATCAGCGGCGCCACCACGAACATCGTGCGGTTGGCGTGCTCGGGAACGATGTCCTCCTTGGCCAGCAGCTTGATCAGATCGGCAAGGGGCTGCAGGATGGGAGGGCCAACGCGGTTCTGGAACTTCGCGATCAGCTTGCGGTCCACCCAGGACGCGAAGAGCCCGAAGGCCACCAGGAACAGGAACCCCGGGAAGACCATGATGTGAAACAGCGGCCGCAGAACCTGCATTGCCGGTCCTCTCGTCTCCCGTAGACCCCGGGCGGCGCACGAGTAGGCTCTCGCGGCCCACCCGAGGGTGATGGCTTACTGCTGCCGGCCCAGCCTGACCAGCTCCGGCCAGGTCATGGTGCGGCTCTCGCCGGAGCCGACGTCATCGAGCACCACCATGCGATCGGTGCAGGAGAAGCATGGGTCGATCGACATGAAGGCGATGGGGATGTCGGCGACGTAGCCGCCGGTGACCATCTCCATCGCCGCCGGAAGGTTGGCGAGGGTCGGCGTGCGGATCTTTACGCGCACCGGCACGTCGGAGCCGTCACTGCGCACGTAGTAGATCAGCTCCCCGCGCTGCGCCTCCACCCGCGCGGTGGCCTCTCCCTCCGGGACTCTCCTGGGGAACCTGGCCTGGATCTCGCCGTCCGGCATCTGGTCGAGGGCCTGCAAGCTAATATCGCAGGCCTCGACGACCTCCTGCACGCGCACCAGCGTCCGGCCCAGAACGTCGCACAGCTCCGAGGTGTAAACCTGCCAGTCCACCTGGTCGTACTGCAGATACGGGAACTCCGTGCGGATGTCGAAGCTGATTCCCGATGCCCGCAGCGTCGGCCCGGCCGCGCCCAGCTCCCGGCAGCGGTCGCCGGAGATCGTGCCCACATCTCTGACACGCTTGAGGAAGGTGGCCTCGGTGGTGCAGATGTCGGCGTAGTACTCCGCACGCTCCCGCAGAATCTGCAGGCCCTCGCGGATGCGGGCCTCCATCTCCGGGGTGATGTCATAGCGCACCCCGCCGAGGGTGGTCATGGCGTAGTGCCCCCGATTGCCCGAGACCATCTCCAGGATGTCCTGGATGATCTCCCGATCCCGCCACACGTACATCAACAGGGACTCGAAGCCGACCTCGTAGCCCGACACCCCCAGCCACAGCAGATGGCTGTGGATGCGCTCGAACTCGTGCACTATCATTCGGATGTACTGGGCGCGCACAGGCACCTCCACCTCGGTCAGCTTCTCCACCGCCATGCAGTAGGCCAGGGTATGGGCGTTGGAGCAGATCCCGCACACGCGCTCACACAGGTAAAGGTCCTGGACGTAGTTGCGCTCCGAACAGCTTCGCTCAATGGAACGGTGCACGTATCCGAGCCTGATGTCCGCGTCCACCACCAGCTCACCATCGACGCTGAAGCGCAGGTTCTCGGGCTCCTTCAGTGCAGGGTGCTGGGGGCCGACGGGGAACGAGAGCTTAGCCATTGTCCTCCTCGTCCTCACGGTCCGTGGGGCGCTCATCACGCCGCAACGGATAGTCGCCCTCCGGCCAGTCCTCCGGCAGCACCAGCCTGCGAGGGTCGGGGTGACCGATCATCTCCACTCCCAGCATCTCGGCGACCTCGCGCTCGTACAGCACGGCCGCGGGCACCAGAGGCGTGATGGAGTCGATCTCGTCAACGCCCTTGTCCACCGCGGCCCGCACGTTCAGGGCCAGCCCGCCGGTGACGAAATGATACAGCACCTCGATCTGCCGGCCGGTGTCAACACCGGTGATGGTAGACAGGTAAACCGGCGCCCAGGTGTCTATGATGAACCGGGCCATTCCCCGCACGTCCTCGGGCGGCACCCCCACCCACGCATCCACCTCCGAGGTCGCCTCCGCCTCCGTCAGCTCACCATCGTACTCGGCCTGGATCCGCTCGACCAGCTCGCTGGCAGTCACAGCCATCGGTTCTCCTTGCGACGCAGTCCCTAGTGCCCGGCCTCCTCGAGGTGGTCGCGCTGCTGGGCCATCTCCTCCGGCGTGTAGATGAGCCCGGCGGTGTCCCGGGTGGCCTCGATCCTCTCCACCAGCCTCCGGGCCTGGGGGTCGAGGGCGGCCAGGAGCTTGAGGACCCCGTAGGAGATGGCATCCGGCCGGGCGGGGCAGCCGGGCACGTACATGTCCACGGGGATGGCCGCGTCCACGCCGCCCAGCACGTTGTAGCCGGGGTAGTACGGGCTGCCCGAGATGCCGCAGGTGCCCACACAGACTACGAACTTGGGCTCCGCCATCTGCTCGTAGACCCGCACCACACGGTCCTTGATCTGCCGGGTCACCGGCCCGGTGGCCAGCAGCAGATCGGCGTGTCGGGGACTGCCCTCCAGCAGCACCCCGAAGCGCTCCAGATCGAATCGGGGCATCAGCGCCGCCACGATCTCTATGTCACAGCCGTTACAGGACCCGCAGTTGAGATGGCAGATCCAGGGGCTCTTCCCCCGCGCCCATTTCAAGACTCCGCTCCACATGCTGATTATCCTCTGTCCCCGAGGCCGACGGCCGTCGATCCAGCGCGCCCCCTCGCGCTTAATCCTTGAACAGAATCACAATCGCTACCAGGCCCACCACGATGTAGGCGCCAAGCAGCCACAGCAGCGCCGTCCTGGCGACCGTCCCGATGACCAGCGCCACCACGTCGAGCAGCGTGAAGATGAAGGCCGCGTGGAACAGGTGGTAGGCGGTCGGGAATGCGTCCGCCTCCAGGTGCTCTCCGCAGGCGTAGGTCTCGAGCTTCCCGCCCACCACCCGCGAGGCGGGAGCCACCGCCCGACCCAGGGCGTACAGCAGCAGCCCGCATACCACGCTCAGCCCGAAGACCGTCACGGGATGATACAGCACTCCGGATGCCGTCATACGTGCGCCCTCCATCCGGCCCCGGCGCCGCCTCTAGGACACCGCCGTCGAAGGTAAAGTTCACCGATATGGTTGAGTTCGCCTGACGCCATCCCTACAACCCCGCAATCATGGCCACGAGCTGCTCGGCAGCCGGGTCCACGAGCTCCAGTCCAATCTGCGGATACACTCCCAGCAGCACCGAGGCGGCAGCCAGCACCACGATGGGCAAGGCGATCAGGAAGGGCAGGGGGCTGACCGTCCTGCGCTCATCGGGCTCCGGGCCGAAGACGACGGTGTTCACCGCGCCAAGGTAGTAGAAGAGCGATATGACGCTGTTGAGGACCAGCATCGCGGCCATGAAGATGCCCCAGCCGCCCACGTCGGCGCCGGCCCTCACCAGCAGCAGCTTGCTGAAGAAGCCGTTGAACGGCGGCGTGCCCGCCAGCGCCAGCGCGAAGATCAACAGGCACACCGCCACCACGGGGAAGCGGCGGCCGATGCCCGACAGCTTGCGCATGTCGCGGGTCCCCAGCAGGAACAGGAAGGCGCCCGCACACAGAAAGGCGCCGCCCTTCATAATGGCGTGGTTGAGGATGTGATACAGCGCGCCCCGCATCCCGCTGTAGGCCGCCAGCGTCGGGAAGCCCAGGGCCAGCCCCACGCCCATGAAGATGTAGCCCATCTGGGCCACCGACGAGTAGGCGAACATGCGCTTGAGGTCGTTCTGCCGCAGCGCCACCAGGTTGCCCACGAACATGGTGAGCAGCGCCAGGATGACCAGCAACATGCCGGTCTGGATGGCGCTGATGGCGATGAGCACCTTCACCATGGCGATCAGCCCGGCCTCGATGACGATGCCCGAGAGCATCGCGGAGATGCCGCTGGGGGCGGCGGAGTGGGCGTCGGGCAGCCAGGTGTGCATGGGCACGATGGCCGCCTTCACGCCGAAGCCCGCCAGAATCATGGCCGTCAGGGCCATCATGGGGCTGGTATCCAGGCGCTCCGCCAGCAGTCCCGGGATCTTCACCAGGTCCAGGCTTCCGCTGTAGGTGAAGATGATGGCGATTGCCAGCAGGGCCAGCAGCGAGCCGGTGGTGCTGATGACCAGGTACTTCACACCGGCCTCCACCGGCTCCCACTCGTCGCGCTCGAAGGCCACCAGCACGTAGCTGGCCACGCTCATGACCTCGAAGACCACGTAGAGCGTGAAGAGGTCCCCAGCGAAGCCGATCCCAACGATCCCGGCGGTCATGATCAGCAGCAGGGCGTAGAACTTGCCGATGTTGCGCCGGTGCATGTAGCGCATGGAGTAGATGGCCACCAGCGCCGACAGCATCAGCGTGGTCGTGGCCAGGAAGACCCCCAGGTGATTGCCGGTGAGATAGCTCTCGAAGGGATGCACCGCCCGGGAGCCCGGCCAGCCGACCGTCATGTCCTGTCCCAGGATGCCCCACACCTGGTAGACGGCGTGCCCCGCGCCCACCACCGCCAGGAAGGCCACCAGCCCGGTCAGCATTCGGCTCCGCGACAGCCGCCCCACAACGTAGGCAGACAGGGCGCCGCCGGAGAGAATCACTATGGGAAGCAGCACTTCCATGACTCTATCCCCAGCCCAGCCACATCAGCAGGACGGCCACGAAGCCGATGGCCAGCCACAGGCTGTTGTAGTTGAGATCGCCGGTCTGGCAGAGGCTGATCAGGGACGCCACCGCCCGCATCATCACCGCCCAGAAGCCCCAGAACCAGTCGAAGAGGCCCTTGGTGTCGGTCAGCAGGTCCGCCCACATCTGGGGCCCCTCCGGCACCGGAGGCTGTGTTCGTGACCACCGCACGCCCAGCCACACCAGGATCAGCACCACCACCGCACCCACGGTGATCATTGGGCTTATGAAGGTGTGGCGGCACAGCTCCCCGAGCCCGATGCGCGGCACGCTGTGGAAGGGAAGCTGCAGACCGAGAGCGCTGGAGTAGCCGCCGACGTAGAGCCACGAGAGCAGCGTGCCTGCCGCCAGCGCCACCAGCGGGCTTGTCATCTCCCATGGGGACTCATGCGGCTCGGCCTCCCGTCGCGGCTCGGCCTGAAAGGTCAGCCAGTACATGCGCCAGGAGTAGATCGCGGTCAGGAAGGCGGTGACGATGAGGATGGTAAGCGGGCCGGTAAGCCCCTTCTGTAGCAGGGCCTCGAAGATGGCGTCCTTGGACCAGAAGCCGTTGAGCAGCGGCACCCCGGCCAGCGCGAGGGTCCCGATGAGGAATGTCCAGTGCGTGACCGGCATGGAGCGTCTCAGCCCACCCATGCGGTACATGTTGTTGGTGTGTACCGAATGGATGACCGAGCCGGCGCACAGGAACAGGAGGGCCTTGAAGATGGCGTGGTTGAGCAGATGGAACTGGCTGGCGAAGACGCTGGCGGCGCCCACGCCGGCCATCATGTAGCCGAGCTGTGAGATGGTGGAGAACGCCAGCACGCGCTTGATGTCCCTCTCCATCAGGGCCAGGATGGCCGTGAGCACCGCGCTGATGGCGCCGATCCAGGCCAGCGCCGGCAGCCACCATGCCACGTACTCGAACAGCGGCATGGTGCGGGCAGTCAGATACACGCCCGCGTTGACCAGCGTGGCGGCGTGAATCAGGGCGCTGATGGTGGTGGGGGCCTCCATGGCGTCCGGCAGCCACACATGCAGCGGGAACTGCGCCGACTTGCCCACCGCCCCGGCGATGAAGCCCGCCCCGGCAATCGCCAGCAGCCCCATGGGGATCTCCCCGCCCGCCGCAGCCGTGATGGTCTCCGTGATGCTAAAGGGGTTGTCCGAGCCGATCCGGCTCATCGCCGACCACAGCACCACCACGCCTATCAGCAGGCCGATATCGCCGAAGCGGGTGACGATGAAGGCCTTGGTCCCGGCCCGCCGCGCCCTCTCCCGCCGATACTCGTAGGCGATCAGAGCGAAGGAGCAGAAGCCGATGATCTCCCAGAAGATGTAGAGCACCAGGAAGTTATCCGACAGCGCCAGGGCGATCATGGAGCCAACGAACAGCAGCGTCAGGAAGTAGTAGCGCGTGGGCGCGTACTGCTCCTCCAGCGGCTCCATGTATCTGATGGAGTAGAGGAGCGCCAGGGCTCCGATGCAGCCCGCGATGGCGGCCACGTAGACGCCGATGCCGGTGAGCTGCAGGGCGATCTGGGCCTTGAGGTCCGGGATCCACCAGACGCTGGCCGGGGCCTCCTGCCCGCCGGCGGCGAGCACCAGAGCCACCGTCAGGCCGGCGGTCACGAAGCCGACGGCCACGGTGTACCACTTCATCAGCCACTCGTTAACGCGTCCCAGCACCGGAACGAGCAGGCAGCCGCCAAGCGGGATGATGACCGTCAGCAGTGCCAGCAGCTCAGTGGACGTAGCACCTCACCCCTTCAGCCGCCTCAGAGCCGTGATGCTCAGGCTCCGGTTGTGGTGATAGGCGGCAACCACCAGGGAGAGTGCGATTGCCACGGTGACGGCCTCAATGAGGATGCTGGTGATGACTACGGCCTGGGCGGCGGACATGCTCCCGGTCTGGGCGCCGCCGATGATGAACACCAGGGACACGCCCCGGGCCATGACCTCCAGGCCGATGACCAGTTGCAGCAGGTTCGTGCGCGTGATGGTGGCGTAGAGGCCGATGACCAGGAGGGCGATGCCGACGGCCGCGTAGGGACTCATCAGCGCTCTATCCTCTCCTTGGTCAACACCAGCACGCCGAAGGTCCCCGCCAGGATCGCCAGCATCTGACCGATGAGGTCCACCGCGCGGTTGCTCCAGAGCATCTCCCGGAAGGGCGTGGTCGCCTCCCCCAGGCCCCGGAGCGAGGCCACATCGGAGAGGAAGATCACCGTGAGGCCCACCAGTATGGCAACACACAGCACGAAGCCGCCGAACCTAGTCACTCTGCTCCCTCGCCTCCGTGAGCGCGATCACCGCCAGGAACAGCACGGTGATGAAGCCCGCGCAGACGCTCAGCTCGAACATCGCCGCCCACGGCGCGCCAAAGCGGTAGAACAGCGCCGCCAGGATAGCGGACAGCACCGCCAGCGCCAGCGCGCCCTTGAGCAGGTCCCGCAGATGAATCGCCAGGACGGCCAGCACCACGACCAGGCCCAGAGCAACCCAGTCGAGAACCTGGATCGCTTCCATTACACGAACCGCCTCACTTGCCTGCGCCGCCACGGCGGCGCCGAGCCGGAATTGGCGTGGCTGACACGAGAAGTCTCCATGTCCTGCGGCATGGTGTCACCCCTCAGGCACATGGAGAGCAGCATCCCGCGTCCCGAGATTGAGTGCTGTCTCTGTGACGGACACGCGCCGCGGGCATTCGCCGGCCGCCGCCCGCGCACCTTCCCGCCGCCCGAAACTGCCCGGCGCTTCCCCGGCCGGACCAGCGCCGAGTCCTCCGCCACTCTCCCACCCTCACCGGAAGGACGGGGCCCATGCTCCGATGCAGCCGCTACTGGGCACCCTCCTGCCCAGTGGCAGGAGTTTGCGGATTATGCAGCGTCGCGGTGCCTCTGCTGCTGCCATGGAGGGGCCGCCGCGAGCGAAGCGAACGGGGCGCGGTCAGGAGCAGTAGCGACTGACCGCGCAGGTTCCACCCCGGCCCACGTCTCTTGATTGCGTGAAACGGCAGGCGCCCGGGCCGGGGTGGAACCTTCGGCCTGCTCGCTACCCTCACAGGCCTCACCGGGCGCTGCACGCCCGGCGGCCCCTCCACCAGGCACCCCCTCATTTCCAACGCAACCAAGCCCCGAGTGTGCTCGTCGTTAACCATACGCGGAATTGCCCAAGTCAGCACTCCTGCGCCGAGAGCACCTCCATGGTGTCTCGGGCGATCATCAGCTCCTCGTCCGTCTGGATGACCAGCAGGTGCCCGGGGGCGTCATCCATGCCGATGGGGGCGATGCCGTCGTCGTACTGCAGATCGCTGAGGTTCCTGTCGGGGTCCTCTACGATGCCCAGGTGCTCCAGGCCCTGCACGCACCAGCGGCGCTGGAGGTGATCGTTCTCGCCAATTCCTCCCGTAAGAACCACGCAGTCGAGTCCCTCCAGGACTGCGGCGTAGGCGCCGATGTACTTGCGGACCTTGTAGGCGAACAGGTCCAGGGTCAGCCGGGCCCGGTCATTGCCCCCGGCGGCCGCGGACTGGATGTCTCGCATATCGTTGCTCACTCCCGACAGCCCCAGCAGGCCGCTGTGCTTCTGCAGCATGTGGTCGATCTCGTCGAGGCTCATCCCCAGATTCTGGGCCATGTAGAGGACGATCGCCGGGTCGATGTCCCCACAGCGTGTGCCCATCACCAGGCCCTCCAGCGGCGTGTACCCCATGGTGGTGTCGATGCACTCCCCGGCCTTCACCGCCGCCATGGAACAGCCGTTGCCGAGATGGCAGGTGACGATCTTGTGGTCCTCGACGGGGATGCCCTGCTCCTGGAGGTACTGCCCGGCGCGCAGCGAGACGTAGCGGTGGGAGGTGCCGTGGAAGCCGTAGCGCCGGATGCCGTGCTCAGCGTACATCTCCCAGGGCAGCCCGTAGACGAAGGCGTGCGGGGGCATGGTCTGGTGGAAGGCGGTGTCGAAGACCGCCACGTGCGGGACGTGGGGCAGCAGCTCGCGTGCCGCCTGAATGCCCAGCAGGTTGGGCGGATTGTGCAGCGGCGCCAGCTCGCCGAAGCGGTCGATGGCAGCCTCGACGTCCTCGTCGATGAGCACGGAGCTGGCGAACTCCTCGCCGCCGTGCACCACGCGGTGGCCGACCGCATCGATCTCCTCCAGGGAGCCGATCACCCCGTGTTCGTCGTCAGTCATCACGTCCACGGCCTGCCCCAGAGCGACCCTGTGGTCGGGCATCTCCACGTCCTGCTCGAAGGTCCGGCCATCGTGGGTCTCGTGCTCGATGTTCGCGCCCTCGGTGCCCAGCCGCTCGCAGAGGCCGTTCGCCAGCGACTGCTCCCTTTCCATGTCGTAGAGCTCGTACTTGAGGGAAGAGCTGCCACAGTTCACGACCAGAACGTTCACTGGACTACCTCCGTGTGGGAACCAGGCACAATCGCAGCCGCCCGTGGCCTGCGCGCCGCGGCGGCTGCACGTGGTCGGATGGAGTCCGGCTACGGCTGGTGTAGCTCCGGCTCCTCCGGCTCGCGTTCGGGTTGTTGGGCCAGCAGCATCTTCTTCGTCTTCTGGACGGTGGCCTGGATGCGGTCGGTGTAGTTCTCCAATCGCTCCACGATCCCGCGGGCCCACGCCTCGGCCTCGGAGCGAATGTGGTCAGCCTCCACCTCGGCCTCCTCGATGATGTTCTCGGCCTTGGCCTCGGCCTGTTTGACGAGCTCGTCGTTGGAGGTCATGAGCTGGGCCTGCTCGCGGGCGGCCTCAATGATCTTGGCGCGCTGCTCGTGGGCCTCCTCCAGGATGCGGTCGCGATCGCGGGCGAGCTGGTCGGCCTCCGTCATCTCCCGGGGCAGCGCCTCGTCAATTGCGTTGACCAAGTCGTAGAGATCATCGGCGTTGATGACGGTCTTCCCCATCAGCGGCGGGAAGTGCGTGTACCACTTCTCGCCGTCGTGAGCCATCTCCCTGAGCTCGTCGAGCAGTCGTAAGATCTCCATCAGGTGACCTCCCTGCGCGCGCAGTCACCGCGATTGGGCCGTGACGCTGTCCGGCGGCCGGGCCTCATCATTGCTGCGATTGTCGGCGTCTCTGCTGCAGAGCCTCGGCGACCGGCCGGGGCACGAACTCCCCGACATCGCCGCCGAGCGCCCAGATCTCCCTGACAAGGCTGGAGCTTATGAATTGCACGTGAGGAGAGGTCACGAGCAGGACGGTGTCCACATCCGGCAGCATGCGACGGTTCATCATCGCCATCTGCTGCTCGTGCTGGAAGTCATCGATCGACCGCAGGCCCTTGACGATTGCCGCCGCGCCGACGCGGCGGCAGTAGTCCACCAGCAGGCCCTCGAAGGTGTCAACCTCAACGTTATCAAGGTGCGCCACCGCCACCGCGAGCAGCTCCGCCCGCTCCGCAAGCGAAAAGAGCGCGGCCTTCTCCGGACTCGCCGCCACCAGCGCGACCACGCGGTCGAACAGCACCGCCGCACGCTCGAACACGTCCATGTGGCCCAGGGTGACCGGATCGAAGGTGCCCGGGCAGACTGCCGTGCGGCGCTCGCTCATGGCGTCATCGACTCTCGCCGGTGGCCTCGAAGAACGACAGCATGCTCTCGCCGAAGTCCTTCACCCGCGACGGCTCCGGCAGCTCCGGCAGAGCGTGATGAGAGCTGTGCTGCAGCACCACCACACCCGTCTCAGTCAGCCCCTCCCGCCCAACGATGAGCCGCCGTCCCAGCGCCGCCAGCTCCTGGAGCATGTACGGCGGGTCGGCGAAGACAATATCAAACGGCCCCCACCGCCGGGCCGCCTGGTCGTACTGCGACATGACGTCGCCGCGGATCACCGCGGCCACATCCCCGAGGCCGGTGTGCTCCAGGTTGGCCTCAATGGCCTCCACGGCCCGCCGGCTGCGCTCGATGAACACGACGACGCGCGCGCCGCGGCTCCCAGCCTCGATCCCCACACTGCCGCAGCCCGCGTACAGGTCACAAAAGGCCGTGCCCGCCACGCCCGGCCCCAGACTGTTAAACAAAGTCTCCCTAATCATATCAGCAGTGGGGCGAATCTGCAACCCCTGCGGGCACTGCAGGCGCAGTGAGCCCGCGCTGCCGCCAATTACGCGCATGTGACGACCTCCGTGGAGCGACAAGCTACAAGCTGCAAGCCACAAGCGCCGGCAAACGACCCACAGCGCGACTGGAGCTGATGCTGCGGGAGTGCGGTCAGTTGATCAGGCCCGCCGACGGCGCCTTCCCGGCGGCCGGCACATCTGCCTTCGCCACCTCCCCGCCCGCCGCCTCGTACTCCGCGATCGCCTCAGCGCCCGCGCCCTCTGTCCACCAGTCATCGGGCTTGAACGCGCCGGGCCAGCCCTCCACGTCCAGTATCACCCTCGCCGCGCGGGGCTGGCCGCCGTCCGCCACCAGCGCGGTGCGCAGGTACTCCGCCGGCCACGCGATGCGCGTGTCCAGCACCGTCACCTGTCCCTCCGCCTCCCGCACCTGCTCCGCCACCTCCCCGCTCCAGGTCAGCAGGACCGTGGCGCCCGAGCGCACATTCGCGGGGCCATAGTCGAAGGGCTCCTCGGAGACGTCCACACTCACCTGCGAGGACACCCGCGGGCGCTCGAAAGCGAGAGTCTCGCCAGGCTTGAGGGTCGGTGGCCGCATGCCGAAAGACGCCAACGGGCGCGGTTTTCCCGAGGCCACCATCACCCCGTCTGCTGCCTCCTCGCAGGTCACGCGCCACATCACCTTCTGCTCTTCACGCTCAACCTCAAGCGTCAGGTTCGCGTCACCAACCCGCAGGTTGCTCACTCTCATTGTCTGCACACCCTCGGGCAGGTTCGGCCTGAAGAATGCGAGGTCTTCGTGGGCACGCGGCTCGAAGCCGGTCAGGTACTGCAGCACCGCGGAGCCGTTGATGCCCCCCTCCCACGGCCGGATGCGGTGCAGGCCCCAGACGTCGCGGGAGGGCGTGTCATCGGGCCGGTTCATCTCCGCGAAGCCGCCCGAGGGCTCCGCCGCCACCAGCAGACCCTCCAGCGCCTGCTCGGCCTCCGGGTGATCGATGGCGGCCAGCGCGGAGAGCACGTAGCCCGGCGTCATCCCCACGTAGTAGCCGCAGGCGGGGGTGAGCCTGCACGTCCCGGCGTCGGTCCGATACAGGTGGCTGAGCGCGCTGAGCACGTTCTGCACCTGCTGGTCCTGGGGCTGCGCATAGCCGATCCACAGCGGCCGCAGGCAGATGTTGGCGAAGGGGTAGCGGTACAGCTCTCCGGAGACCGCGGACATCGCCGGCGCGTAGTAGCCGCGGTCGTCCTGCCAGTAGAGGCGCTCTGTGGCCTCGCGCACGAAGTCGCCCGCCTGGCGGTACTGGGCGATCTCCGCATCGTCGCGGCCAAGCGCCTCGCCCATCTCCGCCATCGCCTCGGCCGCGGCCACGTACTCGAAGGCCGAGTCCGCCGACCGCAGCGTCAGGTGCACGTAGTCCGGGCAGCTTCCCGGCTCCGCCTGGTGCAGCTCGTAGCCGGGGAAGCGATACGTCTCGTCGCCGTGGAAGGGCAGCCGCCCCGCCTCATCGACGTGGTGCCCCTCGAGGGCTCGCCGCAGGTAGTCCCAGCGCTCCTCGAGCTGCTCGGTCTCGCCGGTGTGCTGCCAGTACCAGTAGTTCTGCAGGATCACGAAGCTGGCGATCTCGGCCTTGGGCGTCGGGACCTCGCTCCAGTCGATTCGCGGCGGACTCTCCACGTCCACGTCGAGGTTCAGCGGGAGGTTGTTGAAGATGCGCTTCTGCAGCGCACAGCCTCCGAAGTGGTAGCTGAGGTCCCGGTCCACGGACTCGAAGTCGCCGCAGTCGAGCAGGAGCTTGACCGGCCCGTTGCTGTCGCGGATCCACCGCTGGGTGTACTTGTGCATGGGGGAGTAGCCGCCGGCCTCCGCCTGCTGCACGCGGCAGATGTACTTGTGGATGGTCATGAACTGGTCGATCTCCTCGCCGGCGCCCTCGACCTGCAGCGTGCGGTCATGCCAGTGTTGCCACCACCTGTGGCTGTCCTCGAACAGCTCCCAGCCGGCGCTCTCGATCTCCTCCAGGATCTGCTGCTCGCCCTCCGCGTCGCTGGCGAAGGTGAGGTAGGCCAGCTTGCCCACGGACTCCTCAGACCGCACGCGCCCCAGCGGGCAGCCCACGGCCACCGCGCCCTCCAGTTCCGTGCCGAAGCTGCCCAGCGGCATGAGACGTTGCTCGATGCCCTCGGGCATCTCCGGGATGACGCTCCGCTGCAGCACGCGGGTGTTCGCGCCCGCAAAGCCGGCCATCGCTCGGGCGCCGCCCCGCGTGAAGACCAGACCGTCCGCCGTCTCCTCGTCGGTGGGCATCGACGACTGCAGCGCCAGCGTCACGTCCACGGCCTCATCGCCCACGTTCGTGACCATGATCAGCGTGAGCACCGCGTCGGTCTCGGGGGGCACCGTCTGCAGCAGGTCCACCTGCACCGGCTCGCCCTCCCACCGGGAGCGCACCACCCCGCACGGCGCCACCCAGGCGGTGGACTGGCGGGCCGGCAGGATGGGCTCACCATCCACCAGCACCGCGGGCATCACCGACCCCATCAGCCCCGCCACCTTCTGGTAGGTGGGACCCAGCATGTCCTGTACGGTGCCCAGCGGGAGGCTGAGGCCGACGATGCCGAAGACGCGGCCGTTGCCGATGGGGTAGGCGCCCAGGTCGGAGTAGGTGGGCGGCCGGCCCTCCAGGTCCACCTGCTGGTCCCAGGCCCGGAAGGTCTCCCCGGTCCAGCTTCCGGACGCGAAGACATCCTGGTGCGAGAAGGTGTGCGCGTCGCGGTTGCGCGGCCCGCCGCAGCCGGACAGCCCAATGAGTGCGCCCAGGACGGCTATGGCCAGAAGGCGTCTGAGAGTCATGATCACTGGTACCTCGTGCGAGATCGAATGATGCTGTACCGCCGACGCCGTCGGCGGGCCCCGTCGTACGCACGCGATGACCTCGAAGGAGGCCGCCGCCCGGGCGAGGAAGTGCCTGCAGTGGAGGCGGGTGTGCGAGTCGAACGCACCCGGGGATCGATGCGCTGATCCCCGCCGCGGATTTGCAGTCCACGGGGGACACCGGTCCCGTCCCCGCCCAGTCAAGAAAACGGTTCGCGACAAAGCGTTGTTCCCCTGTCTGACTCGGCACAGGATTGAGGAGGCATTCCAGTGCGCGATAGCACACCAAGCCCTGAGACGGTCGGCACCATCACGCTCGATCCCGCAGGGCCCTTTGTGGCCGGCAGCCGGCACACGCTCACCCTCACCTATACCGCGGGCGAGTCCGGCATCGAGGTCGGTGGAGGCCTGCGTGTATTCCCGCCCCACATGGGGCACACCTACTGGGAGCTGGGGAAGGTCACCGCCGAGTGCTCGCGGGAGGGCGCCTGCATGGAGGTGGAGACCTTCAACGACCAGCCCTACACCTTCCACCACTCCAACCCGCCCTACATCCGCGTCACCGTCTGGGGCCAGCCGCTGAGCGAGGGCGATACCATCACGATCACCATCGGCGAGCATGGCGGCTACTCCTCCGGCTACTTCCGCCTGGCACGGGTCGCGACACACGCCTGGCGCGGCTACCGCTTCACCGCGTCCGTGGATGTGCTGGGCAACGGCCGGCGGCCGCGGGAGTTCGACCGCCCCGACGCATTCGTGGAGCTTCCCGACGTCCCCACGCTCGACATCATCGCCGATCAGCCCCATACCGCGCACGTCGTGGCCAAGCCACCTGGCGAGGCGGACAGCGACCAGTTCGAGCTGGTCATCTCCATCCGCGATCGCTTCGGCAATCTCGCCGAGTACGAGGGCGCGCTGCGCGTGGAGTGCGATGACCCGGATGCCTCCCTGCCCGACGCTATCAGCGTGAACGAGGGGGCAGGGCCGTACGGCATCCGCTCGGGGCGACGGTCGGAGGGAGCCGCACGGGTCACCGGCTGCCATACCTCTGCGCCGAGGGCCCGGGTCACCGTCTATGACCCGCGCCAGGAGCTGATCGGCACCTCCAACCCCATCGTCCCCGAGTTCGCCGGCGACGAGCGCGTCTACTTCGGCGATCTGCACGTGATGAGCGGGCAGGGCCGGTCGGGCGGCATGATGCTGGCCGGCACCGAGTACGCCCACCGCTGGGCCCGCGACGTGCAGGGCCTGGACTTCTCCGTGGTGACCAACGGTGGCGGAGAGAAGACCTGGGAGGAGGACCTGCGGCTGGACGACGAGTTCGACGAGCCCGGGCGCTTCGTTACCATTCCGGCCATGGAGCGCGGCTTTCGCCGAGGGCACAAGAACCTGTACTTTCGCTCCAGCGCGGGCGTGCCGTCCATGCCCCGGCTGGAGATCGAGGGGATGTTCGAGTGGCTGGCGGAGCTGGACGTGCCGGCGCTGGCCATCCCGCACCACACCAACTGCCACTCCGAGACCAGCCGCTACTACGGCTGGGGCCCTCAGGACTTCACCACCTCCGACCCGCGCTTCGAGCGCCTCATCGAGATCACGCAGGACCGCGGCTCCTTCGAGCATGACGAGGTCGGCGGTGCGGTCTCGCTGGGCGGTAACGGCTCATCGGTGCAGGATGCGCTCGCGATGGGCCTGCGGATGGGCTTCGTCGGCGGCACCGATAATCACCGGGCCCAGCCGGGCAGCAAGCGCTCGAATCTCGGTGGCCTGGTCGCTGAGGAGATCATCAACGGCGGCTACACGGCCGTCTTCGCGCCTGAGCTGACGCGCGAGGCGGTCTTCGACGCCCTCTGGGACCGCTGCTGCTACGCCACCACTAGCGAGCGCATCCTGCTGCGCGTCGCCCTCGGCGAGCACTTCATGGGCAGCGATCTCTCCGCGGAGGAGGCCGCGGAGTTCGCCGACGAGCGCAACATCCGCATCGAGGCCGTCGGCCGCCGGCATATCGACCGCATCGAGATCGTGCGCAACAACGAGACGGTGGAGTCGGTGGAGATCGACGAGGAGGAGGCCACGCTCACCTACACCGATCCGATGCCGCTGGCGGAGGTGCCGGCCGTCTCCGAGGAGGCGCCGGACGTGGTGTTCTACTACGTGCGGCTGATCGAGGCCGACGGCAACCGCGCCTGGTCCAGCCCCATCTGGCTGGGGAGGTAGCTGCGAGTGGCAAGCGCCCACCAACGGCAGCAGGTGACGCCGCCATGGGTGGCGCTGGCGGCCGCGCTTCTGCTTCATGGTGCGTCCGTGGCGGATGACGAGGGTGGCCGGAGGCTGGTGCTGATCGTCGCCGAGGGCCCGTCGGCCGCTCAGCGCGCCTCGGACCTGGACCTGCGCGTGACGGGAAAGCGCGGGTCATGGGCGGGGGACCCGGAGAAGCTCTTCACCGGGGTGCTCATCGGTCTGACGGCGCACGAGTCCGGGCACCTGCTCGCCAACGCGCTCGTTGGCAGCAGCCCGCACGGGGTGGAGGTCGAGTTCGCCGGCATTCCCTTCTTCACCATCGAGCCGGGCCACAAGCTCTCCGACCGCGACCACTACATCACGGCGTCGGCCGGCTTCCACGCCCAGCACCTGGTCAACGAGTGGCTGCTCACCGAGCATCCGGACCTGCGCAACGAGGACGATGCCATGCTCAAGGGGCTGGCGGCCCTCAACTTCTGGCTCAGCGTGGGCTACGCCGCCTCCGCCATCACCCAGTACGGCCCGCACGAGCGGGACACCAACGGGATGGCGGACTCGCTGGGCTGGGACGAGCCGGCCGTGGGGCTGCTGATCCTCGCGCCCACGCTGCTGGACCGGTATCGGTACGATCATCCGGACGAGGAGTGGGCCCGCGACGCCTCTCGCGCCGTGAAGGTGCTGATCGTGGGCCTGGCGTTGGCGGCGGATTGAGTGGGAAGCGGACGGGGGCGACGCAGGGCCCGACGGAGGGATCATGATGCTCGGTAAGCTGCTGCAGGCGGTCAGGCCATCGGCTCGCTCGAGCCGCCATCTCGCGTGCGTGGTTCTGCTTATGGTCGGCATTGCGGTCGCCTGGGGGCAGGTGACGCTGCCCGACGGCTGGGAGACCACCGGAGAGCTGGCCGAGCGCGATGGCTGGCTGGTCGCGCAGGAGGCCGCTACGGTCAGCGGGCCCATCGAGGCCGGCACCGAGACATCAGTGCTGCTGCGGATGGGTGCGCTGGAGCGGCCCGTCACGTGCACGGTCGGGGGCGATGACGGCGAAGGCCTGGAGCTGCGCATGCAGGCGCTCGATGTGGAGTACCGGGTAGGCCTGATCGGCAAGGAGACGATCCCGCTCCCGGACTCGTGCGTCGAGCTGCGCGTGCCCCGGCCGGGTGGCGGCTGGCTGTTCAGGAACCAGTACTTCATCAGGCCGCACCCGCACTGGTACCGGGGCGAGGAGCGCGCGGCGGTACTGGAGCGGTGGGATGAGCTCCCGCCGGCGTCCGCGCATCCCCTGGAGCTGCGGATGGACGCCGGCGACGGGCGCGTGGGCCTCTGGGTCGATGATCGGTACGTCGCCGGTGCCGCCATCGGGGAGGCCCACCGGCTGCAGCTCACCCTGTCGCCGGGCAATGCCATCTCCGGCATCCAGGTGGCTCAGGCGCCGGAGGAGGAGCGCTACGTGCGGGTCGGCCTGAGGGGCTACGGACGGCCGGGGTCCTGGGGGGCGGCCGAGCCGTCTCTGCCCCAGGGCCTGGCGCGCGCGGATGCCGTGCCCTTTGACCTCGGATCGCCGGACGACCGGATCGACGTGGGCCTGTCGCGGTGGCTGGCCGAGGCCGAGGGCCCCGAGGGCTTCACGGAGAACTACTTCACCCGCAGCGCCTTCGACTCCCGCCCGGAGAGCATTCTGCTGGCCATCCCCACCGACGACTACTGCCACGCCCATCTGCTGTGCGCGGTGGCCCCCGATCCGGCCAAGACGCCCGTGCTCAGCCTGCGCCTGACGCGCCTGCTGGAGGACATGTACGATTCCGGCGGCCGCGGCAGGGCCATCGCGGACTCATCGATCCGCCTGCAGCACCGCGACGGCCGGTGGCCGGACGGGTGCACACAGGTCGGCACGGTGACGGCCACCACCCCTCAGGGGCGGATCGAGCTGCCGCTGCTGCACGTGGCGGTTCCCCTCAGGTCCGGGCACATCCAGGACGTCCTGGAGGAGGAGGGCATCTTCTACCGCCGCTCCACCCAGCACCTGGACCTGGAGCTGACCAGGGAGCTGCACCTGGTTAAGACCTCCACCCACTCCCACCACTCAATCCTGCCGGTGGGGCCGCCCAGTGGCGTCCATGTCCTCGCGCTGACGCTGGAGCGGGCGCCGGTGAAAGCCCGCGTGCGCTCCCGCCAGGTCGGCCACGTCTTCTACGAGTCCGAGCGCCCGGCGCTCTACGTGGAGATGACCAACCGCCGCGATGCGCCCTTCTCCGGCACGCTGAGCTGGCGCATCAGGGACTTCTACGGTCACAGGACAGAGGGCCGCCGCCACGTGACGGTTCACCCCGACGATGAGGTCCACGCGGCTCGCATCGACCTGCACCACGACGTCCTCGGCTGGTTCGGCGTAGAGCTGTCGCTGCGCGACTCCGACGGGCGAGTGGTGTGGGAGCACCCCACCAGCTTCGCCATCCTGCCGCCGGACACGCGCCAGGCGGAGGACAGCCCCTTTGGCACGTGGTGGTTCCGCCGCATACACGTCGGCACCGATGACGCAGGCGAGGTGGCACCGCTGCTGCGGCGGATGGGCTTCCGGAAGGTCAGCCCCTCGGGCAGGGGACCCGACGCCGCCGAGCTTGCCAGGCACGGGCTGCGCATCAGCATGCTGCCCGACTTCGCCCGCCGGGGCGAGAGGGCGTTCGAGATGCTCGATGAGGCGGTGGCCGCGCATCCGGAGATCGAGTGGGCGATGGTCTTCCACGAGTGCGGCTTTGGGCGCGCGCCGATGTTCCCGCCGGAGTTTCTGGGTCGGGAGGTCCCGGAGCTCACCGAGGAGCAGCGGGAGGCGCTCCAGGAGTGGATCGACCGGGGCGTTGCCTACAGCCAGTACTGCCGGGAGAAGCACCCGCACCTGAAGCTGGTCGTGGGCAACAGCAGCCTGGACTTCGCCGCCCAGCTCATGCGGGAGGGTTACCCGAGGGAGCACGTCGATGCCTTCGGCGATGAGGACCTCGGCCAGGCTATCCCGCCCGAGGCTCCGCCGGCGGCCTTCAAGTCGATCTACTGGCTGCGCGAGTATGCGGACCTCTACGACTACGACGTGCCGGTGACCGCCTGCTACGAGTGGCGCGGCCGGGGCACCCAGCCGGGTAACCTCACCGAGCTGGAGCAGGCCCAACTCTACGTGCGCGACGCCCTCCAGGCCCTGGCCTTCGGCGCCCCGCACATCAACCTGGGACTGATCCACGACGTGGGCGACTCGTACTACTACAGCCGCTACGGCGCCTCCGGCTTCTGCCGCCGCTATCCGCTGCTGAGCCCCAAGATCAGCTACGTCGCCATGGCGACCCTGACGCGCGAGCTCGACGGCGCCCAGTACACGCGCTTCCTCGACACCGGCTCGCCAAGCCTCTACGCCATGGAGTTCGTACGGGACGCCGGGCTGGTCTACGCGCTGTGGCTGCCGCGGGGGCGGCGGACCGTTGAGATCACCTTCGCCTCCGACACGGGCTTCACGCTCACCGACATGAACGGGAATGCCCGCCACCTGCGAACACGTGACAGGCGCGCGGAGGTCGTGGTCTCCGCGTCCCCCTCGTACCTCCGAACGGACGTCGAGGTGGAGGCACTCCGCGCCGGCCCCACCGAGTGCGCCCCGCCTCCCGCGGACCGGACGGTCGTTGACGCCCTCACGGACCGCGGCCGCTGGAACGCAGTTCGCACACCCGACGAGCAGCTCGAGACCGTTCACTTCGCATTTCCGCGGCACCTCGGCGACATCGATCTGCAGGTGGCGGCTGACGAGCGGATGGGAGAGGCCCTGGAGCTGACGCTGCAGCCACAGCCGGATGTGCCGTGGCCGGTCTCGCGCTACGTGGTGCTGGAGGCAGGCGCCGACATGCCGGCTCCGGGGGAGCCGACGGCCGTGGGGCTGTGGGTGCGGGGCAACTCCTGCTGGGGCCGCATCTTCTGGGAGCTGCAGGACGCCGAGGGCGAGAGCTTCTACAGCATCGGCGCCCCCTGTGGTGGCTGGAGCATCGGCGACTGGCAGTGCGACACC
>JAYENL010000244.1:0-24518 GCA_034722055.1 Armatimonadota bacterium
GTTGGGCTGGCCTCGCGCCTGTGGCGCTCGTGCGGCCCCTCCGACGGCAACGGCCGGCGCGGCACGCGTCCGCGCCCTACGACGAACGCCGCGTGCTGTCCGTTTGTCGTATGGAGGGGCCGGACTACTGTCCGGCCCGCCGTTGACCAACAGGAGGCGAGGGGGGAACGACCGTGTTGGGCCGGCCTCGCGCCTGTGGCGCTCGTGCGGCCCCTCCGACGGCAACGGCCGGCGCGGCACGCGTCCGCGCCCTACGACGAACGCCGCGTGCTGTCCGTTTGTCGTATGGAGGGGCCGGACCACTGTCCGGCCCGCCGTTGACCAACAGGAGGCGAGGGGGGGAACGACCGTCTCGGGCCGGCCTCGCGCCTTTGGCGCTGGTGCGGCCCCTCCGACGGCAACGGGGAACGGCCGCAGGCTGGAAGCCTGCGCCACGAATTAAGAGAGATCGTGGGGCAGGCATCCTGCCTGCCGCCGTTGACGTGAGGGGAGGAGCGACCGATGACGATGCTGATTGCTGAGCGGCGCGTGCCCGTAGTGGCTGAGTGCGACGTGCTGGTGTGCGGGGGAGGCCCGGCCGGCGTGGCCGCGGCGGTGTCCGCGGCCCGGCATGGGGCGGAGGTGGTGCTGCTGGAGCGCTGGCCGCGGGTCGGCGGGATGATGACCTGTGCGCTGGTGACCATCTGGCACCGCTCCGACCGCGAGAAGATCGTCATCAACGGGCTCGTCGAGGAGAGCACGCGCCGGGCCGTGGCGCATGGCTGGGGGACGGAGTACGGGAGTCCGCAGGGCCGGCACGAGACCCATAACTTCGATCCCGAGGGCATGACGCTGGTCTGGCACCGGATGCTGGATGACGCCGGGGTGGGCACGCTCTGCTACACGGTGGCCGGGGAGCCGATCGTGGAGGATGGCCGCATCCGGGGCGTGCTGGTGGACAGCAAGCGCGG
The DNA here is from genome assembly GCA_034722055.1 of Armatimonadota bacterium. Taxonomy (GTDB): domain Bacteria; phylum Armatimonadota; class Zipacnadia; order Zipacnadales; family UBA5352; genus JAYENL01. The sequence continues at coordinate 951 of JAYENL010000244.1, forward strand.
GCGCCGGGCCATCACCGCGCAGATCGTCATCGACTGCACCGGTGACGGGGACATGGCCGCGAAGTCCGGCGTGCCCTTCGAGGTCGGTCGCGACTCTGACGGCCGGGTGCAGGGGATGACGATGATGTACCGCCTGTGCGGGATCGACGAGGAGCGGCTGGCGTCGCTCGGCGAACGTGAGCGCAAGGCCCTCGGCGAGCGGATGCGGGCGGCCATCGAGGCCGGTGAGCTGCCGCCCGCCAAGACCCAGAACCCGTGCGGCTACCGCAACCGCACGATCCCGAACATGGCGGCGGTGGCCGGAGACCCGCTGGACGAGGAGGAGCTGACGCGCCTGACCTGGCACGGCCGCGAGAACGTCTTCCGCTTCCTGGACTACTGGCGCCAGCATATCCCTGGCTACGGGCGCGCGCAGATCGAGCAGACCGGCTTCAGCCTCGGCATCCGCGAGTCCCGCCGTGTCATGGGCCGGAAGATGCTCACCGCCGAGATGGTGCTGGGGGCCGAGAAGCAGCCGGACGCCATCGGCCATGGCGTCTGGATGATCGACGTCCACGACCCGCTGGGCAGCGGCTACACCACGTGGCTGGACCGGGGGGATGACAGCATGGTCCCTCGCGGCGAGAGCTACCACATCCCTCTGGGCATGTGCCTCAACGAGAGCATCCCGAACCTGGCGGTGGCCGGCCGCTGCGCATCATCGACGCACGAGGGGCACTCCTCGGTGCGGGTGCAGACCCACTGCATGGTGATGGGCCAGGGGGTGGGCACCTGCGCGGCCATGGCGCTGGACTCGGGGATGGCAATGCACGAGGTGCCGACGGAGCATCTGCAGGAGCGCCTGCGCGCAGACGGCGTCTACCTGGAGGACGTTCCGGCGGCGGGCTGAGGGAGCTTTCCACACTGCTTTCCACAGCCGCTCCACTCTTCCGTCAACATCTGAATTCACATTGTCGGCGGTTTTCCACCAGGTTTTCCCAAATGCTGAGAGCCCTGTACGGCCGAATGAGGAGCCTCAGCGCGCAATTACCAGGTTCGGCAGGCGCGCGCCGGCGAGCTGAGGCGGCTGGACTCGGTGGCGTTGTGCACAGCGCAGTGTGCAGGGCTTCCGGCAGCCTTGCTGAGGTCTCGGGGAAGGCAGGACAGCCGGGGCCTGAGCGTTGATGGTGGCCGGCATGGTATGGCAACTCGATGGGCAGTTGCGACGGGCCGTTCGCCGCATACACCGTAACGCGGACCTGGGCCTGACCTTCGTGGAGCGGACGGGCCTGCTCTCCCAGCGATATGCCAAGCGAGTAAGGAAGGCTCAGTAAGGACTGGTGTAGAGCTCAAGACCGCGCGGATGAGATACGGGGCGGCTGAACTCATGGACTCGATGGCCTCGGCAGGTATGGAATGCGCGGCGTCACTCCGGGATGTAATAGCACTTATCATGCGCGCATAGACGAATCGCCGACGCTGAGGACACTCAGTGCATGACGAGACACGGCTCGACCGGAGGGGGAGCTGGGATGATCATCGAGATCGACTTCCGCAGCGAGGTGCCGCCCGCCCGACAGATCGCTGATGCCGTGACCCTCCGCGCGCTGACCGGCGCGCTCGCGCCAGGCTCCCCGCTCCCGGACGTCCGGGAGCTGTCCCTGCAGCTTCAGGTCAATCCCCGAACCGTCGAGCAGGCCTACCGGGTGCTGGTGGAGGCCGGCATCGCCGCCCGACAGGCCGGCGGCGAGCAGTTGCGCATCGCCCGCGACCTGCCCCCGGCGGAGGAGGCCGGCGGCGCGCCCATCCGCCGCGCCATGCGCTCGGTGCTGGAGCGCGCCGGACGCATGGGCCTGTCGCGCGAGATGCTGCAGCGCACATTCCGCGACCTGCTGGAGGGCTACGATGCCGAGCGATGACCGCGTCCTCAGCGTCCGTGATCTGCACAAGAGCTACGGCCGCATCGAGGCCCTGCGGGGCCTGAGCTTCGACGTGCCCCGCGGGTCGTTCTACGGCCTCTTCGGCCGCAACGGCGCCGGCAAGACCACCACCTTCGACTGCGTCACCGGCCTGCTGGGCCGCGACCGGGGCGTCATCACGCTCCTGGGCGAGCAGTTCGGCTTCGAGCCCTCGCCCCAGACCAAGGCCCGCTTCGCCTACGTGGGCGGGCACATCATGCTCTACGACTGGCTCAGCGTGGCGGAGCACATCGACTTCATCGCCGGCTTCTACCCCACCTGGGACCAGGCCCGCCGGGAGCGGCTGATAGGCTACTTCAAGCTGCCCGAGGACTACCCCGTGGGCGCGCTCTCGCCGGGCATGCACGTGCAGCTTCAGCTTGTGATGGCGCTGAGCCGGCATCCGGAGCTGCTCATCCTCGACGAGCCGGGGAACCTCGACCCGGTGGTGCGCCGCCGGCTGATGAGCACCATGCTGGAGATCCTGGAGGCGGAGGACGCCACCATCCTGATGGCCTCGCACCTGATCGATGAGCTGGAGGGCGTATGCGATCACATGTGCATCATCGACCGGGGGCGGTCGCTGCTGGAGGGGCCGGTGGAGGAGCTGACCGCGGACGTGCGGGAGGTGCACTTCCGCGGCGCCGGCGGGGCGGCACTGGAGGTCGGCGGAGGCGTGCTGTCGGTGGAGACCATCGGGCCGGACCTGCGGGTGGTGCTGGCCGACTTCGCCGAGCAGCGCGCGGAGGAGATGCCCGCGAGCTCGGCGCCAGCTCCTGGGAGGCCGCCCGCCTGCGCCTGGAGGACTTCTTCGTGGCCCTCACGGAGGGACAGGAGTGAGGCTCGCATCGCCGCGGGCTGCTGATCGCGAGGCTGTAGCAGGAGTGTGGCTCGCGCGGTCGGCGTCTACCTGCTGTGCGGGGTGGAGGTGTTCGTCCTCGGCTGGCTACTCATCAGCGTCATGGAGGTCTGGCGCTGTTAGCAGCGCGAATTGGAGGCCGGTCGCAGTTGAGGGAGAAGTGGACGCGGGAGGCGCGATGGGACTTTGACGACTTCCTGCTCTCACGAGGAACTCGCTGAAGTCCTGAGGCTGCCCTCGTTCGTGGCGGGAAGGGGCTACAACTACCTCAGCCGCGGGGAGTTCCTGCCCGGACTCGAAGAATACATGCTGGCACGAACCGGCGAGGGATGAGACCCATCCGGGGGTGGATCGTGTGGCCGTGGGACCGCTGCGGCGATACCTTCAGGCGCTTCGAGACTATTGCGCTGACGTCAGCGTGCCCGGTTTCGGTGTGTCCCAAAGGGGGGTCAGCTACAGCCTTGACCGAACTATGCCAGAAAGAGGGGGCTGCCGCAGCCGAGGGGCTCCGGTAACGGCTCGCCGGCGCCGGAGATGGGTGCGAAGGGGTATGGCACAGAGCAACTCCCATTGGGTCCGATTCTCGGCTTTCGTGCTGGCGGTCTGCCTGGCGAGCGTCGCCTACCCCTTCAGTGAGATGAAGGTCCGGTGGGTCGGCAATATCGTTGTCGCGGATGGACGAGCCTTCTTCTGGCAGCCCTGTGGTTCGCTGACCGCCATCGAGATCGCCACCGGAGATGTGGCGGTCCGCAAGACCGACGAGGACCTCGACGGTCGGCTCATGGCGTACGAGACAGGGATCGCCCTCCGCGATACAGAGAGCCTCGTGGTGTGTGACTCCGATGTCAACAAGCTCTGGTCCGCGGACGGAGTCGTATCCGCGGGCGTTGGGGAAGGCTACGTGGTGTACAACGATGAGACCGGCCGCCTCACCTGCCGTCGCGCATCGAGCGGCGCTCAACTGTGGACGCGACAGTTTCCCGGTCGGCTGCAGATCGTCATCCGCAGAGGGATGATGCTGGTGTTCCGCTCCGGAACGACAGACGAGTTCTCGCAGCGGCTGGTCGTTCTGGGTGCCGACACCGGGGAGGCAATGCTGGAGGCCAATCCTCCCGCGGGTCGGACCTGGCTGTGGGCGTCTCTGCTGGAGCAGCGGGTCTATGTGGCGCTCAGTCGAGGGGACGATGAGGAGCATGCGACGCTGGCCATCCTGGATGTTGACGGCAGTACCATCAGCTCGCATACTGCGACCTTCTCCGCCGCTGCCAAAGACCCCGCACACTGGGCGTGGACGTTCGATCGGAAGGTGCTCACCGTGGATGGGGTCCGGCCGCTTCCGCCAGGGTTCAGTGACGAGCGCCTGCGGCAGAGATTCGGCTACTACCTTCTCTACCCCATCGCGCCCGGGCTTCTGATCATCGGGGAGCCGGAGGGCGGCGATGTGGAGTCGAGATTCCACTCGGTACGCTCCCAGTGGTGCGGCCGCGCTCCGCAACTGCTGAATCCTCTCTCCGTGGAGGCAGTGGCGAGCGCTGAGGACGCTATCCTGGTCGGCAGCACGCTGGGGCAGGTGGAATGCATCGACGCTGACACGGGCCTCTCGCGGTGGGTCTATCTCTTCCCGGTCCTCTACGGCGCCAGCTACTTCGCGCCTTTCGTGCCGCCACCATACTACGCGGAGAGAGCGGCAGAGTTCCGCCGTGAGAACGCCAAGCGTACTGCTCACGCTACCGTGCTGGTGGAGCGCAACGGCCGCCCGGTGGCTCCGCACCAGAGGGCCACGCCGCGCGTGGTGCGCGATCCCGAGCCCTGCGACCCATTCACGGATCTGCCCCTGCTGCTGACCATGGCGTGGGCGTGCGCAGTCTCGCCGTTTGCACTGCTGGGATTTGGCTTCCGCAGAGGCCAGTGGTCAGAAGGTTCTGCAGTCGCGCTCGGGTATGCGGCAGCGATCGTGATGGCATTGCCATGCCTCGGCCTGCTCACGTTCTGGAACCTGGCGTTGTCCTCGACCGTCGGCGTTGTGGCCTCCGCCGGGCTGCTGTGGCTCATCGGGCTCTGGGGCCTCATGTCGGCCGCCATGGACAGACGCTGGCTGGCCGGGGCGGGCCTGGCCGCTATCATTGCGGTCGAGACATGGTTCTTTATCGGCACATTCGCCTGGGCCTGGTTCTGAAGTACCCTGAGACTGCAGTGCCTGCTGGCTCTTGAGGCTTGCTCAGACGGGAGCACACCCACCAGCGGATGGACGTGGTGTAATGTCATCAGACTGGGAGGCTCGGATGCTGCACCATCTGGCCCGGGAGGACGAGTTTGTCGCGGGGCATCGAGCGGTTCTGGAGGAATGCCCGGACATCCCGGAGGCGCATTACTTTCTGGCGCGAAGCCTGCCGTTCCGCAGCACGGACGCTCCCGAGTAGACCCCTCGGGGTCTGAGGAACTCCGCAACTACGGCGGGTCACGGCAGCGGAGCGGCGTCGATGAGCCGGCCGTCGCGCAGGAGCTTCAGGCAGGCGGGCGGCGAGTCGGCGTCGGCCGGGAGCGAGATAGTGGCCTCGGCGGCGGCGGGCCGCTCGGCCAGCGTGGCGCCGTCGGCCGAGGACAGCGCCAGCGTGAGGCCCTCGACCTCGCCGGTCACGCTCGCGCGCAGCTCCTCGCCCGCGGCCTCCACGGACAGGCGCCTGGGGAGGTGCGCGATGCAGGCCACGTCGCCGTCGCGGAGCTTCAGCGCCAGGGCCTGGCCCCCGTCCGTGGGCACCGGCGCGAGCTCCTGGCAGCGCAGCAGCTCCATGAAATGCCAGCCCTCACGGGGCTCGGCGGCCACCAGAGGCTCCTCAACCGTGAAGCCGCGGGCGTTATACAGCAGCGTGATCTGCTTGCTCTGGGACGAGAGGCGGTTGGCGTAGACGCGCTCATGCAGGGTCGGGATGAGTGGCCGCCTCTCGCCGACCTCGAAGAGGTCGCTGCTCTCGTGCAGAATCCGGTAGTAGGCCGGCGGCTGGGGCGCCCCGAATCGGGCCATGGCGTTGAAGAGCTGCCAATCCAACGAATCGCCCTCGCCGCGGTCGAGGTCGCCGACCTTGCACTCCGGGAAGTAGAAGCGGAACAGGTTCACCGGGACGGGGCGGATGGGCCTGACATGTGACATGCTCTCGTAGACGATGCAGCCGTCCAGGAAGCGCGCCAGGTGATCGTAGCCGGGGAACTCGGTGGTGAGCACCAGCTCCGGATCGACCTGGTCCATGGCCTCATGCACCAGCCGGCAGGCGCGGGAGACGGCCTGCAGCCAGGCGTTGTGGCCCGGCTCGGCGAAGAGGTGCTCGTGGTGAGGGCTGGTGCAGACGTAGCCGCGGTGGCCATACTCATCGAGACGCACGCCGCCCACGCCGGTGTCGCGGCAGACGCGGGCGACGGTCTCGGCGAGGTACTCGGGCCACCACCGGGTGTCGGAGCACATGTTCCAGGAGGCGTAGCTGCCCACATAGCCCTCCGGGGTCTGGCCGGTGTTGTAACTGTCCTTCCACAGCGGGTTCATGACCCCGTACTGCCGGCCGTACTGCTCCCCGGTGTCGGTGGTGGCGCAGCAGAGGATGCCCTCCATGTAGAACATGGGCAGGATGCCGCGGTCGTAGTGCTGCTGGATGTAGTCGCGCAGAGCCGGCAGCCCGCCCCAGTCCTCGTTGTAGTGATAGTCGCCGCGATTGAGGGGGTACTCCAGCTTGCCGGTGGCGGGGTTGATCACCCAGTAGGACTTGTAACGCTCGTAGAGGGCCTCGCCGAGCTGCTCCTTGAGCTGATCCATGGGCACGTGCCACGGCCCCACCTCCGACCACTCCCACCATGACATCATCTCCAGCACGTCCCGGCCCTCCTGGAAGAAGTCGGTGCGGTAGCCATCCTCGCCGTAAAGGGGGCTCTGGCCCCAGCCGGTGGCGATGATGTTCCAGCGATCGCCGAGCTTCGACGGATGAGGGCGCCAGTCCCAGACGGCGTGCGCCCACTCGGCGTAGCGGCCCATGGCCTCATGCCAGTCGCCGGGATGCACCTCCACGAGCGCGTCGGGCGGTGCGAAGCTCTGGCCGGGCTCGCGGGTGCGCCGGAGGTACTCGAAGGTCAGCGCGGTGCCCGGGCCGGGATCGAGGCTCGACTGCCAGTACATCTCCGGCTCCATGTAGCGGCCGATGTCGGTGACGGAGTACTCCGGGACGAGCCGGAGGCCCTTGCGCATGGCGGGGCACTTGTAGAGGCCGGTCTCGTCGAGCCCGCGCAGGGCGAGCCCGCCGCCCAGCGAGGGCGAGAACAGGTCGATCATCTGCCACCACGCGGAGTTCTCGCCGTAGGCGGTGCGCAGCTCGGTGTTGGCGTCAGCGATGATGCCGCCCCAGGCCGGGAAGAGGTAGTAGTCCTCGCTCCAGTCCTCGGACAGCGCCAGGCCGCCGAGCTGCGGGAAGGCCAGCTTGAACTGCGCCGGGGCGTCGCCCTCGTTGATCAGCTCCAGGCCAAAGCGAAGCTGTCCCGCCGCGGCGAGGGCCAGCGTGAGCCGGGCGTTGAGAGCGTGCTCGGCCAGCAGCAGGTCCGCGGTGACGCCCTCTTGGTCCTGCAGCGGGACGAGGCCGCGCAGCTCGAAGTCCTCGGCGCCGAAGCGCTGGTCGCCGATCTCCACCACGAACAGGTGGGTGCGCTCGGGCTCCAGGAGCGTCTCCCGCCGCAGCCACTGGCTGTGCAGGGAGGTCATGCGCAGATTCGGCTCGGTCTGCAGGCGGCACTCGATGAGGGAGTCGTGCAGCACGACCTCGCCGGGCAGCACCTGGCACTGCGCGGCCCGGCGGATGGGGCCGCCGGCGGGCTGGGAGATGGTGGGCGCCATGTTCACCGGGGGCGCGCTGGCGAGGTAGGGCCGAAAGTAGCGGAAGCCTACCTCGCGGATGACCGTCGCACCCTCGGCGGGGCCGCTGAAGCGGATGACATCCGGGTCCGACCAGGCGGGTACGGTGACGCCCGGTCGCTCGCCCTCCAGGCGCTCCAGCGTGAGCTCGGCACCCTGTGCGTCGAGGACCACGGGGGTGGCAGAAGCGTAGACGGTCAGGTCGCGGGAGGGGTCGAAGGCGTCCGGGTCAAGCTCCATGGTCAGCGTCTGGCCGGCGCGGAGCTGGAGGCCGCGCTCGGTGACCTCACCGGTGGTCTGGGCATAGCCGATGGGCGGGACGGGCTGGGCCATCGGCCGCCAGGTGCTCTCGACGGTGGGCTCGTGCTCCAGCAGCACCAGGCGGACCATGTACTCCCCGGTGGCGTCGATGGTGTTGAGCTTGTCGGTCCGCCACGGCTCCTCGTGCTCGGTGTACTCGGAGTGCCCGTGGCTCTCGGTGTTGTCGATGCCCACGTAGATATAATCCTCCAGCGGAGGCTGGTCACCGGCGGCCTTCCGGAACTCGAAGACGTTGTCGCCCCGGACAAGCTCATCGAGCCCCACGGGGAACTCCTGCCACCGCCAGTGCAGATCATCCTCCTTTCGCCGCTTGGCGCCGGGCACGTCGCTGGTGGGATACTCGTGGACGGTGCCGTTGACCACGATCTCGAAGCGCTCATCGAGGCCGTTCCAGTCCACGTCGGGGATGTTCCACGAGTAGTCCTGACACGCGAAGTAGACCAGCAGGCGGGCCTGCTGGGCGCGGTTGAAGACCGCCTGGGGCACGCCCGAGAGGTCCAGGTGCTTGCGGACGCGGTAATCGGGCTTCACCTGGTGGGAGGTGCCCATCGAGGGGCCGGCCCAGGCGCCGTAATCGTCGTAGATCACGGTGACGCCCTCGGTGGGGTGCTCGACGCGCGGCCAGTCCTGAGCCTGCGCACAGAGGGGGAGAGCGATGCACGGGACCACGATGGCGATGCGGGAGAGCATAAGGTCATCCGCCCCTTCATCCGGTCATCCGGCGACACCCGAGGTTTCGCTCGCCGGGGTGCGCGGTCCTTCACGGCGGGCCTCCCCGAGCGGCATGGGGCTACTTGCCGTATCTCGTCCGTGGCATGGGGACTCCTGCCCCGTGCGCTCTCTGTCTCGACCCCGTGTATCAATCTCCGCGTAGGTCGGGCCTGGCAGGACTGCTCAAAACGGCGCACGGACAGGAGTGTCCGCGCCACGGAAAGGCAAACAGCAGCGACTCCGACAAACACAAACGGCGTCGGGCTGGAAGCCCGACCTACGCGGGGAAATGCCGGCCGGGAAACGCCTCCGGTCCGGAGGGCATGAGGGCCGGCTTCGTGGAGCCTGGCGGCCCTCCTCAGGACGGCCCCTCCGAGGGCGTTTGCCGTTCCGTTTGGAAAGGCCGGTCTCCGTTCCGGCCCGGCCGTCGTGCCAGAGTCTACGACAGCTCCACCGTGGTTACCTCGCCGGCCGGGAGGTGCATCTGGCGCCACTGGCCGTCGTGCAGCGCCACCTCCAGCGTCAGAGGCTGGTCCGCGTCGCTGTAGAGGCGCACCTGGGCGGCGCCATCAGGGCGCAGCCGGACCAGGGAGGCGACCTGCTCGGGAAGGCCCGGCTCGCCATCGGCGTCGCGGAAGCGGACCGTGGGGCGCTCCTGGCAGAGGTCGCGGATCATGCCCGCCGCCAGCGGCAGGAAGGCGCCGGTGACGTTGCCGTAGCCGCCGTCGCGGCCGTGGCCGGACGCCACCGCGCCCGTGGTGGAGCCCGCGCAGCCGTGCCGGCGGCCGTCGCGCAGCGCCCTGCGGGCCAGGGCCACCCGCTGACCCACGGTCTGGAGCGCGTGGGCTGCCAGCTCCTCGTTGCCGAGAAGCTGCCAGGCCAGCATCAGCGTGGGCGGGGGCGGCGAGGAGGTGGGGCGGAGGGCGCCCATCCGATTCTCCGACGCCCAGCGCACCATGTCGCGGCGCTTGCCGATGCCCTCCACGGGCTGGGGGTTGAGGGTCTCGATGACCATGACCGGCGACTCCTGGCGCGTGCCCACGGCCGGGCGCTCCCCCACCAGCTCCTCGTAGCGCTGCGCGAACTCCTCCAGCCGATCCGCCGCGAAGGGGTTGTCGGCCAGGGAGCAGTAGAGGCGGACGGCAGCGAGGGCGTAGCCGCTCACGCGTGTCTGCTTCAGGAAGCGCAGCATGCCATCCAGGCCGCCGAGAGTCTCGTCGATGCCGGCGGTGAAGCGCTCGCGGATGGCGTCATCGAGTGAGGTGTCGCCGGTGGCGGTGCGGTAGCGGCTGAGCAGGGCGCCCGGCGGATTGGAGTAAGGGTCGCTGAGCGCGGGCAGCAGCGCCCGGCACAGCCGCCTGGCGGCGTCGGCGTAGACCTCATCGCCGGTGAGCGCGAACAGGTCCAGCATCACATCGATGGTGCCGGCCGGGATGTGAGGCTCGACGCGATCCAGCGCGGAGCCGCCATGGTGCTGAGCGCCGGTGGCGCGCCGGACCTCCTCCTCGTCAGCGGCGGACTCCCCCGAGCGAAGCACCGTGGGGGGCTCGTCGGTGGGGGCATCGAGGATGGCCTGCGCCCAGCGTTCGCCGTAGCCCGCGGAGAGGTCCAGGTAGCGCTGCTCTCCGGTAATGCGGTGGGCCACGAGGGCGATCTGGATGAGCCGGAAGTGGTCGGGAACCTCGTAGCCGCAGGACTCCTCGGAGCCGATGCGCTCGGTGCCGATGCGCCAGCTCAGAAAGCGCCGGCGCTCCCAGTCATACCACTCCGGGAAGCCCTCCACCCAGTTGCCGATGTGGTGGGCGGCATCCACGATGAGCTCGCCGGTGTGGTCATCGGGCGCCGCCTGCCACAGGCGGCAGAGGAAGAAGGTGAAGATCTCGGTCTGGTGATGGGCCTCGCCCTGGCGGTAGAAGCCGTGGAGCATGTTCTCGCGCGCCCACCTCGCGAAGCCGTCGCGCAGGTGGCGTGCGAAATCGACCACGCGCTGGTCGCCGAAAAGCTGGTGGAAGCCGAACCAGGAGGCGATGAAGGTGCCCTCATCGTGGCCCCCCTGGTAGGGGATGTGCTGGTGGCGGTGCAGTGCGGCGTCGATCCAGGCCTGCATCTGGTCGCGAACAAGGAAGAAGCCCTCGGCCCACGGGGGCCGGCTGGTGTCAGTCATGGGGAATCACCGGGAAAGAGTTCGCCTGCGGGCGCGTGCGGTCCTTTGCGAGACACCACACGCGGCGGTCAGGAGCCGGTGACGACATCGCAGAGCTGCTCGGCGACGCCCTCGATGCCCGAGCGGAGGTGAAGCTGGCTCAGCCAGCGTGCGGGGACCGCCTCCCGGCCGTTGAAGGCGCCGGAGATGGCCCCGGCCATGCAGGCGCGGGTGTCGGTGTCGCCGCCGGCCACGATGGAGGAGACCAGCGCCTCCTTCAGATCCTCGGTGGTGCGCAGGAAGCAGTAGAAGGCGGTGGGCACGGTCTCGAAGGCGGCCCCGCCCAGGCGGAGCTGTGGCAGCGCCTTCAGCGGTGGCTCATCGGCCTCCAGCAGGCGGGCGCACTCGGAGAGGCCGTCGGAGACGCGGCAGGGCTCCAGGCGGTCGAGCACCTCCAGGATGATGGTCTCCGGGTCGAGCTGCCCGGCGGCGGCCCGCGCCACGACGTAGGCCATTGCGATGCCGCCGGCGATGGCCTCATCGTTGCGGTGGGTGATGATGCCGCAGGTGCGCACGTCCTCGTCCAGCCCCGCCAGGTCGCGGACGTGGAAGAGCCCGATGGGGGCGACGCGCATGGCGACGCCGTTGCCTGCGGCGTACTGTCCCTTCTCTCCCGCCTCGCGCCAGTCGGTGCCGCCCTGGATGCGCTTCATGGCGTGGTAGGTGGCGCGGCCGATGCCCCGTCCACCGGCCTCGAACCACGCCAGGTAGCGCCGGGCCAGGTCCTCACCGTCCACCTCGCCGCGGGCGGCCAGAGACTTGGCGGTGGCCACGAGCATGGAGGTGTCGTCGGTCCACTCGCCCATGGTCATGGAGGAGGGCTGGAAGCGGCCGTCGTAGTAGGCCTCGGCCAGGTCGCTGCCGCTGTAGCCCTCGTAGGCCGCACCCAGGCAGTCGCCGATCGCGGCCGCCAGCAGGCATCCCGTGAAGCGGGAGCGGATGTCCGGCTCGGAGTTGCTCATGGGAAGACGGACCACCTTCGCTTAGGCGGCGGCACGCGAGAGACGGCGCTACGGTACACTATGCACCCCGTGGCCGGGCCGACGCAGTCCCTACCTATTCACCGCCACACCCAGAACATCCTCCAACTGCCCCAGGCCGATTTCGTGGGCCCCATCGTCGAGGGCGGCCACCCGCGAGGCGTCCACGGAGACGTCGAAGCCCCAACTGACGGCGTCAGCGGCGGTATAGAGCACGCAGATGTTGGTGCACACGCCGGTCAGCTCCAGCTCCCTGACGCCATTCTCCAGCAGCACCAGCAGAAGCTGGGTCTGGTGGAAGGCCGAGTAGCGGCGCTTGGGGAGCACGTAGTCCTCCTCGGCCGGCGCCAGCTCATCGATGACCTGCGCGCCCTCGGTGCCCTGCACCGCGTGCGGGGGGTACTGGGCGAACTCCGGGTCGTCGGGGCGATGGCTGTCACACATGTAGATGACGGTCTCGCCGTCTCGTCTGGCCTGCTCGATGCGGCGGCGGATGGGCTCGATGATTTCGCCCACGCGGTCGCCGCAGGTCAGGGCCCCGTCCTCGCGCACGAAGTCGTTGAGCATGTCGATGACCACAAGGGCACTGCTCATGGTGCTCTCGCTCCTGTTCTGTGCGGCATGGGTCGGTGCGTCATCCCTCGATCCAGTCCACGGCCTCCGGGTGGGCGCGCACCCAATGCTCCACCTGCTGGCGGCAGCGGGACTTGATCTCCTCCAGGGAGGGCAGCTCGGCGACGATCTCCCCCTGCTCGATGAGCGGCTGCAGGAGCATCTGTGTGCGCGCCCCGCAGCCGCAGATCTCGGAGACCCCGCGGCCCTCAGGGATGATGGTCCGGCTGCCGCAGGAGGGGCAGACAGCCACGTTCTTGGCGCCCGAGAGCTTGCCGCGCTTGGTGATGGGCTGGCCCTCGATCTGCACGATGTCCATGGCCAGGTTCACCGGAGGCGCGCCGGAGAGGGAGGTGCCGACGCCGTAGCCGGAGGCCCACTGATTGTACTTGGGGATGGAGTACTCGTCGAGGCCGCCGGAGAGGAAGAGGTCCACGTACTCGTAGCCGCGCAGGTCCAGCTCCCAGCGCACCTCGCGCAGCAGCTCCCGCCAGTCGCCGCGGCGGCTGCCGGGGGTGTCGATGCGGACGGCGTCGAGGCGCTCGCCCAGGGTCTCCGCCGCCTCGATGGAGGCGAACTTCTCGTCGTTGAAGGTGTCCACCAGCGCCACGCGGGGGATGTCGTCCTCCAGCACGTCATCGTACCAGCGGAGGGCGGTGGCGAGGTCGCCGGCGACGAGGATGAGGGCGTGGGGCATGGTGCCGGAGGGCTCCAGGCCCAGCATCTCGGCGGTCCTGACCACGGCCACGCCATCGCAGCCGCCGATGTAGCACGAGCGGCCGATGGTGGGCGCCAGGGCCGGATGTGCGCGGCGGGCGCCGAAGCTGATGACGGTGCGGTCCTGGGCGGCCACGCGCACGCGGGTGGCGCGGCTGGCGATGCCGGAGGCCTGGCAGAGCAGCCCCAGGACCGCCGTCTCCATCTCCGCGAAGGCGGCGTAGTCGCCGGTGATGCGCGTGACGGGCTCGCGGCAGAGAAAGAGACTCCCCTCCGGGGCGCAGCGCACGTCGATGGGCAGGCCCTCCAGCGCCGCGGCCACCTCCTCGACGCCCACCAGCACGCCCCACGTCCAGCCGTCGGGCAGGGAGGTACAGTGGATCTCGGCGACAACGTGCCTGGAGGCGTCTTTCTCCTCCAGGATCCGCCTGGTACGGGTGAAGTAGACGTCGGTGACCTTGCCCTCGCGGATGTCCTCAAGCGACGCGGTGTAGAGCACGTTCCCACCTCAGTGCAGCGCGGCCCGCCCGCCCCGCGGCCCGCAGTGGTCTCGCAGCCTCTTGCAGAGGCCCCCACGGCGGGGGACCGTCCTGCAAGGACAAGACTTCGCGCCCAGCAGGAGTTGTCCTTCCGGGATAGCAGTGGGGCGAGGTCTGCACCGACAGCGTCCGTCCGTGAGTCGTTGCCGTCCGGAGCGGCCGGGCTTCAGCCCGGCCGAGTCGTTGCCGAAGGGCTGAGATGAGACGCCAAGCTCACCGCCGGCCCCGCGGTTCCCGGCTCAGCGTGTCCGCGGGCCGCGCAGCTCCACCGTCATGGGCTCCGGGCCCGGCTCGGCGATGAAGCGGATCGTCGGGCCGGAGTGCGCCGGGTCGGGCACCAGCGCGTAGGCCTCGTAGCTGAAGCCGGGCACCAGCCGCTGAACGCGGCAGCGGCCGGCATCGGCCCTCACCTCGTCGGAGAAGGTCAGGCCCGGTGGTGGGGTGGTGTTGCCCCACGGCGGATGAAAGTCGTTGCAGGCGAAGCTGACGCGCGCCTCCTGTGGTGGCTCGCCGTCGGCGCCCTGGATCACGAACTCCACGGTGCACAGCGGCGCAAGCTCGAAGGTGGGCTCCAGGGGCAGGTCCGGATCGCAGGGCATGCCCCAGGCGCTCCCCCCGTCGGGCCCCACGGCCAGCACGCCAAGCTGCCCGTGCGCCCAGAGGCCGGTGAGCTCGAAGCGGCCGCGATCGTCCGTGCTGTCCACCGCCATGTCGCCCTCGATGACCGATGTGCATCGCACGCTGGCGCCGCCCACGGGCTCACCCGCCGCGTCGATGACGGTCCCCCGCAGCGTGCGGCCGTCGGGGTTGAGCGTGAGGGCGGGCAGCTCCGTAACCTCGCCCGCCGCCACGCGGTACTCCTCGAACGGGTCCCAGCCCGGCCCCACCAGCATCTGCCGGGCCTCGCCAAGCAGCCAGACGTTCAGCGGCTCGTCCGGGGGCAGCGGGCCGATGCGCAGGAGGCCGTCCTCATCGCTGCGCCACAGCAGCGGAATGCGGTAGCTCCGGTCCGCTGCCGCGGCCAGCGAGGCGCCGGCCGCGATGCCGGCCACGGGCTCCCCCTGCTGGTCGGCGGTCCGGGCCTGCAGCCATCCGCCACGCTGCAGCTCAACCACCATGTCCTGCTCAGGCGTCGCCGCACCCGCCCACACCAGGCCGCTGCCAGGCAGCCGCGTGAAGACCTGCAGGCGCGCGTCTGGCGACCACGCGCCCAGGCTGAGCTCGAAGCGACCGTCAGGGCCGGTGACCTCCGGATTCTCCGGCTCGAAGAACGGGAAGCGGTGCGCCATGGTCATCAGGAAGAGCTCGGCGCCGGGGATGGACTCTCCGTCGGGGCCCTGAACCACGCCGGCGAGGGTCGCGGCAGGCTGAAGCACGAAGACCAGATCCGTGCGCGTCTCGCCATCCGATAGCGACAGGCTGTAATCGTGCGGCTCGGCGTTGGGATAGCCGGGGTAGTCGCGCTGGTAGTAGACCATGCTCCGGCCCGGCGGCAGGTGGAAACGCACCGTGCCCTGCTCACCCGCGGCGGCGGAGGAGAGGGTCAGGGAATCAGTCGGTCCCGCCCAGACCTGGGCGGCGATGTGCGCGCCCACGGCCGGCTCGCCGGTGTCCCCCAGCGTCACGGTGCCCTCCACGACCGCGCCGGGGATCAGCTCAACATCAACGCCCCTCACCGTCTGGGCCTCGGCGACGTCGATGCCGGTCAGGATGGGCGCCGTCCAATCGCCCGCCCGGCACACGCTGATGGTATACGTGGAGGCTGCGAGGCTGTCGAGGCGGTAGCGCCCGTCCTGGCCGCTGACGGCGTAGCCCCACGCGGCCAGACCCTGACCGCTCCTCCCGCTGGCATGGAGAGTCACGTCGGAGACCGGCTGGCCCTCGCGCAGCGCGCGGCCCTCGATCCGGCCCTCGGGCTGCATCCAGATCGACAGCATCTCAGGCGTGGCGTCGGCCGGGACGGTGCCGGAGCGGGCGTGCGCGAAGCCCTCGGCCTCTACCTGGAGGTTCACCTTCGCGTCGGGCGGCAGGTCGGGGATGGTGAAGATGCCCTGCTGGTCGGAGGTCACGCCCAGGGCCGAGGACGGGTGGTGGCTGAGCCACGCGTAGTTCGTCTCGGCCCGGCCGCCGCCGTAGATGCCTCGCAAGATGACGTCCGCGCCGGCGATGGGCTGGCCATTCGTGGTCACGACCGTGCCCGAGCAGGTCACGGTCTCACCGCCGAGGTGGATCTCGATGTCGTCCCCATCCCGGGCCCAGGCCCAGCCGAACGCGAGGCCCTGCTTGCGAGCGACGACCGAGTGCCTGCGCCACGGGGCCGCGTTCCACGGGACGGTGAGGCGGAAGCGCCCGTCGGGACCGGTGGGCGTCTCGGTCCAGCCCCGCCTGACGACGCCCGCCGCGTCAGGGTGGGCCATGCCCACCATGGCCTCAGCGACCGGCGCCCCGTCGGGGCCGATTGCGGTTCCGGTGATCGTCACGTCGGCGGCGCAGGCGGGTGTGGCTGCCAGGACGATGGCACCAATGAGAACGAGAACGCAAGACGCCCGCCCTGTCATGTGCATGACAGCACCTCCGCTGGACGTGGTCCATCAGTCACGCAGTACGTGTGCGTGGAGCCCTCGTTTTCGTCTACGGGGAAGGCAATCTTCCGGCGTGAGAGCGGCGGAATCGCTGGGGGTCAGCGGCGCTCGGCGATGATCTCGCCGAGGCGGCGGAAGCCCTCCTTGATGCCCTCGCGCATCCGCTCCTGATGCAGGCCGGCGGCGGGGTGAATGAGGGGGACGAAGGTGAGGCCGTGGCGCTCCAATACCGTGCCGTTGAGCTTCATGACCGAGAGCGTGGCATCATCGAGGAGGGTCTTCAGCGCGGGGGCGCCGAGGGTGCAGATGAGGGTGGGCCGGATGCAGGCGATCTGGCCGTGAAGGAACTCCTGGCAGGCCTCCACCTCATCGGGATGGGGGTCCCGGTTCTCGGGCGGGCGGCACTTGCAGATGTTGGTGATGTAGACGTCCTCGCGCGCGATGCCGTTGTTGCGCAGCAGGACGGTCAGGGCCTGTCCGGCAGGCCCCACGAAGGGCTCGCCCTGGATGTCCTCGTCGCGGCCGGGGGCCTCGCCGATGAACATGATCTCCGCGTCCGGAGGCCCCACGCCGGGCACCGCCTGCGTCCTCCCCTCCGAGAGACGACAGCGCGTGCATCCCCGGATCTGTTGAGCGATCTCGTCAAGGAGCTCCGCGTAGTTCCAGGACATGCGGTGACCTCCAGGGAACAACCAGGCGCGGCACGGGTCCGCGCCCTACAACCGGCGCTACGCGTAGCCCAGCTCCTCGCAGACGGCACGGATGGTCTCAGTGTCCTGCTCGCTGGCAGGGACCACCGGCAGGCGCGTGCCGCCGACCGGGAAGCCGCATACCTCAAGCGCGCGCTTCACGCACGAGGGATTGCCCGAGGCCAGGAACAGGTTGGTGAACAGGGGCGTGAGCCGGTGGTGCAGCTCCCTGGCGCGGCCGGTGTCGCCGGCGTGGAAGGCCTCGATCATCTCGCCGATCTCCTCGGCGGCGATGTGCGAGGCCACCGAGATGACGCCCACGCCGCCGACGCAGAGGATGGGCAGCGTCATGCCATCATCGCCGGACCACACCCGGAAGCCCTCCGGGGCCCCGGCGCAGATCTCGGCGATCTGGGCGATGTCCCCGCTGGCCTCCTTGCAGCCGACGATGTTGGGCACGTCCCGGGCGAGGCGCAGGACGGTGGCGGCCTCGATGTTCTTGCCGGTGCGGCCGGGGACGTTGTAGACGATGACGGGCAGGTCCGTGTTGCGGGCCACGGTGGCGAAGTGCTGGTAGAAGCCCTCCTGGGAGGGCTTGTTGTAGTAGGGTCCCACCAGCATGATGGCGTCCACGCCGGTGTCGGCGGCCCTCTTCGTGAGGGCGATGGACGCGGTGGTGTTGTTAGAGCCGGTGCCGGCCATGACGGCCGCATCCTCACCCACCGCCTCCCGCACCACGCGGTACATCTGTAGCTTCTCGTCGGCGGTGGTGGTGGGGGACTCTCCGGTGGTGCCGGAGACGAGGATGTCCGAGCCGGCGCCGGCGAGTCGCCCGGCCAGCTCCGCCCCCCGATCGTAGTCCACCTGCAGGTCATCGTCGAAGGGAGTGACCATGGCGGTAATCAGGTTCCCGAGCTCGGGCATCGCTCTCACCTCGTAGTGTGCTTGGTCCGGGTCCGGCACTGCGACGGATCGTCAGTCAGGCCAGCAGGCCGCGCTCGATGAGGCCCTCGGCGATCTGCACCGTGTTGGTGGCCGCGCCCTTGCGGAGGTTGTCGGAGACGCACCACAGGTTCAGGCCGTGCTCCACGGTGGGGTCCTCGCGCACGCGGCCCACCAGCACCGCGTCCCTGTGCTGGTCCTCGAGGCAGTCGGCCTGCGACGGATACTGCAGGTTCTGGGGGTCGTCGATGACCGTGACCCCCGGCGACTGCGTGGGGTCACGGAGGATCTCCAGAGCCTGTTCGCGCCCCAGCGGCCGCTGAAGCTCCAGGTTGATGGACTCCGCGTGGCCGATGAGCACGGGCACGCGCGCGGTAGTGGCGGTGATGGGCAGGTCAGGCTCCGCCATGACCTTGCGCGTCTCGTGGACCATCTTCATCTCCTCTTTGGTGTAGCCCGACTCCAGGAAGCGGTCGATGTGCGGGAGGCAGTCGAAGACGATGGGCTTAGAGAAGATGTCGGGGTCGAACTGCACGGGCTCGCCGGCGGCATACTGCTGGACCTGCTGCTCGAACTGTTCCATGGCCGCCTGCCCCCAGCCGGAGACGGACTGGTATGTGGAGACGACGATGCGCCTGATGCCGGCGGCGCGATGAAGGGGGGCGACGGCCACCACCATCTGGATCGTGGAGCAGTTGGGGCTGCAGATGTGGCGGCTCTCGCCCACCGCCGCCTCCATGTTCACCTCCGGGACGATCAGCGGGTAACCTGGCTCCAGGCGGAAGTCGCTGCCGTTGTCGATGACCCAGGCGCCGGCCTCGGTCGCCACCTCCCCCCACTGCACGCCGGCCCCCTTGGCGCCCTCCCGGCCGGCGAAGAAGGCCACGTCGAGGCCGTCAAAGAGCTCCGGGGCCACCTCGCGAACCAGCACCTCCTCGCCCGCCAGCATCTCGGTGCGCTCCCTGGTGGCCATGACCACTGGATGGCCCTCGACGGGGAAGCTGCGCTCCTTGAGCACGCGCAGGATCCTGTCCCCCACGGGGCCGACGCCGACGACTCCGACGCGAAAAGCCATGTGTTCGCACCTGTTCGAGCAAGCTTGAGGGTCCGTCTCAGTGTACCCGCGGGGGCCGCCCGCGAGGATAAGTGCTGACTAAGAGCTCCTCCAGGCCGCAGACGAGCCCGTCAAGATCGCGCACCTCGCGAATCGCCAGCAGCACTCCGGGCATGAAGCACTCTCGCCCGGTGGTGACGTGCTCGATGCGCAGGGTCTCGCCCGGGCCGCCGAGAATCACGGTCTGGTTGGCGACGACTCCGGACATCCTGATGGAGTGGATAGAGACGCCGCCATGCTCGCCGCCCCGCACGCCGCCCAGGCCGAAGTGCTCGGTCTGCTGGAACTCAAAGTCCTCGCCGCGCGTCTCGCGCATGCGCTCGGCGGTGGCCATGGCGGTTCCGGAGGGGGCGTCAAGCTTGTTCTCGTGGTGGGCCTCCATGATGGCGGCGTAGTCCATCAGCGGCGCGGCCTCGGCCGCGAACTTCATCATCAGGTTCGCGCCGATGCTGAAGTTGGGCGCAATCACCGCCGGCGTGCCGCACTGCTCGCACAGCTCGCACATCTCGTCGAGGAGGTGCTGGGTGAAGCCGGTGGTGCCCACCACGCAGGCCACGCTCTCGTGCAGCGCGGTGGGGATGTTGTGCATCAGCGCCGAGGGCTGGGTGAAGTCCACCATCACCTCAGGATCGAACTTCGCAATGCCCTCCTCGACCGTGGTGGCGATCTGGGCCCCGGGCGCCCCGGAGACCAGCTCCGAGAGGGGCGTCTCCGGGTAAGCCGGGTCCACGCCTCCGACCACCACCATGTCCCCGGCATCCATCACTGCCGCGACGACCGTGCGCCCCATCCTGCCGCCGGCCCCCGAGACCATCACTCGTATCTGCGCCATGGCGCTCACACCTCACCTCAGATTCGCCCTCATCCCCCGTGCGGCCGGGCAAGATAGATGATTCTCCCCCGGACGGCAAGGTCCTTCCGGTGGCAAGCCTTTCGCGGGACCACGTTTGGAAGTGCATCCACCTCCTCGACGCAGGGGCCTTGCTGTGACGGGCTGAGAGGCCCTGTCGCTGGTGCGTACACGGTCAGGCCGGGGTCACAGCTTGACCCCGGCCGATATCGGTCAGCAGGTGCGCGGCTCAGCTCTTCTTGTCGCGGAAGTACGCGCCGGAGGCGGGGCCCTCGGAGTCGCTGTTCTGAGGCTTCTCGCGCTGCTTGCTGTCCTGCTGCTTGCTCCTGGACTTGCCGCCGCGCTTGTCGCGGCTCTTCCCACCACCACCGCCGCCCTTGCGGCCGCCGTTGCCGCCGCCCCGGTCCAGAAGGGCCTTGCGGGAGAGGCGGATCTTGTCGTCGCTCTCCACCTCGGTGACCTTCACGGTGACCTCGTCGCCGAGGCTGAGCACGTCCTCAACCTTGTTGGTCCGCTGGTGCTCGATATCGGAGATGTGCAGCAGGCCGTCCCGGCCCGGCAGCACCTCTACGAAGGCGCCGAAGTCGGTGATGGTCACCACCTTGCCGGTGAAGACCTCGCCGACCTCGACCTCGCGGGTGAGGTCGTGGATCGCGGCCTTGACCTTCTCCACGTTCTCTGCGTTCTCGCCGAAGATCTTCACGACCCCGTCGTCCTCGACGTCGATGCTGACATCCAGCTCGGTCTCGAACTTGCGGATGGTCTTGCCGCCGGGGCCGATGACCAGACCGATCTTGTCCACGGGCACCTTGATGGCGACCATGCGGGGGGCGTAGGGCGAGAGGGTCTCGCGCGGCGCGGAGATGACCTCGTTCATGCGCTCCAGGATCTGCAGCCGGGCCTCGCGCGCCTGCTGCAACCCCTCGGCGAGCACGGCCTCAGGCAGGCCCTTGACCTTGATGTCCAGGTGCAGGCCGTTGACGCCGCTCTCGGTCCCGGTGACCTTGAAGTCCATGTCCCCGGCGGCGTCCTCGAGGCCCTGGATATCGGTGAGGAGGATGTAGTTGTCCTCGCTCTCATACAGCAGGCCCACGGAGATGCCCGCCACCTGGGTCTTGACCGGCACGCCCGCGTCCATCAGTGCCAGCGAGCTGGCGCAGGCGGAGGCCATGGAGCTGGAGCCGTTGCTCTCCAGCACCTCCGAGACCACGCGGGTGGTGTAGGGCCACTGTTCCTCGGGCAGGAGCATCCGCTCCAGGGAGCGCTGCACCAGGGCGCCATGACCGATCTCCCGGCGGCTGGCGCCGCGCAACGCGCGCGTCTCGCCCACGCAGAAGGGCGGGAAGTTGTAGTGGTGCATGAAGCGGTGGTACTCCTCCTCCTCGAGGGTGCGGATCAGCTTCTGATCGCGCGTGGCCCCGAGGGTGACGGTGGAGAGCACCTGGGTCTCGCCGCGGGTGAACTGCCCCGAGCCGTGTGTGCGAGGCAGCAGGCCGGCCTTCACGTCCAGCGGCCGAATGTCCTTGGGGCCACGGCCGTCCACGCGCCGACGCTCCTCGAGCAGGATCTTGCGCATCTGCTGCTTCTGGACCTCGTACATGGCCTCCTGGACCTGCTGCGGGGCGTCCTCGAGGTCCTGGAACTTCTCGGCGATCTCCTCCGCGATCCGGTCGAGGTCCCGCTGGCGGCCCTCCTTGTCGGGCGACTGGATGGCCTCCCGGATGTCCTCGGTGCGCTCCAGCACGGCGTCATTGACCTCCGGGGCCGGCTCCCACAGCGGATACTCCCGCTTGGGCTTGCCGGCCTTGTCACGCAGCTCTTCGATGGCCTCGCAGACTGGCAGGCAGGCGGCGTGGGCCATGCGGATGCCCTGCAGCACAATCTCCTCGGGAACCTCATCGCCGCCCAGCTCGACCTGCAGCACACCCATGGGGCCGGCGGCGACGGTGAGGTCCATGCGGCCCTCCTCGCGCTCCTCGAAGGAGGGGTTGAGGATCAGCTCGCCGTCCAGCCAGCCCACCTGGGCGCAGGCGAAGGGGCCCTCGAAGGGAGCCGGGGTCAGGTGCATGGCGGCGGCCGCGCCGGTCATGGCCACGATCTCCGCCGAGTTCTGATTCTCGGCCGACAGCGGGGTGCAGATGACCTGCACCTCGTTGCGCAGCCCAGAGGGCAGCAGGGGGCGGATGGGTCGGTCGATGGAGCGGGCGACCTGCGTGGCGTCGCCCGACGGTTTCCCCTCGCGCTTGAAGAAGCCGCCGGGGATGCGGCCCACGGCGTACATCTTCTCCTCGAAGTCTATGCGCAGGGGAAGGAAGCCCACGTCGGGGTTGGGGTGGTCCTCGATGACCGCGGCGCAGAGCACGACGGTGTCACCGTAGATGGCGGTGACGGCGCCGGACGCCTGCCGGGCCCTCTCGCCGGTCTCAAGGATGAGCTCCCGACCGGCGAACGATGTGGATACGGATGTCTTGTCAAACATGTACAGACTGAACCTCCTGAGGCGCACTACCCCCTCAGGAGGCTCCAGGAAGACGCGAGGAAGCAGGGAAAACAGGCGCGCCGATGTCACCTGCTTTCCCTGATTCCCCTCGCTCCTGACCCTCCGGAGGGTAGATGACCCTGGATTATGGCCGCTAATGCGGCCTCTTTCGAAACGACGGCCTAAGTGTACCTGAACCGCGTCACAATTGCAAGGGCTTTCCGACCACCGGCAGCATCCAGATTCGTGTGCCCAGGGCGAGGGCCGGGGAGCGGACTGTCGGAATGCCGGTGGTAGAGGAGGGGCCGCCTGAGGCTCCAGCGTGGTTTGCTGGAGCCGAAGCCGGCCCGGCCCTTCGCCGTTTGGAGCAGCGCCTCGCGATGCTGTCTCGTGGGGTGCGCGGGCCGGCTTCGTCGCGCATAAACGGCATACGCTCCTCAGGCGGCCCCTCTGCGGGCATCGGCGGCGTCAGTACAGAGGACAAGCACAGGAATCTGGATGCTGCCCCGACCACCGGGGCGCGGATTCAGCGACAGCCGGGGCCAGTGCCCCGGTCGTCAGCGTCGGATCCTCTCCCGGCCTCAGCCGCGGAGACCGAGCTCCTTCACGAGCGCGCGGTAGCGGTCGATATCCTCATTGCGCAGGTAGCGCAGCAGGCGGCGGCGCTTGCCGACCATCTTCAGCAGCCCGCGGCGGCTGTGATGGTCCTTGCGATGGGCCTGAAGATGCTCCGTGAGCGCCTGGATGCGCGAGGTCAGCAGGGCGATCTGTACCTCCGGGGAGCCGGTGTCGGCATCGTGGAGGCGGAACTGCTCGATGATCTCATCCTTGTCCATCTGCGCGAGCTCCATGCGTCCTCTCCTTTCCTCGGGCGGAGCCCCATGAGGCCCCGTCCGGCCAGCGGCGTGATATTCCGCCAAGCCGAGCGCGCCGCTGGAGGGGCGGTGTGCCCAGCTTGAGGCACCGCGGGACCGGGAGTATAGCACAGCGCTGTCAGGGCTGTAAAGCTTCGCGCCGTCAGGGGCGCGTTTTCAGATTGTCGGTTGCGGCCGGGCGAGAGTCAGCAGCGAGCAGCTACCAGCTCTCAGCGAACGGAAACGGCCGACGGCCAGGCTGTGGACGCACCGTCTGGGGGCCACGCCCGCGGG
>JAYENL010000245.1:0-5568 GCA_034722055.1 Armatimonadota bacterium
ACGCGGACGACGGGAGCGATCGCCGCAGCCCTATACCAGGCGCGGGAGGCGGACGTGGTGGACGAGCCCTTCCTGCTGGTGGCAGGCGATATCTCGGGCATTCAGGACTACATGTATCGGCTCATCGAGCCGGAGGGCATGAAGGGTCTCGCTAAGCGGTTGCGGGGCAGGTCTCTGCACGTTGCTGTGCTGTCCAAGATGGCGGCCGCCCATCTTACCGACGCGGCGGACCTCCATCAGCCCAACGTCATATTCAGCGCTGGAGGCAACTTCGCATCGCTGCTGGCCAACACCGAAGGGACTCGCGAGCGTCTGGAGACGGCGGCCCAGGAGATCGACCGGTGGCTGTTCGATACCTTCGAGGGTCGTCTGGGGCTGGCTCTGGCACAGGTGCCGATCGCGGAGCACGCGCTGGGCGACTTCGCAGGCCAGATGCGGCGGGCGTCAGAGATGCTCGCGGCCGACAAGGGCCGTCGGTTCAGCAGACTGTGGGGGACAGGTGAGCTCTCGACCGTCGAGGAGGCCTCTCCCCCAGGCGAGTGCCCCTCCTGCGGTGCCGCCATGGGCGAAGACGCCACTGTTTGTGAGCTGTGCGAGCTGACGCAACGGATCGGGAGAGCGTTGCCCAAGGCGGAGTGGCTCGTCTACAGCACGGGAGACGCTGGCCTGGAGCGTGCAGCCGAGCGGATCGACTTCTTCGGCGGCCTGCGGGCCTACTTGCTGGAGGGTGAGCTGCCCTCGTCACTGCACGAGACGGTATGGCGGTGTGAGAGGCTGCGTAATAGCCGGGAGGGCCTATCCAAGCTGGCGAACGGCGCTCCCCTCGTCGCCGTGGATCTGGAGACGGAGGAGGCTCCCGTAGAGGCAGGAGATGTGGCGTCCTTCACGCACCTCGCTCAAGCAGCGGAGGGGGCAGACAGGATGGAGGTCCTGCGGATGGACGTGGACCGTCTGGGCATGGTGTTCGGGCCAGGGCTGCAGATGCGGGGCGGTCCGGGCTGGGGCTCAATCTCTCGGTTCTGCACTATGAGCCGGCAGGTGGACTTGTTCTTCTCAGCCCACGTGGATGAGATATGCAGTCAGGAGGCACAACGCTGGAGAGCCGAGGCGGAGACGCCGCTCACTGAGCATCTCCACTCGCCCCTGTATGTCACCTACGCGGGGGGCGATGATCTGTTCCTGGTCGGGCCATGGAGCCTGATCCCCCAGGTCGCCCAGCGCATCCGGGACGACTTCCGGAAGTATGTATGCGAGAACCCGGAGATCACGATCTCCGGCGGCTGCTTTGCCTGCAAGGGGATGTACCCCATCCGGCGGGCCGCTGAGGCGGCGGGGGCCGCCGAGCAGGTCAGCAAGGCTCAGGGCCGGGATGCCATGACCATGTTCGGCGTAACCGCACCCTGGGAGCGGACTGACGGACCGCCGGGCTTCAGGGAGCTGCTGGAGTTTGGCGAGTGGCTCTACGCAGCGTCGGTTGGTGAGGGCGGGAGACTCGCTCGAGGCTTCATCCACGGCCTGCTGCAGCTACATGATCGGTACATCGACGGTGACGAGGTGGACTGGAATGTGATGCCGCTGCTGGTGTACCAGATCGAGCGCAACGTCCCCGATGACCTTGAGGTCCGCGGCGAGAACGCCAGGCAATTGCTGCGCGCAAGGCTGGTGGCCGACAAGGACGCGGCATGGTTGAAGTCCATTCGTCTGCCGGCAAGCTATGCTTTGCTCAAGATGAGGGAAGGTGGTTGAGATGGGCAGAAGCCGCACCATCAGAGACGTAACCGATCGAGTGCAGAGGGAGGGGAGCCTGACCGAGGTGCTTCGACGTTCTGATTTCGCCCCGCCCGGCGGCTACGCGGACGCGGTGGCGCAGGGCCTGGCCCAGAAGGACATGAAGATCTCCCAGCTGCGCCGCTTCTTCGGCGAGATAAAGAGCTTCGAAGCCAAATGCCGCCAGCAGCGGCAACAGGGCACGGAAGCGTACGAGCTGGATGAGGAGTTCCTCCTGCTGCCCGAGGTCGCGTATGCCGTAGGACGTAAACTCGTGCCCGAGGCGTTCTATGACCTGGTGCGGGCGTGCATCAACAAGGACAAGGTGCGAAGCATCGACGACATGGAGCGGTTCATCGAGTTCATGACCGCCATTGTCGCCTACCACAAGCAGTACGAGTAAGGAGGGAGGCCCCGAGATGAGTGCGCAAGCATGGCAACTGCAGGCCAAGCTGTTGATACGTGCCCGGCTTCGCTGCCTCACCGGGCTGCACATAGGGGGCAGCCAGGAGGGCGTGGAGATCGGCGGCGTTGACAATGTTGTGGTCAAGGACCCGATGACCGATCTGCCCTACATCCCCGGCTCCAGCCTCAAGGGCAAGATGCGCAGCCTGTTGGAGTGGGCCGAGGGAAAGGTCGAGCCCGGCCGCCGAGGCTCCGCGCCTCCGCACAACTGCGACAGAGAGGACTGCGTCGTCTGCAAAGTGTTCGGCCGCTCGGCTGGAGAGGAAGCAGCCTACGGACCCACGCGGCTGGCGGTGGCTGACAGCTTCCCTACGGAGGAGACGAAGAAGGAGTGGGAGGCTGTGCTCGACCGGGGAATCAACACCGAGATCAAGTGGGAGAACGCCATTGACCGCATCACCTCCCAGGCCAATCCCCGCAACTTCGAGCGAGTGCCGAGAGGCTCGTGCTTCGACGTTGAAATGATCTTCGACGTCTACCGGCCGGACGAGGAGAAGCTGCTGGACTGCGTCTTGCTGTCGCTGCAGCTTCTGGAGGACAGCTATCTGGGCGGCCAGGGCTCCCGTGGCTATGGGCGGGTGAAGTTCGAGGACCTGTCAGTCACCCGGCGGCCTCTGGAGTACTACACAAACGAGGGCGATGAGCAGCTCCTGGCCCAGGGCGCCAGCGTGGTGGAGCTGCGTCAGCAGCCCGCGCCTCAAGCGGTCGGCGAGGAGACGATCTGACCATGCAGACCTACCGAGTCTCTCTGCGCCCGGTCGGGGATACAGCCAAGCTCCCCACCTCCGAGACACTCTTCGGGGCGCTGTGCTGGGGGGTGCGCGACCTCTTCGGCCTCGATGTCCTCCTCGGCATGCTGGAGCGGTTCGCGGCGGGAGAGCCGCCATTCGTCATCAGCTCAGCCTTTCCGTCGGCCGGCCATGGCGCCGAGACGGTTGACCTGCTCGCTCGCCCCAGGGGCCTGCGCGTCTCCGCGGCACAGGTGGAGCAGTTCGCGGAGGACATGGATGCTGAGCTGGTGGAGGCCTTCGACCACGCCAGGCGGTTCGGGCGCGCTCCGTACGTGAGCCGGGCGATCATGCGCCGCGTGCTGGCCGGTGAGGCATCCGAGGACCTCCTGGCCGAGACATGGCACTTCCGAGAGGAAGCGCCAAACGGCGAACAGGCCGTCCTGCGTGGGGAAACCGTTCTGACCGGTGCGGAGCTCAGCTCACTACCCGACGATGCCCGTACGGCGGTGACCGACGGGCTCGTGGCCGAGCGCTCGATGCTGCGCGCGTCCATCGATCGGCTCAGCGACTCCACCACGCCCGGCGGGCAGCTCTTCTACAGCCCGCGGCTGAGAGTTCACCCGGAGGCGACGCTGACCGCCTGGCTGCAGGCCGAGGACGTCGCTCCGTTGCGGTCGGCCTTCTCCTACCTGCAGGACGGCGGCATCGGCGGGCAACGGTCGATCGGCCAGGGCCGTTACGAGATTGCAGTGGCGCCGGCCGAGCCCCTACCAGGCGCGGAGAGCGGGGAGACCTTCGTCAGCCTCTCGCGCTACCTCCCGGCCGAGGGAGAGGTCGATATGACCTCCGACGCCCTGGCCTACGACCTGCTCCCATACCGGGGCCGCGTGGAATCCGCGCACGAGTTCCAGGGGCAGGACATCTTCAAGCGCCAGATCCTCTACTGGGCCGAGGGCGCCGTGGTGCCGGTGACGCAGCAAAAGCCCGTCTACGGCAGCGTCCCGATGGTCAAGGAGATCGACGGACAGCGCATCTACCAGAACGGGCTGGCATTCCCGCTCTTCTTCGCGTCCGAGGCAGGTGAGAGCGATGCAGCTTGAGGCGAAGTCCATCACCCCGGTGCATATCGGCTCCGGTGACAGCCTCTCGCCGATGGACTACTGGTGCGAGGAGGGCCGCGTCCACGTCTGCGACACGCCAGGGCTGATGCGCAGGTTCGGCGATCGCTTCGCGGACTGGATCATGGCGCGCGAGCGGCCCACCCTCCAGGAGTGGGTGGACAACGTAGCCGACGGCAATGAGCGGCTGCGAGGGGCGTTGGAGGAGAACACGCTCTACAGCGTCCGCCACGCCGGGCAGCCGCCCGTCCGCGATGATGTGGCTCAATACATCGTGGACGGTGATCGCGTCACGCTGCCCGGCTCCAGCGTCAAGGGCGCCATCCGCACGGCTGTGCTGTATTGCATCGTGGCCGACAACGCTGGTGGCGTCGGAGCGTGGCTGGCCGGTAAGCTCGAACCGCTGGTGGAGCGGGACAGGCTGGGTCCGGGCGCTCTGTCCGGTCTCGCCAAGGAGCTGGAACGGCGCGCACTGCATGCCAGGCGCAGAAAGAACATGCAGTACGACCTGCTGAAGTATCTCCGCGTCCCGGACCTGGTGGGCCCCGAACGAGGCGATGGGCTGTTCGTGGCCAACGTAGAGCTACATGGCACCACTCGGGAGTTCCACATGTTTGCGGAGCTGCTGGGATCGCGCGAGTTCGTGGGCAGCGGCTTCTCGACGCTCGAGGCGGGCGCTGAGGACGCCGATCTGGTCTCGCAGGCGATGCGCATCCCTGATGGGCAGCGGGAGTACGTGGGCGACTGGCCGGCCCTCGCCCGGTGCTGCCATCGCTTCGCCCAGTCGCTGATCGAGGCGGACAGGCGATGGTTCCAACAGGCCGGCATGGACGATACCGTGCGGGTTCTGAACAGGCTCGCTCGCCATAATGAGCCCGAGAGCCCGCTGATCCGGGTGGGCGCTCATACCGGCTATCTGTCTCAGACGGTGGGCGCCGCGCTGGGGGAGGCTGGTGCAGACGGCGATCTCTATCAGCAGGTTCTCGCCCCGGCCATGAGTCGGCGCGGGAGCTCTGATTTCCCCAAGACCCGGCGCGTGGTGGCGGGAGTGCCCCTCGGCTGGGTGAAGCTGTCCTGTGCCGAGGGCTGAGAGGGCCCCGAGCACCTCTGGTGTGCACAGACCCCTGGAGGTGCTCAAGATCGCCGGGAGACCAAGAGCGCCAGCGGCTCCCGGGGAGTCGGGCCCGGAGTTATGGCTTTTGCTGACGCGAAGAGGGAGGTGATAGCGGCGGTGCTCGGAAGTACACACAGGAGACTATGTGCCCCTTGACATCTCAGGAGGTCGGTAGCAACACGAGCCCCGACTGATAGGGGATTGCGACATAGCCCGTCGCGCCAGTCCAACTCGGCACCAGAAGCCAGTAGCAACACGAGCCCCGACTGATAGGGGATTGCGACCCTCGCGGCGAGAGCTCGCGCCCTGCCAGCGGCTGGGTAGCAACACGAGCCCCGACGGATAGGGGATTGCGACGTGTGCAGTCGCCTGC
>JAYENL010000246.1:0-5538 GCA_034722055.1 Armatimonadota bacterium
ATCGTTGCCGACCAGGCGGCGTAAGCTGAGGGGACGCTGTAGCATTGACGGACCTTGACACACTGACGGCTTTGCGGATCGCCGGTATCCTCACAGGCGGATATCAGCAGTCTGGATCAGGAGGGGCGCCAGGCACTCAAAGAGCGGCCGCATGTGCTCGACGACCTCCTCCGGGCCGCCGATCATCATGGAGTAGCCCTCCTCCAGGCCCCAGACGCCGCCGGAGGTGCCCACATCCACCATCGACAGGCCGCGTTCCGCGAGCTCCTCGGCGCGGCGCACCGTGTCCGAGTAGCGGGAGTTGCCGCCATCCACGATGATGTCGCGCGCGTCCAGAAGCGGCGCGAGCTGCTCGATCATGGAGTCCACCGGATCGCCGGCCGGGACCATCAGCCAGCAGATGCGCGGCGGCTCCAGCGTCTCCACGACCTCCTCCACCGAAGTCGTCGCGGGGACGCCGCGCTCCTTCGCGTCGTCAACGGTGCTCTGGCTTCGGCTCCACCCCGTCACCTCATGGCCGCCGCCGATGAGCCGCAGCGCCATGTTCCCGCCCATCTTGCCGAGTCCGAACATGCCCAGCTTCATCCATCCCACCGCTCCTTCCAGCACTGTCTGGTATGCGGCATCCTGCGCGGCGCCCGTCCTCTGCCATTGCCGGCCGCCGTCATGTCACTCTACGAGCGTCATCGCCCGCTCGACCACGTTCTGCACGCTGAAGCCCAGGTGCGCCATCACCTCATCGCCCGGCGCGGAGGCGCCGAAACGTTCCAGGCCGATGACATCCCCGTGACCGCCGACCCAGCGCTCCCAGCCCAGCCCGGAGCCCGCCTCGATGGCCAGCGTGGGGACTCCGGCGGGCAGCACCTCATCGATGTACTGCTCCGGCTGCTCCTCGAAGATCTCCCAGCAGGGCAGGGAGACAACCCGCGCGCCGACGCCCCTCTCCTGGAGCGCCTCACGGGCCTCCAGCGCCAGCGCCACCTCAGAGCCGGTCGCCACCAGGATCACCTGCAGGTCGCCCTCGGCCTCGGCGAGGACGTATCCGCCCCGGAGCGCGCCCTGGCGCACCGGGTACCGCTCGGGATCGAGGACGCGCAGCTTCTGACGCGTCAATGCCATGGCTACCGGGCTCTGCCGCTCGATGGCCAGCTTCCAGGCGATGGCCGTCTCATTGGCGTCGGCGGGGCGGATCACCGCCATGTTGGGCATCACCCGCAGGCTCATGAGCTGCTCCACGGGCTGATGCGTGGGGCCGTCCTCGCCCACGCCGATGCTGTCGTGGGTGAAGACCCAGTGGGTGTCCGCGTCCATGAGCGCCGAGAGCCTCAGCGACGGCCGCATGTAGTCCGAGAACACCAGGAAGGTGGCGCCGAAGGGGATCACGCCCCCGTGCAATGCCATGCCGTTGACCATCGCAGCCATGGCGTGCTCCCGCACGCCGAAGTGCATGTTCCGCCCCCCGCAATCCCCCATGCAGAAGTCCCCCTCCCCCTCCATTATGGTCTTCGTGGAGGGCGCCAGGTCGGCCGATCCTCCGATGAGTGTGGGCAGTCGGTCCTTCATGGCGTCGATGACCTCACCGGAGGCGTTGCGCGTGGCAATCGGCGCGTCGTCCGGGCTGAAGACCGGGAGGTCCGCGTCCCAGTCATCGGGCAGCTTCCCTGCGATGGCGCGGTCCAGCAGTGCCGCCCGCTCGGGGAACTGCTTCCGGTAGCGAGCCATGCGCTGATTCCACTGCTCCTCGGCATTCCGCCCGCGCTCGATGGCCTGATCCATGTGCTCCCGGACCTCATCCGGGACGTAGAACTGCTCGTCAGGCGGGAAGCCGTAGTGCTGTTTCGCCGCCCTCACGTTCTCAGGCCCAAGGGGTGCGCCATGAGACTCGGCGTCATCCTGCATGGGACTGCCGTAGGCGATGTGGGTGCGGACGCAGATGAGGGACGGCCGCTGTGTCTCCTGCTGCGCCGCCTCGATGGCCGCCGCGATGGCCTCCAGGTCGTTCCCGTCAGCCACGCTCTGCACGTGCCAGTCGTAGGCCTCGAAGCGCGCAGGCACATCCTCGGTGAAGGCCAGGTCGGTGGAGCCCTCGATGGAGATGTCATTGTCGTCGTAGAGGCAGATGAGCTTGCCCAGCCCCAGGTGCCCGGCCAGGGATGCCGCCTCGTGGGAGACGCCCTCCATGAGGTCGCCGTCCGAGCAGATGACGTAGGTGTGGTGGTCGATCAGCCCGAAGTCCTCGTCGCTGCCCTCCGGCCGGTTGAAGGTCGCCGCCAGGAAGGCCTCCGCCACGGCCATGCCGAGGCCGTTGCCGAAACCCTGGCCGAGCGGCCCGGTGGTGGTTTCCACGCCGGGCGTGTCACCGTACTCCGGGTGGCCGGGCGTCATGCTCTCCCACTGCCGGAAGCTCTTGAGCTGCTCCATGGGGAGGTCGAAGCCGGTCAGGTGCAGCAGCGAGTACAGCAGCATGGACCCGTGGCCGGCCGAGAGCAGGAAGCGGTCGCGGTTGAACCACTCCGGGTTCCGCGGGTTATACCGCATGAAGCGATCGAACAGCAGATAGCCCATGGGGGCCGCGCCCATGGGCATGCCGGGATGCCCGGAATCCGCCCTCTGCACGGCGTCCATCGCGAGGCAGCGGATGGTGTTGATACACAGTTCGTCGATATCACTCATTGCAGCCCTCCGGTGATCAGCGTGCTTCGATCCTCAGGTCAATAACGGCCGGGCAGCACCCCGCGCTGGTAACCCCTGGTGGGGTGCCGATGCAGGTTCGTCTCGCGCGCCGTCTTCTGTGCAACAACCTTCGCTACGCTCGCAAGCTGGTCCTGCGACCGCCGGGAGGAAGAGCGGCCGACGTGTCGAATGAGTGCTACGCGGGTAAGATGAAAGTCGTAAACAGAAGACCCGCGGCGCGGGTCGGATGAGGAGGTGGCGTGACTTGAGCAGTCTCAGGTCGGTATTGAGGGCGGCGGGATACGCGGCCCTCGTTGTGCTACTGGCGGCCTGCGCCTTCTGGGCCGGGACGCTGGTCAACGAGGCCGTGGCGACCGGACCCGCCCTCGCCCACGCGGCGAACGGCTCCCCGGTCATCGAGCACCGGGCCAACCAGATCGGCGATACGACCGTCGGCGAGGTGGTGGTCAACGACCAGGTGGTGATCCGCATGCGCACCGATGCGGGCGGCTTCACCGCGCCGGAGCGGGCGATGATCATCGCCGAGCGCATCCGCGACTGGACGGCGGGCCCGTTCTCTCCCTACGATCTCGCCCTCCGCGAGGGCGCGTACGGTGCGGCGGAGCTGCGCGCGCACGGAAGGCTGATCGTGACGGTCAACCCCCAGGAGGCGGAGGCCCTCAGCTCCACCGCAATGGGCCTGGCCCGAGCCTGGCATGACAACATGATGCTGGCCATGGGCGTTGCCCGCCAGGACATTCCCGAGGTGGCCGCCACCGCTGGCGCTCCGGGCGAGGCGCCCGGCGCCGGGGCGGCCGGCGAAGAGGGCGCACAGGAGGCGGTCGCAGCGGACTGGCCGCCGCCGGAGGAGTACGATGACAAGATCGTGCCCATCGTGAGCGTGCTTGAGGGCGTGAAGGTGGGCGCGGCGCGCGTCAACGGCCCCAAGTCCAAGCTGGGGCAGGTCGCTGCCTGCGCCCAGCTCGAGACGAAGTTCCAGGACTTCCTCGAGATCGACGTCTACGTTCCCATCACCACCAACAAGCCGGGCCCCGGCGGGCTGGACCGCGTCCAGCAGGTCGGCGTCACGGGCCTCGGCGACATCGAGCTGTAGCGAGGAGGAGAATACCATGAGGATGGATAGCAGACTGCGCAACCTTGCAGTGCTCGTAGTCGTCTGGGCCTTCGTGCTGGGGATCTTTGCCGGACCTCAGCCCGCCCGGAGCCTGGACCTGGGCGGCACCATCGGCGACCTGGTGAAGATCTTCGGCATCGGCTGGGTGGTCAATCGCTTCGCCGACGACATCGACGGCGCCATCAATGACCTGCTGGCGCAGCATGAGGCGGAGATCGCCGGCGCCACCAAGGTGGTGCCTATCATCCGCGTCGGCGAGGGCGGGGGCACGGCCATCGGCGCCGCGCAGGTCATGGGCCCCAGCACCCAGCTCGAAAAGGTGCAGGCCGTCGCGGAGATCGAGCTGAGCATCGGTGACTTCCGTGGCCGGGCACTGCTGCCGGTCTCCACCAAGCGGAACCTCACCAGCTCCGTGAAGGGCATCGGCGGAGTGGGCGTCTCGGCGAACGTCAAGTTCCCGGTCTGACGCCCCATCAGCCCTTTACATCTCGGACGGGCGCTGTTACGACCGGCAGACAGACGCGGGAGGGCCGAGAGATTCGGCCCTCCCGCCTGTCATTCGGACGCGACGCTTCGCAGGAGGTGCAGCGATGGAGCTTGCCGCAGTTGCGCTGGTGCTGATCTTCAATGGTACAGAGGTGGACCTGGCGCACCCGGTCCTCGCCGTGCAGGGCGACCTGGGCACCCAGCAGGTCCTGGTGCCGGTGCGGAACGTGTTTGAGGCCGCCGGCTTTGCGGTGCAGTACCGAGCCGGCGACGATCCGCACGTGTCAATCACCGGGTACGTTGATCGCCTCCCGGAGCGGCAGCTCGTCCGCCACGGCTCCGTGTATCTGCGGCGCCCCCAGATCCGCTGCGAGGAGTACGTCGCGACGCTGCCCGCCGCGCCCGAGAGGCGCGATGACACCCTCTATATACCCGCCATCGCGCTGCGCATCATCGCCGGCGGGGAGCTGACCGCGGACCTGGAGGAAAAGACATTGCGGTGGGAGCTGCCCGGGCCGGAGGAGGCGCCGACACTGGAGATCGGGGAGCTGGTGGCGAATCTGCCTCGCTGGCTGCACCAGCGGGTCCGCGTCGAGGGGACCGTGGTGGAGGCTGAGGGTGATCCGCGGCATCCCGCCACCGCGCTCGGCGCGCCGGCGCCGGGAGCGTGGGTGGTGGCCGACGGCACCGGCGCCCTCTACTGCACCGACACGCTCTGGACAAAGCGGCGGCTGGTGGTACCCGATCCTGGCGTCGAGTTCGCCCAGCGCGTCGCACTCAGCGGCGTGGTCCGACCGGGATGGGGCGGAGTCCCCTACCTCTCCCAGGTGCTGGTGGAGCCGACGCCCTGATGCGGCGGGGGGGTCTGGCCTCACCACGACGTACGGCAACTGCTGGCGGGCTGGGCGGCCCGCCGCTCCGTACGACATAACGCCAACGACAGACGACAAGGACCGGCGCGGCAGCGGGTCACGCTGTCGCAGCGTCATTGTCCTTTCGGTGGCACGCACACTCCTGTGCGTGCGTCGTTTGTCGTTCCGTGCGGTGGCAGGAACCCCGATGTGGCGTGCGGGCGCCGTCTGTCGTTCCGTGGCACGCACACTCCTGTGCGTGCGTCGTTTGTCGTTCCGTGCGGTGGCAGGAACCCCGATGTGGCGTGCGGGCGCCGTCTGTCGTTCCGTGGCACACACACTCCTGTGCGTGCGTCGTTTGTGGGCGATGGGCGCTCGCCTCCCATGACTGCG
>JAYENL010000247.1:0-24317 GCA_034722055.1 Armatimonadota bacterium
CTAACGGCTCCTCTCGCCATCGCGCCGTCGGACTGTCGGTTGGTAAGGGGGGCGTACGCACCCGAATGAGTGCCGGGGCACGGGCGACCCGAAATCAGAATCAGCGCGGGCGCCCTCGCCCGCGCGGTGTGCCGACACTACGGACCTGTGCCGCCCGTGCCATCGCGCTGCGACTACTGCAGTGGCGGCCTGTAGACGCGGAAGGCCGCCACCGGCACCCGCCCATCGCCCGCAGGCGTCAGCGTCACCGTGTGCCGGGCATTGCTCAGCCCCTGCGCCAATGTGGTGGCGTACTCCCGAGCCGGATCGTCGGTCACAGGCGCCTTGTAGGTGTCCACGAACAGCGGCTTGACCTGCCAGGTCGCCTGATAGTCCTCAGGCAGGGTCGCCTCGCGGTAGCGCAGCGACCAGTTGACCATCCACATGTTCGGCTCAATGACCACGCGTCCGGAGTCCGAGACGAAGCGCTCCTTGTGGTCGCCCGCGCCATCCGGGCCGGTCTCCGAGCCGCTCACCTCATAGCGGAGAATGTCCTCCTCGGGGTCGCACTCCAGGATGCTGGCGGTCCACGTCTCCACCACCAGAGGGGCCTGGTGGTCGATGCGGTTGATGGCCGGGCGGCCGGCGACGGGAGTGAAGCTGGGCCGGGCGTGGTAGTACAGCTCCGGGAACTGCGAGGGCGGCCGGCCGTCGATGAGCACTCGCGCCGAGCCGAGCCGCTCCTCATCGGTGTGGGCGGCGATGACGTCGATGCGGTTGCCCTCGAAGGTCAGCGACAGTGACCCGTCCTCGGCTCGCGTCACGCGCTCGTCATCCACCGGCACGTCCTCCACCAGGTCCTCCCATGGCTCAGTGGGAAAGGAGGGATCATAGTGCAGATAGGGCTTGATGAGCTCCGCGATCAGGAAGTTGCCCAGCTCGTTAGGATGCACGGTGTCGCGGATGGTGTCCTTGACGACGAGGTCGTGCTCGGCTAGGTACTGCTGCATCCCCGTGCGCACATCCGCCACCTCGCAGCCGTACTCCTCCCCCAGGCGGAAGTACAGGTCAGAGATGGCCTGGTCGGCGGCGTCCACCCGCTGCACCTGCGGGTCGTTGGGGTCCCCATCAGGCGGAACGTCGCGCGGCCAGCGCAGGTTGCTGGTCCACAGGAGGACCTCGGCGGTCGTCCGCTGGCGCGTCCGGCGGATGATCTCCTCCTGCTCGCCGCTCTCCACGCCTCCCCAGACGTGGAAGATCAACAGGTCCGGATAGGAGGGGTAGAGGTCGTACTCGGCGGTCTTGATCAGCGTGGGCGCACTGTAGCCGCCGATGGCTCGGTTCTCGATCTCCAGGTCGGCGTGCGGAAAGCGCTCTCGCAGGTAATCGGCCACGTCCTCCCACCACGGATTGCGCGTGACCGACTGGCCGTAGAAGAGCACTCGGACGCGATTGCGCCTCTGGGGCGTGCTGGTGGCCAGCAGCGTCATGGTGCGCTGGATGTTCCTGCCCATCTCCTCGACGCTCTCCGGCGGCACCGGCGGCTCGAACCGATCATCGGCGCCGGCCGCCCCCATCGCCAGCGATGCCACCGTCATCCACGGCCACGCCCATCTCGCCATCATCAGGTGCACCATCCTCGCATGACTCTCGGCCTGTCCGCTCATCCCCGCGAGCCGACAGGATACCTTCACGACGCTGCCCGCATCTCCTCCAGCCTCTCGATGCCCTCACCGGACGGTGATGCAGTCCGTGAGCCCAAGCGGGAGGGTGACCTGCCAGCCTCCCTCCGCCGAGCGAGGCGTCAGCGGCCCCTGCTCCACGGAGCGCACGCGCCGGTCACCAAGCGTGCCGGTAACGGTGACCGTCAGCTCCGGGATCGGCTCCCCCGTCCAGTTCACGAGCAGGATAGCTGTGCCCGCGTCGGAGTCCACGGTGCTCCACTCCACGATGGGCTCCGAGAGGGTGATGTCCGGCTCCACGCCCGCCTCTCGCACCGGCCACAGGATCACGTCGCGCGCGGCGTCATCGAAGTCGGTGGGCAGGAAGTGACACATGGCGTCCACGGTGGTACCGCGGTCCCACGGGCGCACCGGAATGGCGGGCGTCACGTAGGCCACGCCCGGGAAGCCGCCCACCAGGACCGCCGCTCCCTCCTTCAGCTCGCGCAGCGTCCCGGCGCAGGACCCGTCGTGGAACCGCCCCACCTGCCGCGCTCCCTCGCCAGCGGTGAGTCGCTGGACCGTGCCGATGGCCGGCAGCGCCACCGGCCGCAGACCAGGCAGCTCCAGCCGCAGGCCATCGACGGGCCGAAGCCGCGGCAGCGTGTGCTTGATGTCGGGCAGCGCGTCATGCTCCTGGAGCTGAGCAGCGTCCACGCCGAAGAGCTTCAGCATTGTCGCGTTCGTTTCCCCATACTCATCGAGGACGCCCCCGCCGGCGACGGAGAAGACGATGCCGCCCCCTGAGACCCACTCCCGCAGGGCATTCGCGGCGCCCGACAGCAGATGGCTGGCGCTGATATACAGCACGCGGTAGTCGGCCAGACGGCCCTCCACGATGTCCTCCTCGGTCACGAAGTCCACCGGGATGCCTGCGTGCCGGAGGGCGTAGTAGAGGCACTTGCGCTCGCAGTTGTAGTTCAGCGACGGGTCCCAGAGGTCCGTGGTGCCGGAGATCAGCAGCGCCACGGAGGCCGGCCTCACTGAGCCGCCGCGGAGGATGTCGTCGAACTGCCCCAACTCGTGCGCGACGTCGTGGATCTCCCGGTACATCGGGAGGTAGTCCGCCGACACGTAGTTCTCGGTGTAGGCCGTGACGATGGGCGTGACGCAGAAGTGGTGGATGAGCTTGGCGCCGTGCGCCAGCGCCTCATAGTAGCTGAGGCGGAAGCTCCTGGGTGTGTTACCTGGCGAGTGCGGCATGACGTAGTAGCAGATGGGAAGGTCGTGATACTTGGCGCCGCAGCGGAAGACGTCCAGCAGATAGCCGGTCACCTGGGGGCTCAGCTCCGGGATGCCCCACACATAATCCTCGCTCCAGGGCATGGTCAGGGCGCCGAGTCTGAAGGGCATCATCCACTGATGGTGCTTCGGCCAGTAGTAGGGGTGTGGCGAGTAGTTCGCTCCGGTCCGCATCTCGCCATCGCTTTCGCGAGTGATCCGCTCAGTCTCCGCCCTCAGGTCCAGCAGACTCCCGTTCCGGTAGCCGAAGATCATGGAGTGATACCAGATGCGCGGGGCGGTCTGCTTCGCCTCGTAGTCCAACTTCACGAGCGGCCACAGGTCCTCCACGCCCTCCGCCCGCGCCTGCTGCAGCGCCTCGGGCGGCAGCAGCTCCTGGGGCGAGATGCCCTGCTCCCGCAGGTGCTCCCGGAAGGCCTGGTTATTCTCATCAGTGGGCTCCGCCCGCCTCAGGTGGATCTCGTCGCCGAGGCTCTCCACTTGGTAGCCCCGCTGCAGGGCGTCGCCGATCAGCTCCTGCTGCAGCTCCGTGACCAACTCCTGCACGCGCCGGGACAGATTCCCGCCCGTGAAGTGGCTGGCGAAGACGCCCCGGATGCCGATGTGCTGCGGCGTCTCTCCCTCGTCTGGGAGCGACCGGACGTAGCGCAGGATCGCCTCCAGGTCCTCCTCGGCGGTGCGGATGCGGCCGCTGCGGACGTCGCCCGGCACGGCGAAGCGCAGGCGCGTCA
The DNA here is from genome assembly GCA_034722055.1 of Armatimonadota bacterium. GTDB lineage: Bacteria > Armatimonadota > Zipacnadia > Zipacnadales > UBA5352 > JAYENL01. The sequence continues at coordinate 3,674 of JAYENL010000247.1, forward strand.
CGGACGGTGCCGTGTAGCGCACACGGCGCACGGTCTCGAGGTCACCGGCAGCGTCCGGCACTGCGAACTCGAAGATGGCATCGGCGCCGGTCACGTCCTCCGAGTCGTACACGACCTGGACGTTCAGCGTGGACTCATTGAGGCGATCGAGGCGGTGGCCGATCTCCACCCACCGGCTGCGCCCTCCCGGCTGCATGAAGTCCTCCTCGGTGCGCTCGCCCTCCACCTCGCCCCGGGCGCCCACCGCCATGGACCTCCGCCAGTCTCGGCGGTGCACCCAGTAGGGGCTGTGCTCGGTGGTGGTCAGCTCAACCAGCATCGGCGCGGCGCCGTCGGCGGGGTTGCTCACGCGCATGAAGACATCGCCGCGCTGTGTCAGCAGCCCGTCCAGCGGCAGGTATCGCCACTGCTCCAGCCGCTGCGCCACCTCCTCATCCAGCGGCGTGAGCAGCAGCATGTCCACCTGGCGCTTCGCCGACGGGCGGGGCTGCTCCCCCGCAATCAGCGAGACCGTGGCCGGACCCCGATCCAGCCGGAACTGCGTGATCCCGCCCTCGTAGACCATGTTATCGCCGCCGCCCCAGGAGTACGACGCCATGGGCTGCACCCCGCCGCCGAAGGGCCAGATCTTGGGGCTCTGGAGCCGCCCGAAGCGCCGCCTGAACACAAGTTCGCCGGCCTGATGCATCTCCACCGTGAACGCCACGTGGTGCTCGTAGGGGCAGGCGTAGCGCGCGAAGAGCGCGTAGCGGCCCGTGGCCGGCACCTCTATCTGACCGGTCGCCACGGACCCCGCGCACTGCGCCGGAGCCTCCAGGAAGGCCTGGCGGGAGAAGAAGTCGTTGGCGAAGGTGGCGCAGAAGTAGGCCTCGCGCCAGGGCCTGACCTGCCACGCGCCGCCGGGGTCGAGGTCCTCGGCCTCAAGCAGGATGCGCCCCTGGGCCTCGGCGCCGGTCGCGACGGAAAGCACGATCACCGCCGCGAGGAACGCCGGGCACGCGATCATTGCCGGTCTCATGACACTGGACACTCCTTGCTGGAAGGATGATAGGCACCGAGCGGGCTTCATGCCGTACGGAGGTCGGGCGTTCCCACGCCCGACGTGGGCCCAAGGCCCACTGCCGTTCTCATGCCATTGAGGCACCCGCTCTCACGAGAGCCGTGTCGGGGCGCGGAGCCGACCGGTAACCGGAGACCCGGCCGCGCTGTCACTCCAACACATAAAGCAGCAGCGGCTGCAGAGACGGGATCTCACCCGGCAGCGCCAGCGGCTCTCCCAAGTTGAGCACGCGGCCGCCGGGGACCTCGCGGCCCTCGATCTCCAGCGACGCCAGCGGCTCCTCGTGGCGGTAGTTGCTGATGTTGACGAGCCAGCCGCCCTCCCATGGGACCGCGATGTGCTCCACGCCGTAGACGGGCACTCCGTCCGGCCCCACCAGCCGAGAGGGCGCCTCCACCCCGGCCTCGCGGAGCGCCTCGTCCAGCGCCACCATCAGCTCTTCGTGCCGCGCCTCCGCGATGGTCGCCGCCACCGGCGCGCTCAGCTCCCGCGGGCGATCGTACTCGTCACGAATGGGCTTCGCGCCGAGCACGATGATCCTGCCGCCGCCCTCCGCGAAGCGCTCCAGCCCCCGCATGGCGCCCGCGCTCAGATGCCGCAGCCCGGGCAGCACGATGACCTCGACGGCGCTGAGGTAGCCGCCGAGACGCTCGCCCTCGGCAAGGGCCTCAAGCTGTCGCTCATAGATGAAGCCGGTCTTGTGCCCCGAGAAGGTGGTGGCCCGCCAGGCCTCGCGCAGGCCGCGCTCGTAGTCCTCATCCCAGAGCAGGCCGGCCAGCGAGTAGGCCAGCGCTACGCGGGGCCTCAGCCGCTGCAGCGCGGTCACCTGCGGCGCCAGGCGGTTGAGGTCCAGTGTGCACTGTGCGGCGGCCTCCACGCACGCCGGCCGGTGCAGGATCGAGCCGGTGGTGCTGGCGTCGGTGCTGTAGGTGCGCTCCCACACCCAGGTGGTGGACGCGCTGCGCCCGTGCACCGCGCCCTGCCAGTAGACATTGTAGATGTGCTCGGGGTCTACCCACGTCACGTCGCGGTCGATGATGATGTGGTCCTCGCTGTTGAAGACCGGGGCGTCACGGGCCGAGCGCTGCAGCTCGAATCCCATGATCTCGCACTCCCACGAGGTCGCCCACTCTCCCCCGTCGCGATACCAGCGCGTGGCGTCATTTCCATTGATCTCGCAGAACTCGGCGAACAGCTCCGGCGCGATGCTCCACGGGCCGTGGCCGCTGGGGCGGGTCACCGCGCAGATCATCATCTTGGCGTGCACCGGAATCTCCGGCGCCATGGCGTGGATGGTGTCTGCCAGGAAGCGATGGAAGCCGGCGAACTGCTGCTGGTTGAAGCGCATGAAGTCGCAGGCCAGCGGGTCGGGCCGCAGCTCCGGCGCCGGCACCGGCACCTCCTCGAAGGCCTCGAACTCGCTGCCCCAGGTCTCGTTCAGCCCCTGGACCGTCTCGTAGCGCTCCTGCAGCCACTGATGCCAGCTCTGGCGGGTGTAGCGGCACCGGGTCAGGTTGGTGCTGACCGGCTCGTTGGTCAGGCAGATGCTGTGCAGCGCGGGATGCCCGGCGATCTTGGGGATCATGTACTGCAGATACCTGCGGAGCACCTGGCGCGCCTCCGGGGCGTGCACGCAGTAGCGCAAGAAGCCGCCGGAGCAGTCCTTCAGGTGTGGCCACTTCTCCAGCGCCCACCCGGGGAAGTAGTGGGGGCTGATGAGCAGGTTCACCTGCGTCCCGGCCTCGGCGGCCCGGTCGCAGACCTCCAGGAAGCTCTCGATGGCCCCGTCCTCGTAGCTCTCCTCGTCGGGAAGCACGTGCCGGGGCCCGAACTCGATCTGGATGATGTTCAGGCCGTAGTCGGGCATGATGTCCGCATCGCGCCGCACCTGCCCGAAGTGCCCCATGCCCACGAAGAAAACGGGCCGGCGCTCGGTACGGCCGTCCGGCCAGCGGACCTCGCCGACGAAGCTCGGTCCATCGATCTCGAGGGGGCTGGTCACGAACTTCGGCGCCTGCGGCCAGCCTTCGCGCGCCAGCGCATCCTGCACCAGCCTCTCGACGGTCTCCGCCTGCGCCCATGCCCGGTTCAGCTCCCCGTGGTCCACGTCCTGGCGGATCCAGTCCAGGAAGTGCTCGGCCACGGTCAGCGTCACGCGCGGATAGCGGCCTCGCTCGCCGAGCGCCTCCACCCTCGCCCGCAGCTCCGCCACGAGCGGCTCGATCTCCCCGACCCGCGCCAGGACTCGCTGCGGGCTGGTAAGCGTCAGCTCATGGGCGATGGTGTCGCCATCCGTCACGGACACCTCCAGCCGCACCCGATCGCTGGTGAGGTCGGACAGCTCCCGGCGGTAGGTGAAGCTCGCGCAGGGGCCATCTGGCAGGGCCTGCTCGCGGGCATCAAGCGCCTCCTCGCCCTGGCTCAGCGTCACGCGCAACGTCCTACCGGCGGCGCGGGTGGCGTGGCCGGTGACCCACAGCTCGCTGCCGAAGACGAACTCCGAGGCCGGGTAGCGGCCGGGCATCCACGGGTGGATCTCCTCGCCCAGCGGCCCGCGGCCACAGACTTCGAGCTCCAGCTCCGGCGCGCGGGCGTCGCCCTCCAGCACGAAGGGCGTGGCCTCCGGGCCGCGCTCGAGCTTCACGTCATCCACCCACACGCCCTCGGTCGGGCTCTCCGTGATGGCCATGATGCGGATCTCATTCTCGTGTGGAAGGGTCTCGAAGGTCTCGTGCACGCGCACCCATCGGCCGCCGGTGGTGGTCCGCGGCCATGCGGCGCGCACCCGCCAGCGCTCCGCGCCGCCGACCCAGCCGATGCCCGGTGATTCGCCCTGCACCCATGCCGAGACCGTGTAGGCCGCGCTCGGCTCCACCTCCACGGGCTGCGCGTAGAGGAGCTGGCCGTAGACGTGCGCGCCGAAGCGCGTGCCGTTGGTCAGTCGCAGGCTGCTCCGGCCCGAGTGTGCGCGCGTCTCGTCGCGCGTCATGGTCGCGTCGGTATTGCGGGGGTCCCAGCGCCAGCCCTCGGGCCAGTCATCCCGCCAGCGCTCAAAGGAGCCGTTGTCCAGCAGGTTCTCGCCCGCGTCCGCAGGCCCGACCTGGAGCGTGGACTCCCCCGGGTCAAGCGTCTCCGGCATGTCGAACGCCGTCGGCGTATCGCCGAGCTCGAGCTGCACGCTGTCGATCCACAGGCCCTCCGTGACCGAGTCCACGTTGATGCGCGCGCTGAAGGAGCGCTCGCCCTCCCCGGTGGTGAAGCTGATGGCGAAGCGCCGCCATCGTGTGTCGGTGGCCTCAATGGGCGTGCGGAACCGCCAACCCTCACCGCCGCCGAACCACGCTCGCCCGGGGTCCTCGCTGAGGGCGTAAAGCGATAGCGTGTACTGGCTGTTCGGCTGCACGTCCACCGCGCACCAGAGCGTCCCGTAGACGTGCGGCTCCACCTCGTGCGGGTTGGTCAGCTTGATGGAGCGCTCGCCGGTATGCGCCACATCCTCGTCCACCGTCAGCGTGGCGCCTGCGCCTGCATCCTGGAACCGCCAGCGGATGGGCAGGCCGTCGGTACCGATCTCTTCGAAGCTGGGGTTGGGCAGCAGGTTCCGCCGCTCGTCCGGCCGTGCACCGGCGGTCACTACAGCCGCGAGCGCCGCACAGGTCATCGCCAAGGGAAGCAAGCGCCGCAGTGCGAGCATGATGAACACCTCCGGCAGGCTAGTCGATCCGCCTCAGTTTGGGGTCACGCCAGTGGCTGATGCCGGCCGCGTGCCAGTTGAACAGCTCTACCTGAATGCGGCCGGTGCGCTCGGGGACCTGGAACTCGGCCGTGACCTCCCTCCAGTCGGTATCGCCGGTCAGCGGATCGGTCATGACCCAGTCGCCGGCGCCCTGGCTGGGATCATCGCGGTCGAAGAAGATAACGCGCACCAGCGCCCCGCCGTCGGTCGAGCGCACGTGCTCGGTGCGGCCCTGAACGCTGAAGCGGTACCGCTCGCCCGGTATGACCATGCTCGTGGTCCAGCGCCAGGCGCCGCGGTCGCTCTGGCTGGGGGTGCTGATGCTGAGCACGTCGTCGCGAGTGCTGTGGCCGACGGTGCCCTCATAGCGGGCGATGTCCCAGCGTGCCACCGACAGGTCCAGTGGCGCCAGCGTCCCCTCGGCGGCGTACTCGCGGCCGGCGGCGGACGCGGTGACAGTCACCGTCCCGGCCTCGGGCACGCCCTCAGGGGCCTGCCATGGGAAGACGCACTCAGCCTCCTCGCCGGCCGGAACGTCCAGCGTCATGCCCGGCTCGGGCAGGCGCAGCCACTGAGGGCCCGACGCCAGGCACTCCACGGTCAGGTCGCCGTCGCTGCGGTTGTGAAGTGCAGCGACCAGGCGCCCGGCCTGCACCTGAAGGCCGACCTCCAGCGGCTCCTCGATCAGCACGTGCTCCTGTGAGGTCCAGGTGCGGTCGCCTATCGTCACCTCGACGGTGACCGGATGTCCACCGGCCGGGGCACCGTCGGGAGACGCGAACGGCAGTGACACGTCGCGGGAGCGGCTCGTCGCGAACCGCACCGGCTCCGCACTCCAGCCCTCGGGAACCCGCAGTCGAGCGGTCGCGAAGCCCTCCTCGACATCGACCAGCGGCCGGAAGCGCAGCTCAACGGCGGACTGGTTGCCCGCCGCCGTCACCGGCGCCATGGCGCGCAGCAGCCACGGGCTCGACTCCGCGAGCAGCAGCACCGTGGACAGCTCCGACGCCGGCGCCTCGACGCTCGCCCGGCCGTCCCGCAGCGTCATCTCGATGGGCTGAAGCGGCTGATCCAGTGTTGCGCACAACGCGCGGGCAGGCTCGGTGTCGCCGGTGTCCACCGAGATTGAGGCGCCCTCCACGGCATCCTCGTTCAGCACGTTGACCAGCCATCCGCGCGCCTCCCCGGTGTCCAGCCGCCAGAGCTTGGCGCGCACGCGCTGGTCGCTGACCGTCAGTCCGATCTCGTCCCGGAAGCGCCCCCGGTAGAGCAGCGGGCCGGTCTCCTGCCGGAGGCGCAGGACTCCTCGGATGTGCGCCATGACCTCCTCGGAGCGCTCGAAGATGTCGAAGCGGTTGCCCAGCAGGAAGACCTCGTTGATCGTCTGCCGGTCGCTGAGCGTCGCGCCTGCCATGCCGTTCGCGAAGCCGTCATAGCAGATGAAGTCGGGTAGCGTGTAGCGGATGACCTCGGGCGCCACGTGCTGCCAGCGGCGGCTGGCCACCGGCGAGAGCAGGAAGATGTCCACCCACTGACCGTAGACGTCGGCCAGGCCCTCGGTGGCCAGGGTGAAATGCGGCTCATGCTCTCGCCCGTCGGTCTTGAGGCGCTGGAAGTTGCGCAGATGCCCCCGGCCCCAGGCGCCCACATAGTCGTCATGCCCGTGGCCCAGCGCATAGCAGGCCTTGGCGGCCGCCGCCCCCACCTGATCCACGTACATGGCGTCCACGCCATACTCCGCCACGTAGCGCTCCACGATGTAGTGGTGCAGGTAATCCTGCCAGCCGGTGGCGTGCGAGCACATCAGGTAGAACGAACAGGGGTAGGGCGACTCGTCCCCCGGCGGCTTGGCATACTGGGGGTAGAAGCTGCCATCCGGCTGCCGCAGGGCGTGGCGCTTGAAGCCGCCTTCCCAGTCCGGAATGAGCGCGTCGTCCGGCAGCAGCCCCTCGTACACCGGGCGCAGCCTGGGGTAGCGCGGGTTCCAGGCCTGGCCGTTGGTGTAGAAGCCGATGTGGCCGCCGGCGCCGCGCACATACGAAATGGCCCGGGCGAACTCCTCCTCGGTGCCGTAGCGCGGGTCGGGGAAGTAGAGGCGATTGCAGCAGCTCTCGCCGGCCGCCAGCCCCGTCATCATCTGCCCCCAGAACTCCACGTAGCTCAGCCCCAGCCTCCGTGCCAGCCGGTAGCGGCTGGGGATGTAGCGGAGGAAGTCGCCGTCCCGGCCGGAGCCCAGCCATCCGTCGGCGTCCACCACCCATTCCGGCGGCTGGTAGGGTCGCATCCAGCCATAGAGCCACTCACGGTAGCGGTCGGCGGCCCAGTGCCAGTCGCCCTCGTGGGGCGCCACCACGAAGTCCTCGGTCCGAAAGCTCTCGCCGGGGCGGATCCGCGGCATCTTGCTCATCCCGAGCGTCAGCGTCTCGCCGTCCGGGCCGCCTGTAGCCTGCAGCGCGCCCATCAGCACCGTCTCATCCTGGGACGCCACGTAGAGGCCCTGCGGCCGCTCGCCCTCCTCGTAGACATCCAGCCAGTTCATCATGGCCCGGCCGCTGGGGTAGTAGGCCGTCCCCGGAGCGCTGCGGGCCGGCCACGGGATCCGCCGGCAGCCCCAGCGCGGCCACATCAGCCAGTCGTCCTCCGCGTGTTCCCCGACGCGAACTCCGGGGATCAGCGGGAAGTGCACCTCCACCATGTGGATGCCCTCACCGCGGTTGGTGACCTCGATCCACCATCTCGGCAGCCCGTCCGCGGGCAGCTCCGCGTGGCACAGCACCTCACAGGCCCCGCCGGGAACCTGCGCCCGGAAGCGCAGGTCCACCGCCGGCGGGTCCTGCCTCATCTCGTGGGCGAGGAGGGCGACGTCCTCGTCCGGAACAGCCACGACCTCCCCGCCGTCGTGGGGCAGGTACCGCAGCCGGAACAGCGGACCCCTGCCGCGGCTGAGAATGGTGCCCGTCGCCAGGTTGCGGACGCCGATGCACCCTCCGCTGGCGAGATCGAAGTCGAACGCCACGCGATCGTCGCTGAGCGTGGCCTTCCACGGCCCGCCGTCGTAGGTGACCTCGATCGCCTCGATTGCGGCGCCCTCCGGTGGGCCGTCCAGCCGCAGGCGCACCCGAAGCGCATCCTCGCCCTCGCCCGCCACCGGCAGACCGCTCAGGTCCCCGCCGGGCGCCTCCTGCCAGCTCTGGCCCCCATCCACCGATGCCTCGATGTGCGCGCGCTCCGCCAGCTCTGCGGGGCGGACCGCCACGTCTCGCCAGGCCACGACCGACGTCGGCCGCAGCTCCGGTGTTGTGACCTGCAGCCACGGGGGCGGACCGGGCTCGGCGCCCAGGCCGAGGTCGGTGGCATCGGACGGCTCGTAGCCCCCGCGGCCGAGCAGCGCCAGGTCAAGCTGCGTGCCGTCCTCGCGCCAGGTAATCCTGACCGTGTGCAGGCCCGGCTCCAGGTGCCACACGGGCCCCGGCTCCCAGTGCCAGACGCCGATGACCTCCGGGCCCTCCGAGTTGCCGAAGACCTCGTCCTCGCCGCCGTCGAGTGAGAGGTAGAAGGAGTTCCCGCCGATGTCGGGCCAGAAGGTCCGCACCCACAGGCGGTAATCCCCCGGCTCGGGGATGCTGACTGACAGGATCGCCGCGGCCGACTTGCCTTGGTAGGTCCCATCCGGGACGTGCAGGTAGCTTCCGCCGCCGGCCTCCTCGGCGGCGACCTCCTCCACGGGGCCGGTGATCTCGCTGGCGCGCTCGGCCTCCACGCGCAGCGGTTCGTCCGGCGGCACCGCGAAGGTCGCTCGTGGCACGATTCGGCCGCTCTGCATAGTGCAGCCCTTCAGCTCGCAGGCCGGGAGCGGGGCCTGCCACCGGTGCTGCTGCGCGGCAGCTACGCTGACGGCACACAGCAGAGCAGCGGCGAGAGAACACGGCTTTCGGATGCGGCGCCGGATTGCGCCCACCATGGCCTGACACTCCCTCACACTATGGTGCCGGATTGGCGGCCTCAGCGACCAGATCATTCTTCGCCAGCGCCCCCGCTGCCTCCCGCCGGCCGTCGCCGGGAGGAGTTGTCTCCGAGCGTGGCGAACCATCCGGGAGCGTGGTGTGACGGCCTCTGCAGCCCACCGGCCGCCGCATCGCTGGAGGCTATCAATGGTCCATAGAGGCGGTATGATCCCCATGACCGGGCGTTCAGTCGCGGCGTGTACAGTCATCACCTGGTACCTCTTGTCCCTTGGCTGCTCGTGGCACGGCACTCCCACGGCCGCCGACGAGGCGGAGGCCATCCCGAGCATGACGGAGGAAGAGATGCAGCAGCCCCGCGACGTCATCGTCAACAATGACGGCTTCAGCGCATTCTGGAGCGGCGCGTTCTCAACTGCCGAGGATTTGCAGGAATGGGTCCACCGGTACCAGGACACGGACGTCACGGTGCTGGAGTGGTGCCTGGGGCCGTGCGGCGGCACGTTCAGCTTCGACACGGAGGTTGGCGACGTCCTGGGCGAGGGCGTTACTGACGAGGAGTTCGAGAAGCTTCGCCGCGGCGACCGCCGGGCCGCCGAGACTGTCCAGCGGCTCATCGCCGAGGGAAATGACCCGCTGCGTGTGGTCACGGAGCAGGCCGAGGAGGACGGCATCCCTCTCTTCGTGTCGCTGAGGATGTGCCCATTCTACGGCAAGACCTACGAAGACTTCCTCAATGGCAGCTTCTGGCACGAGAACCCGGATCTGCGTGTCGTGAACCAGGGCGGCGGCCTGCACCCGCACATGAGCTACGCCTACCCGGAGGTGCGCCAGTTCTTCCTCGACGTGCTCTCCGAGACGATGCAGTACGACATCAAGGGCGTCAACCTGGACTTCCTGCGGCACCCGCCGTTCTTCGGCTTCGAGCCGGTGCTGGTGGAGGGCTTCCAGGCGGAGCACGGCGTCGAGCCGCCCGGGCCCGAGCCGGAGAAATGGTGGCGCTATCGGGCGCAGTTCATGACCCGGTTCGTGCGCGAGCTGCGCCAGCGGCTGGACGAGGCCGAGCAGCAACTGGGGCATCCCTTGCGCATCTCAGCGCGCGTCGATCATGACGACTACCTGCAGCAGGGGCTGGATATCGAGACCTGGATCGACGAGGGCCTGCTGGACATGCTCATCGTGTCCGAGCACGGCCAGCTTGGCGGCTTCGAGTTCAGCCTGCAGCCCTTCGTGGAGATGCTCGAGGGCAGCGACTGCACGCTGCTGTTCGGCGAGGAGGCCACCACCTCGGGCCACGACCTCACGCCGGAGGAGGACAAGCGGCTGGCGCGCGGCGAGAAGCTCGAGCTGCAGCGCGGCAGCCTCTCGAAAACCGATCACTGCCGCCGGGCGCTCCGTTGGTACGCCCGGGGCGCCGACGGCGTGCACATCTTCAACGGGCCCAAGGACTTCAGCACACTCTACTGCCTGGGCACCGCCGCCAAAGCGCGAGCCTGTCTCGAGGAGGCGGAGGCCCAGGCGCAGCAGTAGCGCCGGCGGCCGGAGGGGTTCATGCCATGCCTCAGATCCAGGTGCTCGACACCGGTCTCATCTACCGCAATCCCAAGCCCCACGTGCGGGCCATCCACGCCATCTTCCCGTCGGTGGTGGTCCTCGACGACGGCGAGATGCTGGCCTCGCTGGCGCTGGCCGAGGCCTTTGAGTCTGTGGACATGCACACGCACCTGGCACGCAGCACCGATGGCGGCGCGACGTGGCAGCTTCAGGGCGCGCTCTACCGCCGTCGGGAGCTGACCTCGGACTCGGCGCGGATCACGGCCGCCCCGGACGGGGAGATCGTGGCGCTGGTGAACGAGTGCGACCGCAGCGATCATCCCGACGACGGCCTGGCGAAACCCGACACCCTGGGCTTCGTCCCCACGCAGTTCTGGCTGCTGCGCTCGCAGGATCAGGGCCGCACATGGTCGGCCCCGACGCCCATTGCCCCACCCCTGGTCGGGCCCTCCTTCGAGCTGTGCAGCCCCATCGTGCCTCTCAGCGAGGGGCGGTGGCTGCTGCCTACCTCAACCTGGCGAGGGTGGGACGGCTCAGAGCCCAGCGGCATGAAGATGGTGGCCTTCATCTCGGAGGATCGAGGCGCGAGCTGGCCGCAGCACGTGGAGGTCATGAGCGACCCGGCCGGGGAGATCATCTACTGGGAGTCCAAGATCGCACAGATGGCCGATGGAACGCTTCTGGCCGTGGCGTGGGCCTACGATGAGGGGGCCGGTGAGGACCTGCCCAACCAGTACGCGCTCAGCGATGATGGGGGCCTGACGTGGTCGCCGCCGACCTCCACGGGCCTGCAGGGACAGACCATGGACGTGCTCGCGCTGGAGGACGGTCGCGTGCTGGCCATCTACCGGCGGATGGATCGCAGCGGCCTGTGGGCGGCGCTGGTGAGCGTGGAGGACGAGCGCTGGGAGACCCTCCAGCAGACTCCGGTCTGGGGCGCGGAGGTGGAGGGCCTGACCAGCTCAACCGATGACATGGTGGCGAACTTCAACGTCCTGCGGTTCGGCGCCCCATGCGTGATCGGGCTGCCGGACGGCGGCATCTTCGTTGCGTTCTGGTGCTACGAGGAGTGCGTCTCCAACATCCGCTGGTTCAGGCTGGCAGTGCAGTAGACGCGCTCCCGTCAGCGCCCATAGTCCAGCGCGACCCGGGTTACCCGGGGCGTGCGACAGCCCCACAGCGCCCCCAGCGCCAGCCGATACTGCACCCAGCGGTCCTGCTCCATGCCCTGGACTCTCGCGCCGTTCTCGAACCAGGCGCCCTCGCGCGGGCCCTGCCACAGGGCCCGCTCCAGGCCCTCCTCGCTGCCCGCGAAGCGCAGTTGGGCCTTCACCCACGTCCTGTCAGGCACCTCGGCGTCCCAGCGCACGCGCCTGACCGTGGCGCCGGGCGGCAGCCGGAAGGGGGCCGAGACGTAGTACTCCTCGTGGCCCCTGTCGCGCTGATTGCCGGCATCCACCACGTAGGTGCCGTGCGGGCCCTTGGTGGGCAGCTCCGTGACGTTGTCCCTCGAGAAGCCGGTGCCGTCGTTCCACCACACGAAGGACCGGCCGACGTGGTCCTTCCACATCTTGTGGTTGGCGATGAACAGGTCCACCGTGCCGCTGCCGTCGAAATCGGCGGCCACGGCTCCCGACGCTGAGTGGCAGGGCAGCCGTGTGACGTCCGACCGCGAGAACGTGCCGTCCTCCTGACCCCAGTAGATGTAGGAGTCGATATCGCGCTGCGTCCCGCTGTGGTAGTTGCAGACCACCAGGTCCAGCCTGCCATCCCCGTCCAGGTCCGCTACCGCGAGGGCGTTCACCCCGTAGCTGGTCAGCAGCATCCGCCGGTCCTCGCGAAGCCCCTCCGGCCCGTTCCAGTAGACGTGCACGAAGGAGTCGTGCGGCTCGCTCCGTGAGGGAGCGTGGCCGCCGATCATCAGGTCCAGGTAGCCGTTGCCCGTGAGGTCCGCGGCCTGGGCGTAGGCCCCGTGGAACACGGAGAGCATCTGCCGATTCTCGATGGAGAAGCCCTGCGGTGAGCCCCACAGGATCATGCTGCGGTCGGCGGCGATTTGCGGAATGACGAGGTCCAGCCACCCGTCGTTGTCCAGATCGGCGGTGTAGATCCAGCGCGGCTGATCGTAGGTGACGCCATCGATCTCCATGCGGATGCGCTGGGGGTTCTCGGCGTCGAACCCCTGGGGGCCGCCGGGGAAGATCAGCAGATCAGGGAAGTTGAACCCGCCGAAGATCAGGTCGAGGTAGCCGTCGCGGTTGAAGTCCGCGCAGACGACGCCGTGCGCTCGCGTGGTGTCAAGGGCGATGTCGGGGTCGTAGGAGCAGCCCTCCGGACCACCGAGGAACACGAAGGAGCCCGGGTCGAGGTTGATGGCGTTCTCGGAGCAGTTGGCGAGGATGGCATCGGGATAGCCGTCGTCATCAACGTCGCAGACCGCGGCGGCCACGGCGTCCCGGCCGCTGAGGTTCGTCCTCCTCTCGGGGTCGAAGCCCTGCGGGCCGCCGTGATAGATGACCGGATCGACGTCGCCGGTCGCCCCGCGAGCCGCCCGGTTGGCGAAGATCACCTGCGGCAGAGGATCGTCTGAGGTCCGCCCGATCACGGCGCGCCGGGCGTCGTGACTGGTCAGCCGCACGGGCTCCTGCGCTACGCCGTCGGGTCCGCCGGCGAACACCAGGGATTCAGACGTAAAGGACTCCGCGGTGTGCCCCCTGCAGATGACCACGTCGTCATAGCCGTCGGCGTCAAGATCGCCGACCGCGACGTCCGTGGCGTGCGATCCCGGCAGGGCCTGGCGCCTCTCATCGCTGAAGCCGTCCGCTCCGCCCCAGTACACCCATGAGCACTGCTCGCCCTCGTGGTCGCTGCGCGCCGCTACCGCCAGGTCCGGGTGGCCGTCGCCATTGACGTCGCCGATGTCCACCGCCAGAGACAGCGGCACGCTGAGGGTCAGGGCCTCCCCGAAGCTTCGATCGGGCATGACCGGCAGCAGCGCCAGGTACGTGTCGTGAGAGATAAAGAGGTGCGGGACATTGCCGAGGGATATGATCCGGGCCAGCGGCCGGATCGCCGTCGCCGCCTCCGCCTCACTGGTGGTCAGCTCCTGCTCCACGCCAGTCACGCCCACCTCAGTGGGCACATCCGAGGCCCGCTCGGGGTCGAGTCCCTCCGCGCCGCCCCACAGGATCCTCGCCTCGCCTCCCCCGCCCAGCACCACCAGGTCCGCGCAGCCGTCCGCGTCGATGTCCGCGGCCGTCATCTGCTCGCACCTCACGCCCAGGTCCGCATGGCGCTTGGGCTCGAAGCCCAGGTCGGTCTGGGAGAAGATCCGAAGCCGACCGTGGGTCGTGAAGGCCAGGTCCAGCCAGCCGTCGCCGGTGAAGTCGCCCGCCGCCACCGAGGTGCTCCTGGGCACGGGCAGGCGCTGGTGCAGCGCCTCAGTGAGGCCATCCGGCGACCCGTAGTAGATGATGGCGTTGAGGTCATGCCGGATGCCATCATAGACGCGCGAGAGCACCAGGTCGTCGTAGCCGTCGCCGTTGAGGTCGGCCAGCTCGGCGAAGACGGCGCCCTCGGCGGGCAGCTCTCGCCTGCGGGTCTCTCCCAGCACATCCTGGTAGACGTACGTGGGCGGGCTCTCGGAGTGGTCCTGGCTGTTGCAGACCAGCAGATCCACGTACCCGTCGTCATCCAGGTCGAAGTGGTGTATCCGCTGCAGTACGCCGGCGCGGGAGACATACAGGTTCTGACCGCTGTTGCCGAAGCGCCCCTGGGAGAATCCCTCGAATCCGGAGGTCACCCACTGCTCGGTGTCAGGCATCGTGGCTCTCCTCGCTGCGATCCGGTGATGGCCCCGCTGTATCTGCCACGCCGCGGCTCCTCGCTCGGCCTCCTCGGCCAGTGCCGGCACCAGCACCCACACACTCAGCAGCGCCGCCAGCATCGGCCACACGACCGCCAGGCTCCGCCGGGACAATCGATCGCGGGGACTGCTCGGGACTGGACGGTGCCTCCGCTGCATCACGCGCTACTCCCCTGGTCTCAGAGGGCATCGGCACCCGGGGGCGTGCCCGGGTGCAGCGCTCGAGCCCGTGGGCATCAGGTGCGGGCTACACCAGGCCGATCTCCTCCAGCATCCCCCTCAGCTCCGCGACCTGCTCGTCGGTGAGACTGTAGAGGGGCTTGCGGTGCCAGCGCTGAGCGATGCCGTAGATCTCCAGCGCCGCGTGCATGCCTGGCCGGAAGCCGGGGAAGGACAGGACGGCCTTGAAGAAGGGCTGATCGTAGGTGTCCACGATCTCCTGCGCCCGGTCCAGGTCCTCGGCCTCGATGGCCGCCCAATACCGGTCGGAGATGTCCGGGTTCAGCATCCGGAAGACGTCCATGAAGCCGTCGCAGCCGTAGGGCAGTGTGAAGAGGTGGTTCTTCATCTGTCCGCCCGACATCACCGCCCACTCGTCGTGCACCAGCGGCGCGATCTGGGTGATGAACTCCCCGATGAGGTCGTCCTTCATGGCCATGACTCCGTCCACCTGGTCGCGCACCATCTCGATGGTCCGGCGGTTGAAATCCATCTCGTCGCGCTTGAAGACGTTCGTGACCACCATCACCGGGATGTGGCGGGCGACCTCGCGGTAGTACTGCACATAGGCCTCCGGCTCCACGACGCCTCCGGGCGGCCTCGCCATCAGCATGTCGGCGCCTATCTCCCGAACGCGCCTGGCCCACTGGATCTCCCGGTCCAGCCACCAGCTCTTGTCCGCAGCCACCACCATGGCCCGGCCGGCGGTCTGCTCCACAGTGATGCGCGTGACCCGATCGGCCTCGTCATCGGTCAGGATGTTGAACATGCTGTCGCCGGCGGTGAGGATGATGCTCCGGCTGCCGTTGTCGATATCCCGGTCGATCATCCCCCGCAGGCTCCGCTCATCGATCTCCCCCTCCCGGGTGAAGGGCATGAAGATCGACGTCACCGGCCCCGTCAGGTGATGGCGCACCTCTTCAGGCGTCATCATGCTTCGCCCGCTCCTCGCCGCAGGCGCCGCCCTCCAGGTGCCCAGCGTCGCTCCCAGGACGCCGGCGCCCGCCATCGCTGTGGTTCGCAAAAAGTCCCGTCTTCCCATCTCTCCATGGCTCACCTCGGCATCACCTCTTGACCGCCGATACGGTTCCGGCGCTACTCGCTCAGCGGCACAATGTGCCGATCGACCGCCACGTTCATGCTGCCCTTGTAGTGGCGCGTAAGGACCACCAGAGCGTTGCGGATGGGGTCCTCGTAAACCCAGTGATTCACGTACTGCGCGCCCTTCGGATCATCGCCGTGCCGGTCAACCACCTCCGTGACGGCGTCTCTCTGGACCAGAGCCGTCTCCGGGTCTACCTCCGCCACCACCACCGGGTAGCGGGGCCAGTTGCCCGACGGCGGCTCCCCGGCGATGACGCCGCAGTAGAACACCCTCCCGTCGCTGACACGGATCAGCAGCGACAGCGACGAGCTTGAGGGCATCGGAGAGAGATCGTCGAAGAGCAGGGGGCAGGGCCGCGACCAGGTCGTCCCCTGGTCGTGCGAGACGCTCTGGAACTTCACGCCCCTCACGCCCTGCAGGCCGGCGTTGCTGCCACGCATGACCATGACCATCCTGCCATCGGGCAGCTCCGCGACCGAGGGCTCGAAGACCCCGCGAGAGGACACCTTCGGCGACACGCCGACGTGGTTGCTGCAGTCCCAGCGCAGGTCGGTGAGGTCGTCGTTCCACTCGCCGATGAGGCAGCCGCTGTGCATGTAGCCGCCGCCGGTCGGCATATAGAGCTCGCCGCTGTGGTCAACCTGCTGGGTCTGGAGGGGCAGCAGGATCTTGCCCTCATTCGGACCCTCGCCCCGCACCCTGATGGCTCTGCTGGCGATGATGCAGGCCATGTTGCGTCCGTAGACCGCGCCCTCCATCCAGTGCTGCTCGTCGAAGGGCCGCCCCTGGCTGTCTCGACCGCCCTGGATGAGCTGGTGGCGATCGCTCCAGGTCAGGCCGTTGTCGGCCGAGATGCGGTAGACGATGCGCCGCTTCCGCCAGGTGGAGGCCAGCCTGTTGCTCTCGTAGCACAGCTTCTGGGCGAAGAACACCATCCGCCCGTTTTCGGGATCGGCGAACAGCGACCCGGTGCCGAACTTGATGTAGTCATCGCCCTCCCGATACATCTCCTCCAGCGGCTCGAACTGGCTCCAGGTCTCTCCGTTGTCGCTGGAGCGCCGGATGAGGATCTTCGTGAAGCTGTCGCTCACGTCCATGACGCTGACGACCTGCACCAGGTCGCCGAAGCCCGGCGCCTCCTCGTTCGTGGCGTAGACTGTGCTGGGGTTGAAGTAGCCGCCCTCCCCCTCCGGGACGATGTAGTCCTCAGTGGTCTGGACCTCGGCCGAGGCGCTCATGGTCAGCAGCACCATCCCGAGCAAAAGCCATCGCCGCACGGCTGTCACCATCATGTAAGCACGTCCCGAAGGGGCCATCGTCACCGGTCGAGCCCCATCATGCGGCGCACGTTCACGCTGGTGTCCATCGCGCCCTCAGGCAGCTCATCGCCGGAGAACGACATCGTCTGCTGCGCCGCGGCCGAGCCCGCCGCGATCGCTGTCGCCAGGAATACTGTCAGTGCACCCACACGCATCCTCCTCGCGTATCCTCCGGAGGTCAGCTTGCCAGGGCGGTGAAGCTCAGTGTTGATCGGAATCTCAGGGTCTCAGCCGCCCCCGCTCTCCCAGGGGAAGAGCACATCGCGCTCCTCCCGCAGCACGCGCTCAATGCGCTCCTCGCACTCGGGCGTCAGGTCGTAGTCCAGCAGCAGATTGTCGGTGCCGAAGATCCCCATGCGCACCAGCAGGTGCTTGAGCCCCCGCAGCCAGCAGGTGATCTCCTTCCCGCCGTAGACGTCCCACATCAGCTCGTTCATGCGCTCCTGCAGCGCGTTGGCCCGGTCGATGTCACCCTCGTTGACGGCCTCAATGATCTGGCTGGCGATAAAGCCGTTGAAGATGCCGCCGCCGAGGGTCAGGCCGTCGTAGCCGGCGTCCAGGTAGGTAACACAGTCGAACTCATCACCGGTCATGATGCGCAGGTCGGGACGCCCCTCGCGGACCTCCAGCGCCGCCTCGCGACGCTCCGGGTCCCCGGAGCTGTCCTTGAGGATAACGACCCTCTCCTGGGCGAGGGCGTCGGTGATGACCTCGCCGGGGATCTCGATGAGGTCATGCTGGCCGCGGTCGTAGATGCCCATGGGCAGGGGGCTGCCCTCAATGGCCTCCAGGTACAGCTCCCGCAGGGTCTCAGGGGTGGGCCTGAAGACCTTGAACGGGGCGGCCATGACGGCGATGTCCGCGCCCTCCTCCGCCGCCATCTCCGCGTTCTCAATGATCCGCAGCGCGGAGTTGTCGGTCACCTGCGCGCCGATGGTCAGCCGCCCATCGTTGTATGCGCACACCTCGCGCACCAGGTCCCGGTGCAGGCGGCGGGGCAGCCACGGGCCCTCGCCGCAGGTCCCAAGCAGGAAGAGACCCGTGACGCCCAGCTTGAGGTGGTGGTCAACCAGGTGCCGCGCGGCCTCCACGTCGATCTCCATGTCCTCGGTCAGCGGCGTGGGGGTCGCCGACCACAGCGGATGTGTCGCAAGCTGTAGTGCCTCTGCGTCCATTGTCCTCAACCTCCGGGGGAGAGCAGCTTTCTCGGACAGCGCAATGGCCTCCGGCGCCGGATCGTCCGCGCGCTGCTCGCCGAACCTCCGGCGCTCAGTGTCAGCGGCCATATATGCCGCGCGGCACTGATTCTCCTCCCTCGACAGCGGGACGGCGGACATGCTCGGCTGTGGACCCGGCCCCGACAGGGTAACCCGGCCGCTGCCGGGGTGATGTTTTTCATCCACAAGGACTTCGCTGTCGGCGCGGCGAACAGCACCGCCGCCACCCGGTACACCGCACGCACCATGTATCATGGGAGGGTTTGCCATGGCCGGACCGGGCGGGACTGTCGAGCTGATATCAGTGCAGCGGATCTGGGACGAGGCGCCCCACAACGCCTTCACGGACCTCACGCGCTACCAAGAGCGCTGGTGGTGCACCTTCCGCGAGGGCGGTGCCCATGCCTCTGACTGGGGCAACCTGCGTGTCATCGTATCTGAGGACGGTGAGAGCTGGGACTCCGCGGCGCTGGTGGAGATGGAGGGCTTCGACCTGCGCGACCCGAAGCTCTCGGTCACTCCGGATGGGCTCCTGATGCTGCTGGCCGGGGCCAGGGACTGGCGCGAGGACGACCGCGGCCCGCTGACCAGCAATTCGTGGTTCTCCGACGACGGTCACCAGTGGCGCGGCCCGTGGGAGATCGCCGACGGGAATGTATGGCTGTGGCGCGTCACCTGGCACAAGGGCACGGGCTGGGGCATGGGCTATGGATGCGGCGAGGGGCGCTTCGTGACCCTCTACCGCAGCCGCTGCGGGCGGGTGTTCGAGACAGTCGCCCCCAGGGCATACGACGAGGGCTATCCGAATGAGACGAGGCTGCTGTTCCTGGACGACGATACGGCGCTCTGCCTGCTGCGAATGGACGGCGAGGGGGCCACGGCTCAGCTCGGCACCGCGACCCCGCCCTACGAGCAGTGGCAGTGGCAGGATCTGGGTGTGAAGCTGGGAGGCCCCGACATGATTCAGCTCCCCGACGGCCGCTTCCTGGCCGGCGGGCGGCTCTATGACGAGCCCGTCCGCACCTCCCTGCTGTGGCTGGACCCCGAGCAGGGAACGCTGACCGACATCCTGGACCTGCCGTCAGGCGGCGACACCAGCTACCCCGGCTTCGTCTATCACGATGGACTGGTGTGGATGAGCTACTACTCCTCGCATGAGGAGAGGACCAGCATCTACCTGGCGAGGCTTCGGGTGGACTGAGAAAGCCCCTGACGCCGGCCGACGGAGGAGCGCGTGTCAATGAGCACTGTGAGAGGCGTCCTTGCTCTGACGATGGCGGTGGCGTGCGCGGCGTATGCCGAGCCCCCGCTGTCCATCGAGTGGTCCACGGGGCCGGAGATGCTGCAGGCCACGGCGGGCGGGATGACGGGCATCATCGGCGACGACATGATCGTGGCCGGAGGGACCTTCTGGCATACCCCGGAGAGCAAGCGGGTCGTGAAGTGGACACAGGTCTACGATACCTCCGAGGGTGAGTGGCGGATGGGCCCGGATCTGCCGGCTGAGCGGGCATACGCCTTCAGCGCGGTGATCGGCAATCGGATGTACGTGATGGGCGGCTGCGGCCAGGACATGCAGCCGGTGGCGGACGGGTTGATCCTCTCGCCGGCGCGGGGCGAGGGGGGCCTGGAGTACGAGTGGTCACCGGGCCCCGGTCTGGCCCTGCCGGCCAACTACATGATGGGCGGGGCGGTGGGCAGGACGATCTACTGCACTGGAGGCGCCAACGCTGACCTCAGCGAGACCTACCACGCGGTCTACTCCCTCGACACCGCTGAGGCGGACGCGCAGTGGCAGGAGCTGGCGGAGATGCCCGGCCCCCCGACCACGATCCTGGCCGCCACCACCTGCGGCGGGGACCTGTACGCCTTCGGTGGCTACCGGGTTGACCGCGATCCAGGCGAGAACGTCGATGACGCCTGGAAGTTCGACGTCAGCGAGGGCGCCTGGACGCGCATCCGCGACCTGCCCTTCGCGGGCCGGGCACTGACCGCCCTGGCCTACGATGAGCGCCACATCATGATCTTCGGGCCCTACGTGCAGAGCGCGCGCGAGGCCGCCATCCACGGACAGGACCACGGTCACAGCGGCGCGGTGCTGCTCTATGACACCGAGCGAGACCGTTACGAGTTCCTGGAGCCGATGCCACATTCAGTGGTGGAGATCTTCTTCGGCCTGCGTGGCAACACCCTCTACGGCGCTGGCGGCGAGTGGCTCTACAAGATCCGCTCGCCGTTCCTGCTGATCGGGGAGGTCGGGCCGGGAGCCGAGGAGCAGTAACTGTCAGCCGAGGGCGCGCATCCGCCGGCCGGCGGGCGTCCCCGACCGTGTCTGCCGTAGGCGCTGTGTGCGTTCAGGCACTGACTGCTGGAGGTGGCCAAGGCGTGTCTCGCGTGTCAATCACGATTGTGCTGCTTGCCGCCATGACAGGGTGGTGTACGATGGTGACCCCGACCAATGCCCGTGCAGATGACGACGGTCCCGAGGTGATCGAGGAGGGCGGGCTGACGAAGATCCGCCTGCTCCCGCCGGGGGAGGACAATCCGCGCAACTCCGAGGGAGACTTCGTGACCCTCGAGGACGGCCAGATCATGTTCGTCTACACC
>JAYENL010000248.1:0-33393 GCA_034722055.1 Armatimonadota bacterium
AAGTCCAGCGGCATCTCCTGGGGCTCGGACCAGATACGGCCATCCTCGGACGTGCACCACATGCTCGGGCCCAGGCGATACGGATGGGTGGTCCCAGGGTCGATGGGCACCTCCGTGCGCATGACGCAGACCCATCGGCCGCCGGACAGGCGCAGGATAGCGGGCTCCACGTAGGAGATGCGCCGCTCGGGATCAAAGGCCACCGTAACGTAGTCGCCCCAGGTCCGGCCGCCGTCGCTCGACCACAGCAGGCCGGCCTCGGCGGGCGGGCGCCCGTCATGTCCGACCGTGGCCACCGCCTGGTAGAGCCGGCCGTCCGGGTGGCGCTGGGCCGGGACCGTCACCGAGGAGCTGCCGGCCACCTGCACCATGCCCTCCGGCGCCCAGCCGCCGTGGGGGCTGCCCCAGCGCACCGGATCGCTCCATGTGACGCCGCCGTCGTCGGAGGTGGTGGCGTAGTTGATGACCCCCCGGGTGCCGAAGGCCACGAGCTGCACCCAGAAGGTCGCAAGCAGCCGCCCGTCCTCCAGTTGCGTGACGTAGCAGTGGCGGTCGTCCAGGGGCGTATCCACGAAGAGCCGCCGTCGCGTCCAGCTCTCGCCCAGGTCATCGGACCACGCGCACCACAGCCGGCCGGAGCTGGGCATGGCCGCCCACGGCGGGGTCCCGTGCTGATTCTCCTCGATGAATGCGGTGAACAGCCGGCCGTCTGCCATGGCCAGCAGGCTCGAGAACTCGAACATGCTGCGATTCTCGCCGGTGGAGGGGCAGACCTCGAACTGGGAGACGACCTCAAACTCGCGCGCCGGCGGCTGACGATCCACCTTCTCCTGCACGGCCCACTCCCCTTTCACGTCCGGCGGCCCCACGGCTACCCAGTCGCTGAGGGCATGGTCGTCGAACGAGTCCGCGAACAGCAGCGAACCGTCCTCGGGCGAGCGAACCTCGAACTCATCGAACTCGGCCAGCGCGGGGTCGAAGACCGTGACGCCCACCGCGCCCGCGTCGAGCTCGTCGAAGCCGCTCCCCTCGTACATGAGCTCCCCGTCGATCCACACTCGCACCTCCGGCCCGACGGCCCTCAGCCGCACGTGATACCACTGGTTCGGCCGCGAGTCGAAGGGCACGTAGCGCGTGGTGGCGTAGTCGGAGACGCCTTCGATGACCTTCTCAACCCGGAAGTCCTGCTGGCCCGAGCGCAGCACCAGGCGGTAGAGATTGCCATCATCCACGTAGCGGAACACCAGCCCGAAGTGCGTCACCGCCGCGGACCGCCGCGGCGCAGCGGCCATCTCCAGGTCCGCGAAGCTGCGGTCGGCGACCAGGCAGGCGTGGTAGCCGCGCTCGGGGCCGTGGCTCCGGGGATAGAGCACGCCGTCGGCCTCCGCCCCAGTGCTCCAACAGACGACGCTAAGACACAGCACGATGCCGATCCAGTGATGCCAGTTCACGGCTGCTCAGCTCTGCTGTCTTCAGGGCAAGCGGTTGCCCCCCTGCCAGGCCTTTCGGCTCACATGGTTCGCCGGCACTCGGAGAGCACCTGCGCCCGCGCAAGCGCCGCGGCCGACGCTCGCCGGAGGGCTGAGGCCACTGGAAGGTCGTGGCCGTCCGGTCCGGAAGCTGACCAGTACTGGCTGGATCACATGGGGCGTCAGGGGAGAGTTCCGATGCGACTGCTGAGATACGTGGCGTGTGTCGGAGGGCTGCTGGCCCTCGTGCAGAGCGCGTCCGCGGTCACGCTGGTGCGCGACGGGCGTCCGACGGCGACCATCGTCACCGCCGCCGAGCCGGCGGACATCGAGCGTCAGGCTGCCGAGCAGCTCCAGGCCTACCTGCAGAGGATGAGTGGGGCAAAGCTGCCCATCGTGCACACTGACGACCTTCCCGACGGCGCGCTGGTGCTGGTCGGCAGGCACCCGGAGGCGCTGAAGCTCATGGGCCACGCGCTCAACGCCGACCGGCTGGGCTATGACGGCATCATCCTGCAGACCTTCCCTGGGAGGCTCGTCGTGCTCGGCCACCGGGGGCGCGGTCAGCTCTATGCCACCTATGACCTGCTGCGTCGGCTGGGCTGCCGGTTCTACCTGCCGCACCCCGACGGCGAGGTGGTGCCGAAGAGGCCGACCATCGAGATCGAGGGGCTGAACGTCGTCCACAGGCCGGACTTCATCCACCGGGTGCACTGGAACAACGGGAACGTGGCGCCCACGCTGGCGCACCCGGAATGGTACAGCGACTGGGCGGTCAAGAACTACCAGGGCGGGGTGCGGCTGATGCACGGACACAACTACCACGGCTTCTGCCCGGCGGACCGCTACTTCGACGAGCATCCGGAGTACTTCCCCCTGCTGGGCGAGGCGGGCCAGGAGCCGGTGCGCCAGAGGGGCGGTCAACTGTGCCTCTCCAATCCGGAGGTCGTGAACCTGGCGGCTCAGGGCGCCATGCAGGCCTTCGAGCGCGACCCCGACCTGGGCAGCTACTCGCTCAGCCCCAATGACACGCACGGGTGGTGCCAGTGCGCCGACTGCCGGGCCATGGACAGCCCGGACCCGGAGGTGGGCTGGGCCTGGCGGGTGCTGCAGTTCAACAACCGCGTCGCCGAGCGCGTCTCCCAGCGCTTCCCCGACCGGCTGTTCATCTACTACGGGGAGTACGGGAACATGCCCGGCCCGCCGCTGGGCATGAAGGCCCATCCCAACGTGGTCGTGGCCATCGTCAACATCTACGACCTCATCCACGCCATCGACGACCCGACCAGCGAGCAGAACGCGGAGTACCGCAGGCGCCTGCAGCAGTGGAACCAGACCGTGGAGGGCATCTTCGTCTACGAGTGGTACACCTACAGCGACCTGCCCTCCCCGCAGGTCTACGCGGTCGGCCCGCGGATCCGCTACTACCGCGACCTCGGCGTCATCGGCTACAGCGGCGAGGTGCTCAACCGCTCGCCCGACAACGATCTGTCGATGCACATTGCCAGCCAGATGCTCTGGGACGCCGACCGCGACCCGGATGCCATGCTCGACGAGTTCTTCAGGCTCTACTTCCGCGAGGCGGCCGAGGCGATGCGCCAGTACTACCGGATGCTGCACGAGGTCAGCTACTTCTCGGACAACCACGGCGTCCGGGCGCCGCACAGCGCCTGGACCCCGGAGCTGATCGGGCGGCTCTACAGGCAGCTTGCGAGGGCCTTCGCCGCCGCCCAGCGCGAGGTGGTGATCCGCAGGCTGTGGCGCGAGCAGAAGTGCCTGGCGGCGGTGGATCGGCTGGCGACCGCCTACCGGTGCGCCGATGCCTGGGCCAGGGGCGACCGCGAGGCCCGCGAGCGCGGCAAGCGAGCGGTCGATGCCGCCGCCGGCTACCTGGATCGGATCGCCGATGAGGACATCCTCGCCGACACGTACATCAAGAGGCGCGTGCTGCCCCTGAAGTCGGGGGTGCTCGAGGCCGAGCGTCCCGTCCCCGACAACAGCGCCCGGCATCAGCCCGGCTGGGACGACGAGAGCACCTTCGGCGATCTGTGGGATGGGCACGAGCTGATCGCCGATGCGCCCGAGGTGTGGCGCTTCAAGCTCGACCGCGAGGACGTGGGTGTGCAGCAGCAGTGGTACGCCGCGGACTACGACGACGGCTCCTGGGAGGACATCCGCATCCGGGAGTTCTGGGAGGCGCAGGGCTACGACTACGACGGCATCGCCTGGTATCGCGTCGGCCTGCGCATTCCGGAGGAGGCGGCCGGGCGCCGGTTAATGCTCTACTTCGGAGCGGCCGACGAGCAGGCCTGGGTGTGGGTGAACGGGCGGAAGGCCGGCGAGCACACCGGCAACCGCCACCAGATCTGGGACAAGCGCTTCGCCGTGGAGGTCACCGACCTGGTGCAGCCCGGCCGGGAGAATCTGATCGCGGTGCGCGTCCGCGACGACGGCTACGCCGGCGGGCTCTGGAAGAGCGTCAAGCTCGTGGCGCCGAAGGAGTGAGCGGCTTGGCCGGCGGTCCTCGCGGACACTACTTCGGTCTGGCCAGGCTGACGGTGCCGTAGATGCCGCCCTTGGCGCTGGTGTCGCTGACCCGCACGGCGATGAGGTTCTGCTCGCCGACCTTCACGAGATCACGCGGGACCTCCACCGCGAAGGGCTCGTCCCAGCCGTCGTGCTCCCCGATCTTCTCGCTGTTGAGGTAGACCCTCGCTGCGGCGTCCACGCCGCCGAAGCCCAGCAGCAGCGGCTCGGCCACGTCATCCTCCGTGATCTCCACCGACAGCCGATACCAGGCGATGCCGTCATAGCCCTCATAGCCCTGGCGCTCCCAGTACTGCCCGACGCTGATCTGCGCCCAGTCGCTGTCATCGAAGTCGGTCGCGAACCACTGCTCCTGCACTCCCACGTTCTCGGGGTCCAGCGCGAACCTCCACTGCATGGGCAGCTCCCGGACCTCCTCGCCGACCGGGATGGGCGGCGGCTCGGCCAGCTCGCGGGCCCGCCGCAGGTCGTAGCGCCAGTGGTAGGAGCCGGGGGAGCAGATGCCCTCCCACTTGCGCCGGTCGCGCGTCACCTCATCGTGCAGCGCCTCCAGCGCCTCCAGGGCCTCGACCGCCAGCCGGTGCCGCTCCTCACCGGGGTCCTCTGCGAGTGCGCGGTCTTGCAGGTCCAGGTATTCGATGAAGCGCTCGGCGTATTCCTGGGAGGTCGCGACCTTCCTCAGGCGCGCGGACACCAGCCGGTCGTCGGCCCCCAGCCGCTGCGCCTCCTCCAGCCGGTCCCGCAGCCGGGCCACCAGCTCATCGGTGAAGATGACCCGCGGATCCCGGCCCACCAGCGAGCAGGTGCAGGTGTGCATCTCGGTGTCGGCGATGGCGTTGATCAGCGTGGTGTAGTACTGCGCCATCGGCTCGCTGGCGGGGCCGAAGAACTTCTCGTAGAGCTCGGCCAGCAGCGCGTCAACGTCCGCGTCGGCGTCCCAGAGCAGCTTCGCGCCGATGTAGTAGTTCAGGAAGGTGTTCCAGACCTGACCGTACTGCGTGTACAGGCCCCGGCAGCCGAGCCCCCGGAAGTAGGGGATGTCGTGGCGGATGGCGTGAACGAGCTGCCAGGGGAAGTGCCGATTCCCGTCGCTGTGGTAGTACTCGTAGAAGTAGACATCCGGGATCAGGCGCTGCCAGTCGCGCAGGAGCCGATCGTACTGCACGTTCAGCGGGCAGTCCGGGTCATTCACGGGATGGACGTTGCAGTACTCCGTGTAGTGGCACAGCACCAGCGACAGCGCGGGGTGCGCCTGGAGGGACTGGTCCTTCGGCGGGCGGTTGTAGACATGATAGGCTCCGGCGAGGAGCCTGGCGTTGGGGTGGGTCCGCGTCAGCTCCTGGGCGACGCGGTTGTAGAACACCAGCGTCCGGCGCGACATGCTCTGATCGCGCGGCACCTCGCCCTCGTCATCGAGCGCCGTGCACCCAGGGCACTCGCAGTAGTAGCTGCCGTCGGTGTAGGAGAGGCTGACCATGTCCACGTCCGGCCCGGCGTCCAGCAGCGCCGCCATGTTCGCGGCGGTGCGATTCACCACTTCGGGGTTGGAGACGCAGGGCTTGGAGTCCCGGTCGCCGATGCGGCGGCCGTCCTGGAGCGCGAACCACTCGGGGTGCTCGTCGAAGTAGTCCTCGGCGTTCAGGAACCGATACTGCGAGTGGTAGATGCCCGGCTGCACGTTGAAGCCCCTGCCGATGCCCCCGGCGCTGCCATTGCACTTGTTCCGGTAGCTCCACTCGTCGCGCCCGATCCACCGCATGGCGAAGTCCGGCCGCTGCACCTCGTCGAGCTCCGGCACGATGACGTCGGAGGTATCCGGGACGACCTCGCCGATGCGGCCCGGCATGTACCACCGCACGCCCAACCGCTCCAGCAGCTCGCAGGCCCCGTAGAGCGTTGCGAAGTCATCCTCACCGCGAATCAGGATGTCCCGGCCAGCGGTCCTGAGCTCGAAGCCGGCTGTGCCCGCGGGCGGGTCGGCGTAGCTGTGCCCACCCACGGCGCCGATGAGGACGCGATTGCCTGTAGCCTCGGTCGCGTCGCGCACGATGGGCAGATAGGCGCCGCTCATCCGCTGGATGTAAAGCTGCAGGTCGCGGGCCGCCGTCTCCTCTCGCAGCGTAGGCTCGGCCGGAAGCACCAGCGTCGCCGCCGGCTGACCGTCGCTCACCAGCACCCGCTCGGGTGCCTCGACCACCTCCACCTGCAAGTCAGCCACCTCCAGATCCGCGATCGACTCCTGCAGCGCCGCCAGGGCCGCGTCGTTGGACTGATTGGCGAACTCCCACAGGGCCAGGTCGAAGGTCGCCTGCCCCGGCATGACCTCAAGTTCGGTCTCAATCTGGTAGCCGCCCACGTCCAGCATGGCGCGGGAGATCTGCCGGGGGTCGAAGAGCATCGCGCAGGGCCCTGAGGACTCGTCGGGCAGGTCAGCCTCGTCGAAGTGCTCGTCCATGCAGAACGCCCAGCACTCGCTGGGGGCCAGCAGCGCCCGCGCGCCGGCCTCAAGCTCCCGCTGCGCGGTCACGACGCGGCGGTCGCGGGGCTCGCCGAAGCTGGAGGGGAAACACCGCAGGCTCACCGCCACGGTATCGATTACGTCGTCCGCCGTGACCTGGCCGTGCACGGTCAGGTGGTCATCGCCATCTCTGCCGATGAAGAGGACGCTCACCGTGACCCCCGGCGGCCTCCAGGTCAGCCGGTATCCGGTCGCCGCCTCCCAGGTGAGGCGCTCGATGGTCGCCTTGTAGCCGCCCACCGAGGCGCCGTCAACCAGGATGTCCAGGAACCCCCCCGAGTAGAAGTTGCAGGAGGTGGGTCTGGTCATGCCCACGCCTACGCCGCCCTCGCGGGGCGAGACCTCGATCATCCGCGGATGGGCCTCTCTCTCGACGCACACGTGGTAGGTCAGGGCGTAGGGGGGATCGGTGTTCTCGAAGCTCAGCGAGGGCCAGCGGAGCGACGCATGGCCGTCGTGCATGCCGCCTTCGATCACGTAGGGCTCGCCCGGTCCCAGGTCCTCCACCGTCTGCGGCTCGCCGGCTGGGCGCGACAGGTACTGCTCGATGGTGGCTCCCTGGGTCGCCGTCGCTGCCATCAGGGCCAGCAGAGGCACGATGGTCCGCACTGTGCTCCCTCCGTTCCTCGCCCGCGAACACCTGGCTCGCAACGGCGAGTGACGTGCCGGGTCAGCGCGCTTGGAGGCTGTCCTCGCCGTCCGTCAGCCACTCGATGTTGAAGCGCGCGAAGGTGATCTTCTCGTAGCCTGGCGCTGCGTCGGATTGGCCGACATTCTCGTAAAGCAGCCCTGCGGTCCCGTCCGGAAGGATGGTCAGACAGGAGTAGGCGGCCGGGCCGGGGTTGACGACCTTGGACACCGGCCAGGTCTGGCCCTCATCGTAGCTCAGGCGCGCGGTCATGTTCGTCCGGCTGTCGGCGCTGGCGGGGTTGGCGAACAGCAGCCTGTTGTGGGCGTAGCCATTGCGCTCATCGGTCCAGCGGACGAAGCTCGCCTGGCAGCGGGGCTCGATGAGGGTCGTGTCATCCCGTATCTCCGACCAGGTCTGCCCGCCGTCGGTGGTGGTCGCCACGGCCCGGCAGTGGTGGCCGCGCATGCTCCGCATGTTCATCATCAGGGAGCCATCGACCAGCTCCACCACCTGGGACTCGTTCGTCCGCGGGCCCGGCGTCGCCGAGACGTGCCAGGTCTCGCCGTGGTCGTCGCTGTAGTAGAAGTGCGATGCGTCCTGGGCGAAGTCGCCGGCCCGTCGCCGGTAGCCGGGCGCGATCAGCCGGCCGTCGCGCGTCTGGATGCCCATCCCCGGCCCGGACATGGCGCCGATCCAGTCGGGCTGCTTGACGGCGGGCGTGAGGTCCATCGCCTCCGACCAGGTGCGGCCGTCATCATCGCTGTGAATGGCGTGCAGGAACAGCACGCGCCCCTTGTAGCCGGCGTGCGCGCCCTCAGTAAGCTCCGGGGCCTTCTCCTGCAGCACCTCCATACTGGGGTAGACATGATCGTAGAAGATCCAGATGCTGCCGGTCTGGCGGTCCACCAGCATGCAAGGATCGCCCGCCGCCATCTGGCCGGGCAGGTCAACCACCACCTGATGGTCCGTCCAGGTCCTGCCCATGTCCTCGCTGCGCTTGAGGGCCAGGTCGATGTTGTTGGGCGCGTCGCCGGGCCGGTCCACACGCGCGTCGCAGACCGCCAGCAGCGTGCCCTCGTTCGTGGTCACCAGCGCCAGGATGCGGTACTCGGCGACCCCATGCTCTCCGTGCACGAAAACGTCCGTCTCCTCAAACAGCGGCTCGGCGTTGGCCATGGCTGTCAGGCAGAAGATCGCGACCGCAATCGTGAGCGTCCTCACTTCCGCCTCTCCTCCTCCTGGAATGTGAACTCGATTGGCGATCAGGCGGCTACAGCCGCCGGCGTCCGGTTCGTCGCCTCTTCGTGCCTCGCGCGAGGAATCCTGCAGGCCGGCAGGTCGCAGCCGAGGCGAGTCGCGCTACTGGCCCCGCACCTGCTGCACAATGCGATCGACGGCGCCCGCGATGCGGTCCTCCACGTCACCTGCCCAGCGCCACGCCGGCCGGCCGTACTCGTCGAGGTGCCGGCCGCCCTCGTAGCCGCCCTCCTCCCACACCCGCCGCGAGGGAATGTAGGCCACCATGTCATTGGCGTAGCCGCACACCCAGGCGCCAGGTCCGAGCTCGCGCTTGAAGCGCAGGGAGTAGTCCACCACCGCCTCACCGCCGATGCCGATCAGCAGCAGCTCCTCGCCGATCTGCCACGCCTGCACCGGGTAGGGATAGGAGGTCGGGAACTCCACGCCCTCGTCGAGCAGCTTCAGCATCCGCCTGGCCCACCGCGCGTGCAGTGCGCTGTCGCCATTCGCGACCGGCAGCAGCGTCTCGCGGGTCGCGACCTCATCGTAGTCCAGGTCCACGAACTCAAAGGCCGTCTCGATGCCCGCCGAGACCGGCTGCATCTCTTCCGACAGGACCTCCTCCACCGCGTCGGAGAGCATCCTGCCGTAGCGCTCCGCCAGCTCCAGCTTCCGGCGCGGGATGGGATTCTGATCCCCGCCGCAGGCGTTGAAGAACATGGCCGCGGCGCCAGGATGGCCCTCCTCCAGGTTGATCTGAGCGAATCCCGGATAGTCGCCGCACCACTTCGTGAAGCTGAGTGTGGTGGGGTGGCAGGCGTATCCGAAGAGCACCGCCAGCAGCTCGTCATCCTCGCCTCGGACGGCCAGGACCGGGACGTAGTGATCCACGGGACCCTTCAGCGGCGTGCCCTCCGCGCGCATCTCGGGCACCTCGGCCTCCGGGTTCTCGCGGCGGTTGACGGCGAAGGTGCACAGGCCCTCGCCCATTGCCAGCCGGGCCGGCTGCCAGCTCTGCAGCGCCTCGCCGACCGCCTCCACCACCTGCTGCTCCATCCAATCCGAGTACTCATTCACCAGCCGGCGCTGCTGCTCATCGCTGGGGTAGTAGTCCACCAGGTCGTCGCGCAGGCACGGCCCGCAGTGGTTGTGGGAGTAGGTGAGCATGAACTCGGAGCGCTGCAGCCCGAAGCGCTGATGCATCTGCGCGTAGAGGCTTTCGTAGATCGTCTTGGACATGCCCATGTGGTCCGTGGTGACCATGACGGCTCGCTTGCCGTCCGGTGCCCTCAGGGTCAGGACCTTCGCCCACAGGTCATGGATCGTGCCGTCCGGCACGCGCTTGGTCCCGTAGCCGGCGAGCCACACCTGGGTCTGTGGCGTGATGACGCGACGCCCGATGCCGACCTCCCAGCTCATGTCGTCTGCCCTCCCATCGATGGCGGATGAGACCAGGATAAGCACGCACGCCGCGAGCCCGCCCAGCGCGCGACCCGCACGTTTGAGTGAGCATCGATGCCCCATTGCCCTGCCTCCGTAGACTCGCCTCACGGCCAGAGTCTCGGCGCTCAGTCTCTCCCGCTGGCCTCCAGGAGCAGATACACGGGGTCCTCCGTCAGCTCCAGGACCGTCCCATGATCGGTGCGCTGAGGGTCCCGCCGGTTCCCCATGATGTCCAGGCACCCGTCGATCTCCCATTGCACCGTCGCGCGGACCGGCTCCTTCTCCGTGGTCCACGCCACAACCACATCCCCCTCGCCGGGCCGCTGGAAGCGATAGGCGCGCGCCTGGGTGCCGATCTGCATCTCGCCCGCGAAGTCGGCCCCCGAAAGCATGCGCGAGAGCACCGCGTAGGCCAGATAGGCCGGCTTGACGGCGCAGTGGAAGTGCTCGTGGCGGACGATGCCGAAGCTGTGCTCGTTGATGCGGCGGTTCAGGGCATCGTCCTTGAAATCGTACCAGAAGACGCGGTCCACGATGCCAGTGGCGAGCATCTCCACGATGCTCCTGACGATCATGCGGGCCTGCTTGGGCTCCGGCGACCCGCTGCTGCCCAGATGCGTCGGCCAGCCGATCTCGCTCACCCAGATGGGCTGGTCGCCGCCATGCCCGGCGATGAGTCGGCCGATGGCGAGCAGCTCGGCCGCCAGGTCCGTCTCCTCGGGGCTGCGCGGGTAGCGGTAGGAGTGGACGGAGACGGCGTCCATGTGCTGCAGGGCGCCGCCCTCGAACATGGTCGCGATATGCTCCCGGCCGTGCAGGCTGTGCTCGCCGCCGATGCCGATGACCACCGCGTCGGGGTTGGCGCGGCGCACAGCCTCCGCCGCCGCGGCCAGCAGCGGCGGGTAGTTCTCCGGCTCATTGCCCGGTCTGTCGCCCATGCCGCAGCCGATGGTCCACTCGTTCCAGATCTCGAAGTAGCGAATGCGCCCGCGGAAGTGCCTGGCGGTCTCGTAGCAGTAGCGCGCGAAGCCCCCGATGGCCTCCTCGGAGGTGGGGTAGTTGCCCTCATCGTAGTGCGGGTTGCCGTAGTCCAGGATCAGCAGCGGCTCAATGCCCAGCTCCACGGCCCGGTTGATATACTCGTCCTTGCGCGGAGGGAACTCGATGGTGCCCTTCTCGCGCTCAACATGCGACCAGGGCACCTCGTCGCGGAGGTACTTGATACCGGCCCTCACCATCATCGGCATCGACGCCAGTGACCAGTGCTCCCGGTGATAGTGCGTGCAGACGCCGAACGCCGACGTCGCCACGTCGGCGAGGCTCTCCCGCTCCGGCAGCACCCCAAACCTGGCCTCCAGCGTCTCCAGAAGCTCCCCGTCCGCGATCAGGTCCAGGAGGTACACGAAGTAGCCCCACCGGTCGGCCGTCGTCTCGAGCACGTGCGGCTCGTCCTCAGCGACGAAGCGGCCGGCGGACAGCTCCTCGCCCCAGAAGTCCTGCAGCCGCCAGGCCACGCGCACCTGCGCGCCGGGAGCATCCGGCCCGCGGCGTATGCGGAACGCCACCCGCTCGCCGGGCGCGAACAGGTTGCCGAAGTGGCCCTCGGGCACACTGATCTCGAGCAGGTCCTCAGGCACCTGGCGCTCACGCATGAGCTGGAGCTCATCCAGCGTCAGGACGCCCTCGCCCGCGTAGCCGTGCTCGGGCTTGTCGAGCACAATCGACCACAGGCGCAGCGGCCGGTCAAGCCGCTTGTTGCCGTCGCCGCCCCAGGCGTGCGGGGAGCGCTCGATGCTGGTGACGTAGACGTGCCAGTCCTCATCCTCGATGCGCTCGAAGTTCCGCTGGTGGCACTCCCCGGAGGCGTCCACAATGCGGACCCGCAGCGATCCGCCACGGCCCTCGCACCTGGCCCACACGCCGACATGTGTGGCCTCATCCGGGATCGCCAGGTCCGGCGCCACCGCCACGTACTCCAGCCCGTCCTTGCCCACGAACTCAAAGAGCACGGCCAGCGCGGCATCCGGTGTTCGCTCCCGATCCAGCGCGGGACGGACGGAGGCACGGGCGTTCTGATCCGTGGCCAGCGCCCGCCAGCGGTCGGGAGAGGTGCAGGGATCGTCGGGAGTGAGGCGGTCGTAGCGGCTCAGCCGCACCTGTCTGTCGTGCGGTGGGCACTGGATGGTCTCCCACTCGACCTCCGTGGCGTCAGCCGCGACGAGGGCTGTCGCAACCATCAGGATCGTCAGCACTGACCGCGCCCCCTTCCATTTCAGGTCTCTTCCGAGGCTCAGTCTACAGTGCTTGCGGTGCGGAGACAACACTTGTTGTGGCAGGCTGCCCACCGCGCAGCGCACAGTGGGGCCTGTGAGCGCGGCGAGCAAGCCGAAGGCTTCACCCGTACCCACGCCACTGGGAAGCCGGCGCCCTCGCCGGCTTGTGGCGCCCAGCGCCACTCAGCGCGTCGGGCTTGAGCGCATCGCCAGCCGGTCGCCGCCTGCGGGCGAGGGCGCCCGCAGCCCATGGCATGATGGCGGGAGGCATGATACTGTGACCGCGGGCCGCCCGGCCAGTCGTCGGAGGTATCCGGCGGAGCATGGAGAACCGTCGGGTGCTTCATTCCAGGAAGGGAGCCATTGGTGATGACAGGTATCGACTACACGGTGGTGGCGGTCTACCTCGCCTTCGTGGCGGCAGTGGGCTTCATCGTCCGCACCAGGATCAAGGGCCTCGAGGACTACTTCGCCGGCGGGCACAACGTGCCGTGGTGGCTGGCGGCGGTGTCGCATCACATCTCGGGCTACAGCGCCTTCGCCTTCGTCGGCTACGCCAGCGTGGCCTACACGGTGGGATTCAACGTCTGGACGCTGTTCGCAGTGCCGTGTTTTGTTGCCATGACCGTAGGCGCCTTCGTGTGGGCGCCGCGGTGGTCCAGGCTGAGGGTGATGACGCCGGTGGAGTACCTGGAGCGCCGCTTCAACCGCACCGTGCACCAGTTGATCGCCTGGAGCGGCATCGCAGTGAAGTTCGTGGATGAGGGGATGAAGCTGTACTCCCTGGGGATCGTGGTCGCGGCCTGCGCGGGTCTGCCCCTGTCGGCCACCATCATTGGCTGCGGCGTGGTGGCGATCCTCTACATCCTCGTGGGCGGCCTGTGGGCCGAGCTTCTCACCGACTTCAGCCAGTTCATCGTGCAGTTCATCACCACCATCATCCTGGCGGTGGTGGTGCTTGGCGCCATCGGGGGCTGGGACAGCATCTGGGCGCAACTGCCGGAGGGCCATTGGGGGCTGTTCAGCGAGAAGTATGACCTGGCGTACATCCTCGTGTTCATGGTCGTGATCACCCTTAGCTACAACGGCGGCACCTGGGGCCTGGCCCAGCGCTTCTACTCCATCGGCGCTCCCAATGACGCCAAGAAGGCCGCCCTGCTGTCCGCCTCCCTCTATCTCGTCTATCCCATCATCCTCTACATCCCGGTGTGGGCAGCCCGGCCCCTGATCGGCGAGGTCGCCAACCCGGAGGAGACCTACGCGCTGATGGCGGTGGAGTACCTGCCGCCATTGGCCCCGGGCCTGGTGGGGCTGTTCGTGGCCTCGATGTTCGCCGCCACCATGTCCATGGTGGATTCTGACCTCAATGCCCTCGCGGCGGTCTTCACCAAAGACATCTACCAGCGCACCTTCGACACGGACGCGTCGGAGAAGACGCTGCTGAAGGTCGGTTTGCTGGCGACCGGAGTCCTGGGCGCCATCACCATCGCCACGGGCCTGCTGGCCCCGAGCTTCGGCGGCGCCTTCGAGGGGATGATGGACTGGTACGCGGCGGTCCTCGGCCCGGTCTCGGTGCCACTGCTGTTTGGGATGCTCAATCGCCGGACGAGCTGGCGGGGCGCACTCACCGCCTGGGGAGCGGGGTTCGCGACCTTCGTGCTGCTCAAGTACGGGCTCCCACACGTGCTGCCTCAGTTCGCGGTGGAGGGCACACACTGGACGATCTACACCGGCGGCGAGCTGCTCGTGACCTTCGGCGTGTTCCTCCTTGAGGGCTATCTCACCAAGCTGTCGCCCGACGAGGCCGAGCGCGCGGACGCGCTGATCCAGCAGGTCGGCTCCCGCCAGCAGCCCCAGGCCTGATTCGCAGACGATCGCAGGAGGCGATGCCATGCCACGCATCGAGGCCGCGCTTGTGGTGCTATCACTCCTGATGGCAGGCTGCCACGTCGCCGGCGCGGAACTGGCCACGATCCAGCTTGACCTGGGCGATTACGCGTCGGCTGATGCCGCCTCGGCGGCGGAGGCTGAGATCGACTGGGCGGACGCCGATCGCGTGGATGACGCCCGCTGCACGCTGGCCTTCGCGGCCCTGGAGCTGCAGGAGCACCTGCAGCGGCTCTTCGCGGAGGCCGAGGGCGCGCAGGGGCTCTTCCCCATCCGCGACCTGACGGCGGAGGCCGCCGCCGCGCGCATCGTGCTGGCATGTCCCGAGCTCCGCCCGCCCCCCGATGTCCTGGAGCGGGTCGGGCTGGCCGGGGGGAGCCTGGCGGAGCTCGGCCCGCAGGCCTTCAGGCTCAAGAGCGCCGGCGACGTGCTGCTGATCTACGGCGGAGGCCGACGGGGGGCGCTCTACGGCGTGTACGAGCTGCTGGAGCGGCTGGGCGTGCGCTGGTTCGGCCCGGAGCCGCACGATACGCACATCCCTCGGCTGCGGTGGCAGGGGCTGCCGGAGCTTGACCTGCGCGACGAGCCGGCCTTCGTGACGCGGGGCTTCTGGGCCTGGGAGGACCGCGGGAACCCGGGCTTCTTCGACTGGATGGCGCGCAACCGGCTGAACTTCTGGACCGCTGCCGAAGACAACGCTCCGGCGCTGAAGAAGCGGGGGCTGATGCTCACCTGCGGCGGACATCTGCACCAGTCGCGGTTCCTCAATCCCAGAGACCCCTACCCCTACGACTACTCGGACTTCGCCGGCGACGACGGGCCCGCCGACCCCTACCCGCACGGTGACTACCGCGGCGATGTCAACGAGGACGGGGTGCTGAGCTACTCCGAGGCCCACCCGGAATGGTACGGCCTGCGGGATGGGGAGCGCAGCTTCAACATCCATGGCGACGGCGGCGACAACTACTGCACCTCCAATCCCCACGCCACCGCGGAGCTGATGAAGAACATCGTCCACGCGCTGTCGGTCGGCCAGTGGCGGAATGCCGACAGCATTAACTTCTGGATGCTCGACGGCGGGAGGTGGTGCCAGTGTGAGAAGTGCAAAGCGCTGGGCACCCCCACGGACCGGAACCTGCTGCTGGTCCACAGGCTCAGGCAGGAGATCGAGCAGGCGCAGGAGGATGGGCGGCTGCACCGGAACGTGCGCATCTTCTTCCTGGCCTACGCCGACGTGGTGGCGCCGCCCACGCGGCCGCTGCCGGAGGGCTTCGATTACGAGAACTGCATCGCCACGTTCTTCCCCATCGGCCGCTGCTACGTCCATACGCTCGACGACCCCGCCTGCACCGAGTACAACAGTCGCTACGAGAAGCTCCTGCATGGCTGGGCGACGGAACAGCAGCGGCACTACCGCGGCCAGATCTGCGTCGGCGAGTACTACAACATATCCGGCTTCAAGTGTCTGCCCATCAACTTCTTCCAGACCATGCCCCACGACGTTCGGCACTACCACGAGCGCGGTGCGCGCCATATGCACTACATGCACTGCATCACCCGGAAGCTGGGGACCAGGGCGCTGACGAACTGGCTCTTCGCCAGGCTGCTGTGGGACCCCGAGCAGGACGAGGAGGCCCTGCTGGCCGACTACCTGCAGGGCCGCTACGGGCCTGTCGCCGGGGAGATGCGAGAGGTCCACGCGGATCTGCACACCGCGCTGTCGAACGCCACGGAGCTGAAGTACCGGCTCTCCCGCCGCATCTCGGGCGGCGCCGAGGACCTCTTCAGCAACCGGCACATGAGCTATGAGCCCAGCCAGCCCGAGACCAACGATGGCCCGGACTTTCTGGAGATGCTGCAGGCCGCCGAGGCCGCGTCCAGCCGGGTCCGGAGCGCGCTGGAGACCGAGGACCTGCCCCCGCCCGTCGAGCAGCGACTGCGTGAGGACCTGCAGCCCATCGAGTACGCCCGGGCGCTGCTGCACTTCTACGACGAAGTGATCACCACCATGTGGCTGCAGCGGGACGGCCAGCAGGAGCGCGCCCGCGAGCGCTTCGCCGAGGCCGCCGTCTGGCAGGATGCGCTGGAGGCGGTGGTGGAGCCGGTGGCCCACTCGTCATCCCATGCCTCCGCCGCCAACGGCTTCCAGGCCAGCTACATCAGCCAGGCCTGGCATCGCCTCATGCTGGAGTATGGGGAGGCGCTGATCGAGCCGGTGGTCTTCGACGCCGGTGGCGGGGCGGTGGCGGTGACCGGGGATCGCTTCAGCGGGGGCGGAGCGCTGAGATACGGCAACACGCTCAACGTGGGCGGCGGATCGCTCTCCACGCACGCCAACTTCGTCTACGCCGCCAGTCAGTCCCCTTATGACCGGATGAAGCTGGTGGTGCAGGTGACCGAGGAGCCGGCCGCCGACCTGGAGATGGTCATCACGGGAACCATCGCGCCGCGGGGCGATGAGCCCGTGCCCATCGCCATCGCGTGGAACGAGGAGAGCCTCTTCGAGGGTCCGGCGCCCTTCGAGGCGGTGAAGCTCAGTCAGCATAGCTTCAGCATCCCGCGGGCGGCGGTGGAGGCTGGGAAGAACTCTCTGACGGTCAGATGCACGGTGCCCGAGGGCCCGACAGGCAATCGCCCCTGGTTCGGCATCGACAGCCTGACGCTGCAGCTTCAGCAGTAGTCCGGCCGGCGCGCCTGGTCCCGATCACTCGAAGCGCCACGGCGAGACCGGCGGCCCGGCAGAGGTGACCTCCTCCACGTAGCAGCCCGTCTGCGGAGCCGGCTGTGCGCCGTGGTGCTCGTCGCTGTGCAGGATCCGGTAGGCCAGGAGGGCATGCCACCGCCCGTCGGCCAGCCGCACCACCGCCGCCGACGGATGGTCCACCATCCATCGCGAGTCCTCTCCTGGGGAGCCGAACTGCGCTGGGGCGTCGCGAATCGTGATCGGCTCCTCGACCTCGGTGCGCTCGGGATTGAGTGGCCAGAGCTGCAGTACCTCCCGGCCGCTGCCCAGCAGGTTGGCGCCGATGAACGGCGTGCCGTCCGCCGCCCGGCCAATCGACACCGGAGCCTGGTGGCGCGCATCCTGGACGTCGATGACCAGCCGCCACTCCGACGTGCCCCGTGCGCGCCGCCACACTCGGACCTCATTCGACGGCGCCTCGCCGTAACCGCGCGCCGAGAACAGCAGCGCCCCGTCCACATCGCGCACCATGCTCGGCTCCGTCCAGGACTCGCCGGCCGGACTGACCGGCGAGAAGGCCAGCGGCCGCCAGACGCCATCCGAGCGCTGCCAGCGGGCGACGCCGCAGCGCTGCACGGTGCCATCGTAGGCCAGCACCGGCTGCAGCAGGTCGTCGCCGTCGGGAATGGCGTTGGTGATGCCGGGCGCGACGATGCTCCACCCCGACTCCCCGACCCGGGGATGCGTCTCCCCCTCCAGCCCGGACTGGCTGCGGACCGAGTGGAAGTGCGCTCCGTCGTAGCTGAGCTGGTGCACCTCGGTGCGATGGATGCGCTCGGTGTCCCAGCCGAAGTATCCGTCCTCGTTGACGGGGAAAGAGATCGCTTGGCAGATGCCGAAGCCCGTGCCAGCGTCTGGGTGCGGCGAGCCGTCCTCTTGCAGGGCCCCCACCGGCACGAACCCGCCGATGACGGGATACTTCACGATGATGCGCGGACCCAGCTCCGGGTGCTGGCGGCGCTCATTCCGGGAGATGGGCGTGGCGTCCTCGGCGCTGATGTGTCCGAGGTGGTCGAAGATGACCACATCGGTTCCAGCCTCGAAGTCATAGACCGGGACGCCCTCCACGCGCAGGTTGCAGAAGAGGGCGGCCTCCGTGGCCGAGAGCTGAAACGGGAAGCCGAGGCCATAGCGAAGCGTCTCGCCCTCGGGCGCCTCGGTCGGTACGGTCAGATCCGCGTCGCTGGCAGTCACGCCGGTGATGCCCATCTCATTCCCCTCCTGTGCCGTGGCCTGCGCGACGCCGACATGGGCCACCGCCGCACAGAGCGCTCCAAGCGCGAGCTGGCGTGCCGTCACGTGGGGGACTGCGCGATACATGTTTTGCCTCCGAGCTCATGCCGGTCGCGGCGCCTGTGTCTTCGGTCCCCGGGCCGCACGGACCTTGTCGGACGCCGCTCGCTGCTTGGGGATCGCGGAAAGACTGCGCTTCTTACAGAGAGGTCTCGGCCTGTGTGCGGCAAACCTTCACGGACACTATCCAGTCCACCCGCGCCGGGGTGCCTGCCATGAGCGTCGAGTGCTGGCGAGACAGCATCACGCTGCTGACCTACCTGCAGGGGCCGGAGGACCCGCACGCGTCTCTGGGCCGCCGCCGCATCTACCCCTACACCATGCAGGATGACCTGCTGCATGAGGCCGAGGAGCGCCAGTACCTGGCCCTGCACCTGGAGAACGAGCTGCTGCACGTTATCGTGCTGCCCGAGCTGGGAGGCAGGGTCTTCTCGGCCTACGATAAGGTCGCCGGCCGGGAGGTCTTCTACCGGAACAACGTGGTGAAGCCGGCGATGGTGGCCCTGCGGGGGGCGTGGATAAGCGGCGGCATCGAGTTCAACTTCTTCCACAGAGGCCATTCGCAAACGACCATGGCTCCCGTGAGCTTCGAGGTCCACGAGCCCCGCGACGCAGGCGAGGGCGCCGCCATCACGGTCTCCAACATCGACCTCAGCAGCCGGGCCCGCTGGGCCATCACCATCGCGCTGGAGCCTGGCGATCCCCGGCTGCATCAGGGCGTCCACCTGCGCAACCGCATGCCCTGGCGGCAGCGCTACTACTTCTGGGCCAACGCCGCGCTGCCCGCCACGGACGACCTGCGACTGGTCTACCCCGCGCACAAGGCCCGCTTCTCCCGCGAGGGCGTCGTGGATTACCCCATGTGGAGGGGCCGCGACCTGAGCCTCTACCGCAACCACGTCGTGGCGAACGATATCTTCACCCTGGACGTGGCGGAGGACTTCTTCGGCTGCTACTACCCGGACGAGGACGGTGGCCTGGTGCACCTGGCCGACCGGGCCGAGAGCATCGGCAAGAAGTTCTTCACCTGGGGCACCGAGGACGCCGGCATGATCTGGGTGGACCTGCTGACCGACGACGACGGTCAGTACGTGGAGCTGCAGGCCGGGCGGTTCGTGGACCAGAACGTCTACGAGTTCATGCGTCCCTTCCAGCAAATGCACTGGCATGAAATCTGGTGGCCGGTGCACGGAATCGGCGGTTGGGTCTGGGCCAGCGATGAGGCGGCGCTGAACTTCCGCCTGGGCGAGGATGGCCAGGCGAAGATAGGTGCCCTGACCTGGCGGCGGCACCAGGACGCGCGCATTGCGGTCAGCGTGGGGGCGACCGTCCTGTGGTCGGAGAGCGCGGACCTGGCGCAGGATGCGCCCTTCACGGCCAGCGCGGAACTGGGGGAGGCCCCGATCCGCGCCGAGGAGCTCGTCGTCACCATCGACGCGGACGGCCGGGAGCTCCTGCGTTACGTGCATCCCCCTGAGCACACCAAGTACCCGTCGGTGCTGGAGACCGGGGAGCGCGAGCGTGCGGACCCCACACCTGAGGAGCAGTGCACGGCGGGCGAGCTGCATCTGCGGGCCACCGAGCAGGAGCTGTCAGGCCGGATGGACGAGGCGCGGCGGCTGTGGGAGCTGGCGCTGGAGCGGGATGGCGCGCTGGTCGGGGCGCACGTCGGGCTGGGGCTGCTGGATCATGGGGAGGGGCGCTTCGAGGCCGCCCGCGAGCACTTCCAGCAGGCCGTGGATCTCGACCGCCATGACTTCCAGGCCAAGTACTACCTGGCGCTGGCGATGCTTGAGCTCGGCGAGGAAGAGAACGCGCGGGCGATCCTGCGGCGCCTGGTGGCGGTCGGCATGTGCCGCGAGGAGGCGGCCGACCTGCTGCTGTGGGCTGGCGAGTGCGAGTCCCCCGGCGACAGCCCTGCTGCGGCCCTTGACCGCCCGGAGATCCTCCGCGACGAGCCGGAGCAGTGGCTGGAGGTGGCCTCCGAGTACGCCGCGACCGGCTGCCTGGCGCGCGCTATCTCACTGCTTCGCGAGGGCTGCGAGGCGGAGGGCCGCGTGGCGGATCATCCACTGGTGCACTACACGCTGGCTCACTACCTGGAGCGGACCGGCGATGAAAGGGAGGCCGCGGCCGAGCGGCAGCGGGCGCGCGAGTCCGATCCGCTGCGCTGCTTCCCGTGGCGGCTGGAGGACCTGGAGATCCTGCGCAGCGCCGTCGAGAGCGCTCCCGACGACTGGCTGGCGCGGTACCTGCTGGGCACATGGCTGGCCTCACGCGGGCGGACCGAGGAGGCTCTGGAGCAGTGGCTGGCCGCGGCGCAGATCCACGGCGGCTTCGAGCCGCTGCTGCGCAACATCGGCTGGGCCTCCTGGCACTGGGGGAACGATGCCGAGACCGCCCAGCGATGGTACCGCCGCGCCCTGGAGCGCCGGCCGGACGAGTACCGGCTCTACGTCGAGCTGGATCGCATCATGGAGGCCGCCGAGTGGCCCGCGCAGCGGCGGCTGGAGCTGCTGCGCTCGGCCCCGGAGCGGGTGCAGGACAAGTGGCAGATGGCCGCGCGCATCGCTGACGCGCTGGTGGCGCTGGGGCGCTGGGATGAGGCGCTGGAGGAGCTGGACACGCACCGCTTCATCCCATGGGAGGGTGCGCGGGGCATGCGGAAGCTCTGGGTCGCCGCGCTGCTCGGCAGGGCGGATGCGCTGGCAGATGCCGGCCAGTACGAGAGCGCGCTGGAGGCCTGCTGGCGGGCGCTGGAGTACCCGCGCAACATCGGCGTGGGCCGCCGCGCTCGACCGACCGGCGAGGCCACCATCTGGCGCCGCGCCGCCGAAATCGCGCAGCGCATGGGCGATGAGGACGCCCGCTCCGAGTATGAGACTCGCGCGGAGGAGCTGGAGCGCGCCGACTGAGAGGCCCCCTGCCCATGGCGGAAGTCCGGGTCACTCCTCGCCCCTCTGTGCAGCGACCTCCGCGTCCATGACTGCAGCCAGCTCATCCAGCGCCGACCTCACGTCCTGCCGCCCGGTGAAGACCCTGTAGAGCATCTGCTGCGCCGCCAGCTCGATGGGCTCCCACCGCATCAGGGGAATGAACTTGCCGTCCGGGATGATGTCCACGAAGATCCTCCAGTCCGGGTCGTTCTGGAAGAAGTCGGACTCCGCGACGGCCCGTTTCTCCGGCACCATCCCCAGCTCGCAGAACTGCTGCCGGTAGCGATCCTGGTAGGCGAACTCAATGAAATCCAGCGCCAGCTCCGGCTCCCGGCAGTGCCTGGGCATCATGAGGTGGTCGGTGATCACCTGAGTGATGCGCCGCGGCTGGAAGGGGGGCCGATCCGGAGCGACCGGCAGCGGCGCGACGGCGTACGCCAGCTCCGGGTTCTTGCTGCGTAGGTCGGCGACCACCCACGGCCCGTTGGCGTGCATGGCGACCTTCCCCTGGATGAAGTACTGCCGCGTCTGCTTGCGGGACCAGGAGGTGGGCTCCGGCTGGGTCACGTCATGTCGCCGGGCCAGGTCGCGGTAGAACTTGAGGCTGGCGACGCCGATCGGCGAGTTCACCGCCGCCCGGCCATCCTCGTCGAAGAACTCCCCGCCGGCGCTCCAGAAGAAGAAGTACCAGTTGTCGGTGCTCTCGTAGGTCGGCTTGACGGGGATTCCCAGCCCATAGGGGCTGTCCCAGTGATGCAGCCTCCGCGCGCAGTCCAGCAGCTCATCCCAGTCCCGCGGCGGTCCGGTCAGTCCTGCCTCCTCGAACAGATCGGTGCGGTAGAAGAGGGCCTTGGTGGAGGTGGCCCACACCAGCCCGTAGGTGTGCCCTCGATAGGTGGCCTTGTTCAGCAGAACCTCGAAGAACTGAGCCTTCAGCTCCGCGGGCAGATCGTCCGCGTAGGGAACCAGATCATCCGCGAACTCGGCGATCCACATGTCCGGCGCCACGAACAGGTCCGGTCCCGTATTGGACTTCAGCCACTCGGCGATCTTCTCGTGCGCCCCCTCCCACTCGCCGAGCTGGAAGCTGATCGTGTCGCCGGGGTGCGCCTCCTCGAAGTCGGCAATGAGCTGGTCGTAGAACTCCCGCTCGCCGGGCATGTGGTAGTTCCAGGCCTGGAAGGCGATCTCCCCGGCATAGACGGTTGATGCGGCCAGCAGGAGCGTAAGTGTGGCAAGAAGACGTCTCATGGTGCCGTCATCCCTCCGTCCGGCTCTCATGAACAACTGGCCTCGGCCTCGATGATTCGCGAGGCGCTGGGACGGGTCCTGCGTGGCGCGTCCGCGCTCTCACGCAGGCCCG
Source organism: Armatimonadota bacterium (assembly GCA_034722055.1). Taxonomy (GTDB): domain Bacteria; phylum Armatimonadota; class Zipacnadia; order Zipacnadales; family UBA5352; genus JAYENL01. The sequence goes on from JAYENL010000248.1 coordinate 22,343, forward strand.
GCGGCCTCACGCGAGCAGCACCAGCGTTCCCACCATCACAATGATCTCGCGGACGCCGAGCCGTTCCGCTGGTCCGATCCGAGGCGGCGAAGCTCCAACGCGCCCCAGGTCGCGAGTGCCTCCCCACAGATCACCAGCACGTGCTCCACGTCGCGCTCCCTGGCCCACTCAACCGCCGCCTCCACGTCATCAGGCCCCCGGACGCGGTTCGCCGCGGCGGTCGCGATGGCGTCGGCCTCAGCTCCGCCCCCGGCGGCAATGACCACCGCGTCAGCTCGCCCGGCGCTTGCGGAGTGGCCCACCGTCCCGGAGGAGGTACACACCGCCCGCTCCCCCGGCGGCACGGCCAGGCCCAGCCGTCCGCTCCACGCGGATCGGCCGGCATCGATCGCCACCACGCGCGTGGTGGCGGTGATCAGATACAGATCGCCGCCATTCTCCACGATGACCTCGCCGCCGTCCTCCGCCAGGGCGCGGGCGACGTGCTCAGCGACGGTTCCCGCCACCGCCGCCATGGGACCGGTGCCGACCCGCCGCGCCGCCTCGTACATGGCTGCCACCGGGCCCGTGACACCGTCGGGAAGCGGCAGCGGCGTGCGGGCCTCCAGGAACTCGGGGTGCAGCGCGCCGTGGCTCTCGATTAGCCGCCTGACCTCACGGGCGGCGGCACGGGCGTCCGCCCGCATCTCCCGCTCAGCGAGGACCAGCAGGTCGCTCTCGCCGACCGCCACCTCGAAGGCCACCAGGCCCTCGGCTGCCACGGTGCGCCTGTAGCGTCTGGGCTCGTGTGATCTCATCGCCACCGGAGAACTTCCTGCCCTGACGCCCACATCCCTGCGCCGCACCTGGGCCAGACTTACCTTTACCCACATTGTGGCGACTGGCGATTCGCTGTCTGCCGTCCGGAGGGGCCGTTTGAGGCTCCAGCATCGTTCGCTGGAGCCGAAGCTGGCCCGGCCGTTGGCCGTCCAGGCCGCTGATTGCGTCACTTCGCCTGCAGCGGGCCGACTTCGCGCGCTCCCGAGGAGCGCCCTCAGGCGGCCCCTCCACGGCCAACAGCCCTCCGCAACTTGTGGGTAGAGGTAAGTGGGCCGGAGGGGGCGAGACTCCGCCTCCTGCGGGTTGAGTACACCGCCGCCCCCGGGCACCACGGTTCGGATGCACAGGTGCCTCGCGCGGCTGGCCTCTGCACCGGTCATCTTCGCCTTCCGCGCTGCGGTACGGTATAATGCGCGGCGGCGTGGCAGCGGCTGTGAGCCGGGCGTGTCTCTTGCCCCCTCACACCGGAGGTCGCGAGGCCGAAGGTCACTGAGACGCGCAGCTTCTCCTCGAGCTGTGCGATCTCCACTCTTGCAGCAACGCCGGGAGGGCGTCTGATGGCGATTCTGCGTGTCGAGGGCGCACAGATCATCACCATGGCCGACGAGGCCCAGGCCCGGGAGGGCTGGACGCTGGAGGCTGTGGACGGCGAGATCACCTTCGTGGGACCGGCCGAGGAGCTGCAGCCGGCCGGTGAGCCCGATGAGCTCATCGACGGATCGGGGTGCCTGCTGCTGCCGGGCCTGGTCAACGCCCACACCCACGCGGCCATGACCCTCTTCCGCGGCAGCGCCGACGACATGCCGCTTAAGCCCTGGCTGGAGCAGAGGATCTGGCCCGTCGAGGCGAAGCTCACCAAGGATGACGTCTACTGGGGAACGATGCTCGGCGCCGCCGAGATGCTGCTGGCGGGCGTGACCTGCTTCAACGACATGTATCACCACCCGCATGCGGGCACCCAGGCGGCGATGGACGCGGGCATCCGCATGTGTCCCTCCGGCGTGCTGCTGGGCATCCTGCCCAACGCCGACGACATGCTGGACGAGGCGCTGGACTTCACCGCCGAGTTCGCCGACCGCGATGACCTGTGCATCCATCCCATGCTGGCTCCACACGCGCCCTACACCTGCCCCCGGGAGATGCTGGAGCGGCTGGTGGAGGTCGCCACCGACCTGGGCGTCCCCATCCACATCCACCTGGCGGAGACCGAGGACAATGTCCAGGCGTCGATGGAGACCTATGGCAAGCGTCCCGTGCAGGCTATGGAGGAGGTGGGCCTGTTCGACGTGCCCGTCAGCGCGGCCCACTGCGTGCACGTGGATGAGACCGACATCGGGATCATCGCCGACCGCGGCGTGGGCGTGGCCCACTGCCCGGGAAGCAACCTGAAGCTGGCCAGCGGCATGGCGCCGGTTCAGGCGCTCACCTGCGCCGGTGCCCGCGTCGGCCTGGGCACCGACGGCTGCGGGTCCAACAACAACCTGGACCTGCTGGAGGAGGCGCGGCTGGCGGCGCTGGTCGCCAAGGTCCGCGAGGATGACCCAACCACCGTCCCCGCCGAGGCCGCCCTGCGCCTGGCCACCATCGGCGGCGCGCAGGCGCTGTTCCTCGAGGACCGCATCGGCACGCTGGAGCCCGGCAAGCGCTGTGACTGCATCCTCGTGGACCTGGGGGCCCCTCACCTGTATCCCCGCCACAGCCTGGTCTCCCACATGATCTACTCCGCACGGGCCGGCGACGTGCACACGACGATCGTGGACGGACGCGTGCTGGTCCGCGATCGGAGGCTGACCACCATCGACCTTGAGGAGACGGTGGCGAAGGTCGCCGAAAGCGCTGAGCGGTTGTTTCGCTGACGTTGGGACAATCCGCGGTCGTGTCTGGGGCTGGCTGGTGCGCAGCTATCTGCGCCTGCTGCTGCGGCGTGCGGGGCTTCAGCCCGTGTTGCCGGTGTAGTTCGGGGCGTCATCATGTGACGACCTGCTGGTCGTGGCGTGGCACGGCGATGCAAGGCGCCGTGAGCGGATGCTTCAGCCGATGAGCGTCGCCAGATTGTCGGTCGCACGCGGGGCGCCCCCAACCCAGGAAGGTACTGGGGCGCGGGCGCTCTCGCCTGGGTGGTGTGCGGTACGGAGGTCGGGCGTGCCTACGCCCGACGCGGGCCGAAAGCCCTGCATTCGTTGCCGTCGCGTCGTGGACGCGTTCGAAGGACAGTGGCGCTGCGCGCCACAAGCCGGCGAGGGCGCCGGCTTCCCAAGGATGGAGTACCCTGCTGGGGCGCGGGCGCCCCCGCCCGCGCGTTCCACCGACATTTGGAGTTGGCAACCCGCCGGCCAGGATCGCTTGCCTCCGCACCCGCAGCAGGCGTATAATGGCCTCCCGCCGCCGGCACTTGCGGACGAGGAGCAGCATGCGATGCAGCAACGCGCGGCACAACTCACGGCGGTTCCTCTTCTGCTTGCCCTGGCTTTATCGGCTCCGGCAGAAGGTGCGCTGCAGGTTCACCTGCTGGGCGCGCCCGCGGATTTGTCCCCTTCTCCCCAGATCGATGAGGGCGTCGTGCTGGGAGCTCCGGCATCGATCGTGGGCAGGCTCGGCTGCCGCTTCATGAGCGAGGACGGCCACCTGACCATCCTCACCCCCGGCGGACGCCGGGTTGTCCTGCAGGAGGACTCCGATGAGCTGCTCGTGGACGGCCAGCGCAGGCGTCTGCCGCGCGAGGCCTTCGTGAGCGGGGAGCGCCTCATCTGCCCCCTGAGGCCGGTGCTGGAGGCCATAGGCTGCATAGTGAGCATCACCGAGGATTGCGCCACGCTCGACATCTCCGTCCCCGTCGAGAGCATCGAGGTCTTCGCCGACGAGCAGGGGGCGCGGGTGGCAGTGCGCGCGCCGCTGCGCATCGCGGGGAAGGTGGCGTATCTGGAGGCTCCCGCGCGCTGGTACGTGGACCTCGGCGGCGCTCGCGTGCATCTGGAGCATTCGGTGACCTACGTGAACCTCGGTGAGGTGCTGCGGGTGCGGTGGGGGCAGTTCGACACGAGGCCCTCGGTGGCGCGGGTCGTCGCCGATCTGCGCGGCAAGGTCCCGGTGCGCTGGGCGCCGTACGAGAACGGTCTGGGCGGCGAGCTGATCCTTGGCCAGGTGCAGGGCGACGAGCCGCGCATCGAGCGCCGTGTGCCGAAGGTCACCCGTATGGCGACCACCACGCCCGGGGAGAACACCACCGTGGTCCGGGTGGAGCTGTCCGATCCCGTGCCGATCAGCTACGACGTGCAGCGCACCCCGCCGCGCGTCTACGTGGAGATGCCGGACGCGGCCCCGGAGATGCCCATCGCGCCGGTGGCGGCCGAGGGCCCCTTCGTGAAGACCGTGCGGCTCGACGGCCGGGCGGGCCGGCCCGGCGCCACGCTGGAGCTGTCGATGCATCAGCTCGTGCAGTTCGAGGTCCGCGAGACCGATGATCCGCCGGCGGTGAACGTCATCTTCCGGCGGGAGAGGCTACAGGACCAGCGGATCGTCATCGATCCGGGGCATGGCGGGCGGGACACGGGGGCGCTCGGGCGGCACCTGCGGGAAAAGGATGTCAACCTGGACGTTGCCAAGCAGGTGGTGAGGCGGCTGCTGGAGGCCGGCGCCCAGCCGCTGCTCACCCGCGAAAGCGACGTGTTCGTGGACCTCTACGACCGGCCGGAGCTGGCGAACCGCATCGACGCAGACCTCTTCGTGAGCATCCACTGCAACGCCATGCCGCGGCCCAACACCGGGTGGGGAACCGAGACCTACTACTACCACGCGCACAGCAAGTGCCTGGGACTGATCATGCAGGCGGAGCTGGTGCGGACGCTGGACCGCCGCGACAACGGGCTGCGGTGGGCAAACTTCTGCGTGACGCGCGAGAGCGACATGCCGGCGGTGCTGGTGGAGCTGATGTACCTCAACACCGACGAGGAGGAGGCGCTGCTGGCGAAGCCTGAGGTGCGCACCGCCGCGGCAGAGGCCATCGTCGAGGGTCTGCGCCAGTACGTGGAGGGCACCGGCAGCGTCGCCGAGCGCACCGGGATGGGGATGTGACACTGACTGGGCACGGGCGCCCGGAGGACCGGCCAACGGCCTGCTGTCCGGAAGTGAGCGTTTGCACCGCAAGCGCGGCCGTTCCGCCCATAAGCGCCTTCGGGCCCCCCGCCCGAAGGCACTTGTGCATCTCCTCCCGGGGCTACAGCCCTGCCCGCGCGCCAGCACCAACCGCTATCTTGCTCTGGGAAGCCGCTGCCCCCGCCGGCTTGTGCCGCGAATCGCCACTCGACTTGGGTCACCTCCGGCAAACGGCGCCGGGGCCATAACGGAACGGCAAACAGCCGGCGGGTCTAAAGACGCCGCCGCTCCGGACGACGACGGCTGCGGGCGTGGCGGTCCGCAATCGGCAATCCAACGACGCACCGGACCACACCGCACTCACTCGGGTGAACATGTGCGCCACGGCAAGGACTATCGGCCCGTCAGGTCGAACTGGGGCATCGAAGGCTACCGGCAGTCACCTCACGGAGGGTCCGACGGTGCTGCGAGAGGACGGACGCGAGAACGGGGAGCTGCGCAGGTGTCGCATCACGCGCAACATCAACAAGTACGCCGAGGGCTCCTGCCTCATCAGCCTGGGCAACACTCGGGTGCACTGCACCGCGTCAGTCGATGACTACCAGCCTCACTGGCTGCGGGATACCGAGGAGGGCTGGGTGACGGCCGAGTACGCCATGCTCCCGCGGGCCACCGCCGAGCGCACGCGCAGGGCCTCGGACCGGGGCGTCTCCGGCCGCGCCCACGAGATCCAGCGACTGATCGGCCGCTCGCTGCGCGCCGTTTGCGACACCAAGCGGCTCGGCCCGGTGACCATCCAGCTCGACTGCGACGTGCTGCAGGCCGACGGCGGGACGCGCACGGCATCGATCACCGGCGCCTGGGTGTGCCTCGCCGACGCCTGCCGGTGGCTGATGGACAAGGGGCGCGTCAAGCGCTGGCCGCTGCCGGGGCAGGTGGCCGCCATCTCAGCGGGTATCGTCGGCGACGAAGTGCTGCTGGACCTCGCCTACTCTGAGGATGCCCGCGCGGCGGTGGACATGAACCTGGTGATGACAGGCGACGGCAGGCTCATCGAGGTCCAGGGCACCGCCGAGGGCCAGCCCTTCACCGACGACCAGCTCATGCACATGATCACCCTCGGTCGCGACGGTCTGCAGACGCTTTTCGACCTGCAGCGGGAGGTGCTTGGTGACGTCCTGCCGTAGGACGGCAGGGCGTCAGCTACAAGCTGCAAGCAGCAAGCTGCGAGCTACGGCAGACGCCGAGGACGGGACGGCGGCAACGGGTGGACTGCAAGGGCAGGCGCAGACGGATAACGACAAAGATGGCAAAGGGCGGCGGAGGATGAGCGGCGGTGCCACGGCGGCTGATGCTGGCCACCGAGAACGAGCATAAGGTGCGCGAGATCCGCAGCCTGCTGGCTGACCTCGATGTAGTAGTCTCGCACCTGGGCGAGCTCCACGATCCGCCGGAGCTGACCGAGACTGGGGAGACCTTCGCCGAGAACGCCCGGCAGAAGGCCTGTGCGGTCGCGCAGGCGACCGGTGAGCTGGCGCTGGCGGACGACTCCGGGCTGATGGTGGACACCCTGGGCGGCGAGCCGGGAGTGCGCAGCGCCCGATACGCCGGCGAGGGCGGCAGCCAGCAGGACCTGATCGAGAAGCTCCTGCGCGAGCTGGGGGGCGTCGAGCCTTGCGACCGCACGGCCCGCTTCGTCTGCGCGCTGTCGCTGTGCGGACCCGAGGGCGAGATCGGACGCTGGGAGGGCGTCGCGGAGGGGATCATCACCCGCGAGCCGCGCGGCGAGGGCGGCTTCGGCTACGACCCGGTTTTCTACTACCCGCCCAGGCAGATGACCTTGGCGCAGATGTCCGCCGCCGACAAGAACCAGGTCAGTCACCGCGGGCGGGCGCTGCGGGCCTTCCGCCGCGACCTGCCCGCCATCCTGCAGTCCCACAACGCGCAGGTCGGGCACTGTAGCCCGACCTCCGCTCCCGACAAGGAGAGACCACCATGGAGCTGAAGCTCTCGGCGCGCGAGTACCTCAGCCGGGGCGACACCTACGAGGAGAAGATGGCCTCCCTCGTCGATGCTGGCTATGATGCCATCGAGCTGACCGGGCGGCCGGACATCCTGGAGGTGGTGGACGAGCTGGCGGACGCCTCGCGCAACACCGGCTGCGCGGTAAGCACCATCTGCAGCGGCGGCCGTGGCGCACTGATGGCCGCGGAGCGCGATCAGCGCGATCTGGCCGTGGAGGACCTGAAGAGCTTCCTGACCGCCGCCGGCCAGCTCGGCGCCACCGGAGTCATCTACGCGCCGCTGATCGCGGTGAAGATGAACCCCGGCGAGTACACCCGCCTGCCCGACCTCTCCCCGCTGTACGGCCAGGAGGCCCTGGAGATGGCGCTGCTTGTGGCGCTGGCGAGGGAGATCGCCGAGCACGCCGCCGAGCATGACGTCTGCGTGCTCTGGGAGCCGCTCAACCGCTACGAGCAGTGGTGGTTCAACCGCCTCGAGAACGGCGCGGAGCTGTGTGACCGTGTGGGCAGCGAGGGCTGCCGCATCACGGCGGACCTGTTCCACATGTCCATCGAGGAGGACACCATCCCCGGCGCGCTGGAGCAGTACGCCGGGGACTACGTGCGGCACATCCACCTCGCCGACAGCAACCGCTTCACACCAGGCCACGGGCACACCGACTTCGCGGCGGCCTTCGCCGTTCTCGAGGAGATCGGCTGGGAGGGCTACATGGCCCTGGAGTGCCGCCCGCGCGGCGACGCCACCGAGGACCTTCGCCGCGCCGCACAGCTTCTGCGCGAGCAGGCGGGGTGAGGGAGGCGGGTTGGCCGTGCCTGCCGTCGCAGCCGACGGCGAGCGGCCGCTGACTATCCTGAGCGTCATCACGCCGGCGCGCTACTCCGGCGCTGAGCGTGCGGCTGTGTACCTTGCTGACGCCCTCGGCGACCGCGGCCACCGCGTGGTCTTCGCCTGCAAGCGCAACGAGCTGCTGCTGGAGGCGCTGGCCGAGCGCGGAATCGAGGCCCGCGTGCTCCCGATCTCCGGCAAGGCCAACCTGGCCGCGCCGCTGGTGCTGGCCTGGCACGCCCGGCGGGTGGGGGCCGACCTCATCCATACCCATCTCTCCACCGCCGGCCTGTGGGGCTCGATAGGGGGGCACATCGCCGGCATCCCCGTGCTGGCCTCCGTGCACGCCCTCAACGCCAAGACCTGCTACATGCTCGCGGACCTCGTCGCCACCTGCTCGGAGGGCGTCCGAGAGCACCTGCTGGACCAGGGCATGCCGGAGTGGAAGCTGCGAGTGCTCTACAACGGCGTGCAGCTCGAGCGCTTCGAGGGCCTGCCGTCAGGCGAGCAGATGCGGCGGGAGCTGGGCCTGCCCCCCGACGTGCCGGTCATCGGTGAGGTGGCGCATCTGTCCCCGAAGAAGGGCCAGCGCTACCTCATCGAAGCCACCGCCATCCTCCGGGAGCGCTACCCGGACCTCATCTGCCTGCTTGTGGGCGAGGGGGATGACGCGCAGGCACTGCGGGACCACGCCCAGGCTCTGGACGTGGGTGAGGCGGTGCGGCTGCTGGGCTATCGGGGGGACGCGCCGGCGGTGATGCGGGCCATGGACGTGGTGGTGCTTCCCTCGGTGGCGAAGGAGGGGTTGGGGATCGTGCTCATCGAGGCGGGGCTGATGGACAGGGCTGTGGTGGGTAGCAATGCACCCGGCATCCGTGAGGTCATCGTGGATGGCGAGACCGGCCTGCTGGCCCCGGTGGCTGACGCTGAGGGCCTGGCCGAGGCCATCGCCACGATCCTCGCAGACCCGGCGCTGGCCTCCCGCATGGGGGAACGTGGCGGCGAGCGCGCCCGCCGCATGTTCACCATTGAGCGCATGGCCGAGACGGCCGAGGCCATCTACCGCGAGTTGCTGGACGAGGGCTGACGCCCACGCGGTCACGCTGCACCGCGCTGGGGCTGACTCGGCAGGCCAGCGCGCTGTACGAACATGTTTACAATTGACAGAACGGCAGAGTGGAGGGAGGGAATCTGCAGAAAGCTGCTCCAGCGAGTCGCGTCCAAGGCGTGCAGTCCCCTGTACTTGCAGAGAAGTGGGGATTCGCCCGGGCCGCGTCACGCGCTTGACATAGCGTGACGCGCGCGGTATAGTACGAGAGAGTATGGGGCGTGGCCCGCGGAGGGGCTGCGTAATAGGGCAGTATCGCTCCGGTGCGGCGGACCTGGCGGAGGACCTTTCCCCCTTGGTTGCGGAGCTGGGCCGGTCGTGCGGAGGCGGGAGGTGTGTGTGTTGGCCGACTTGAACTTCGTTGCACTCACGGGCTTCTCAACGCGCGAGCCGGCCCTGAGGCAGAAGTCTTCCGGCCAGATCAAAGCAGAATTCAGCTTTGAGGTGGACCGTCCGTTCCTGCGGGCAAGTGGGGAGCCGGTGTCGGACCTGTTCCTGGTCGATGCCTGGCAGGAGCTGGGCGAGTGGGTCATGGAGAACGTCAATGCGGGCACTCGCCTGATGATCGTGGGCACCCTCAACAAGGAGAGCTACAACAGCCACGGCGCCCGCGAGCACATGACCATCGTGAAGGCCAAGTACATTCGGAAGACCAGTGGAAACGTGGCGGAGAAGTGCGACGAGCTGGAGGGGCTCAAGCGAGACTCGTGGGGTGAGGACCTGCTGCTAACGGCTGTGGAGATGATCGAGGAGGCTATCTGCGACGAGGACGCGCCGGCGACCCTGGACACCATCGAGGCCGCAAGCAGGACGTAGGCGCATCACGGCGAGCACAGCGATTCTCTATACCGGCAGCCCGGTCCTGGGCTGCCGTCTTCTTTGATGCCCGCCGGGGGTGAGTGACGATGACCTCCATAGATCAGGGCCAGGCCTTCGTGCACCTGTGCTCGGACGGAACCGGCACCCGTATACGGGCGATCGGGGCCGTGGATGCGGAGACCTCCTGGCCGGCCACCGCAAGGCCAGGGGAGATCGACGCCCGCCTGCTGGACCTGGTGGAGAGCCTGGACGCCGAGCGCATCCTGTCCTGGGACTGCCGGCTACTGGCGGCGCTGCTGTCGCGGCCTGATGTGACAGAGGCCGCCGCCGGCACCCGGACGCGGCTGCGGGACATCATGGCGGCCGGCCTCATCGCGCTTCCGACGCTCCGCGACTACTCGCTCCCGGCCGTCGCCCACAGTCTCGGCGTGGCCTCGGCGCAGACGCAGCATGTCATCACGGAGCCGGAGGTCGGCGCCGAGCTGTGCCGGGAGGTGTCCCGGGCGCTTCCCCGCCGGCTGGCTGAGATGTCGGTGCCCGCGCTGGCGCTGGTGCGGGAGCTGATCGCCGGCGACGCCGACTTCGCCTGGCTGCCATGGGACGACATCTCCGTCCCGCCCCTGGACGCCGGCGCCCTCGACGTTCTCATGGCCGGGCGGCCGAAGGTCCCCGCCACGCGCAAGCGCGAGACGGTCGAGCTGGAGCGGCCCCTGGAGGAGCTGTCCGGGGACTTGCTTGGGCCGGAAGGTCCTGTGGCGCAGGTCCTGGAGGGCTATGAGCAGCGCTCCGGGCAGGTGGAGATGGCCGAGGCGGTGGCGGGCGCGCTCCGGGACGGAGGCGTGCTGATGGTGGAGGCCGGCACCGGTGTGGGCAAGTCCCTGGCCTACCTGGTGCCCGCCATCCTGTGGTCGCGGGCCAACGCTGAGCCGGTCGTGGTCTCCACCAATACCAAGAACCTGCAGGAGCAGCTCATCGACAAGGACCTGCCGCTGTTGCGCGAGGCTCTTGCGGTGCCCTTCCACTCCGCGCTGCTGAAGGGCCGGAGCAACTACGTCTGCGCTCGACGGTTTGTGAGCACCGTTCGCGACGTGCTGGGCTCGATGATGCCCGAGGATCGCAAGGCCGCTGCATATCTGGTCTCCTGGCTGTCCGAGAGCCCCGGCTGCGACCTCGACGTGATCCCCTCCGAGGCCACGCGCGTCTTCAGCGGCCTGCGCCGGCTGATCGACCGGGTGCGCTCCGAGCGCGCCCTGTGCCTGGGCCCGGGCTGCCCCCATGCCCGCCGCTGCCCGGTGCGCGTGGCCAGGGCCCTGGCCCGCAACGCCGACATCGTGGTCTCCAACCACGCCCTGACGCTGGCGGA
>JAYENL010000248.1:33403-69040 GCA_034722055.1 Armatimonadota bacterium
ACACAGGTCGAGGTCCTTCCCACGTCAAGTCGCGTCATCTTCGACGAGGCTCACAACCTGGAGTCGGTGGCCACCGATCAGCTCGGCTACGAGGTCTCGAACTTCAGCTTCTCGGAGCTGCGGCGGACCCTGGGGGGCGATGGCCGCCGGCGCGGGCTGCTCGACAACCTGGCAGCGTGGGCCTCCGAGGCACATCCGGGCATCGCCGAGCAGGTGGCCGAGCCGCGCCGCCGTCTGACCGCCGCGGTGGAGAGCCTCAACGACTGTGCCGAGGAGATGCAGGCGGCGGTCATCGACCTGTGCGTGGCACTGGACCCCGAGGCCGGGGCGGGCAGGGCCAGGGTGCGCCTGGGCGCTGAGGTCTACGCCGCGGCGGAGTGGCAGAGCGTCGGCGAGGCGGTGGCCCGGCTGCAGGACGTGCTCTCCGACGCCGAGGACGCCCTGGGGGAGATCGCGGAGACGCTGGCGGAGGGCTCCGAGCGGGGGACGCCGGAGAGCGACCTGTCACTGGAGGCCGCGGGCGCGCGGGTGGCAGTGGGCGAGCTGAACGCGGCCGTCGGCACGGTCATGGACGACGACCCCGGCGCCGGACACGTGCTGTGGGCGGAGACGGTGCAGCGGCGGTGGGGGGAGCTGTGGCGGCTGGCCGCGGCGCCCATCGACGTCGGCCCGGCGCTGCAGAAGGCCGTGTACTCGAAGCGTGAGGCCGTCGTCATGACCTCCGCGACGCTCACGGTGGAGCAGCGCTTCGACTACATGCGCCAGCGGCTGGGGCTGGATGACGAGGCGGCGCCGGTGCGCGAGAGGATGGTCGCCTCGCCGTTCTCCTACCCGGACCAGCTTCTGATGTGTGTGCCCACGGACATCCCCACCCGGGGCGAGGAGGGCCGCCGCGAGGCCCTGGAGCGCGCTCTGCTTGACATCGTCGAGGTGGCTGGGGGCGGGGTCCTGCTGCTGTTCACCTCCCGGCGGCAGATGGAGCGCGTCTTCGAGCAGACCCGGGAGCGGATGGCGCAGATGGGCGTCTCACCCATCTGCCAGTACTGGTCCGGGCCGCGGTCCTGGCTGCTGGCACAGCTCCGCGAGCGTGACAACACCGTCCTCTTCGGCCTGAAGAGCTTCTGGGAGGGCGTGGACGTGCCGGGACAGGCGCTGCGCTGCGTGGTGATCACCAAGCTCCCCTTCGCGGTGCCCACCGATCCCATCGTCCAGGCGCGCTGCGAGCTGGCCGCCAGCCGCGGGCGCGACGGGGGACACGACTACTACATCCCGGAGGCCATCCTGGGCTTCAAGCAGGGCATCGGCCGGCTGGTGCGCGCCACCACCGACCAGGGCGTGGTCTTCGTGCTCGACAACCGGCTGCTCACCCGCCGCTACGGGCGCAGGTTCTTCGCCTCCGTCCCGGAGGGCCGGGTGCAGGTGGACGACTTCCACGAGTGCCTGCGGGAGGCCGAGCGCTGGCTGCGGTGGGCGTAACGCCAGGTAACGCCAGATAACGGCAGACAAAGGCAGGTAACGTCAGATAACGGCAGACAAAGGCAGATAACGTCAGATAACGGCAGATAAAGGCAGACAACGTCAGGTAACGTCAGATAACGGCAGACGCAGGCAGACAAAGGCAGATAACGTCAGATAACGACAGACAAAGGCAGACAACGGCAGACCACGGCAGAGACGGGCAGCGACGACGTTCACAGGCCTGCAGCGGGCCGACTTCGCGCGCTCCTGAGGAGCGCCCTCAGGCGGCCCCTCCACGGCCAACAGCCCTCCGCAACTTGTGGGTAAAGGTAAGGCCGTATGGAGGGGCCGGACCACTGTCCGGCCCGCCGTTCATGCCGTTGAGACCGGAGGTCTCCGTGAGACCTCTGGTCTCCGCGGGCTGCCTAGCCCGCCCGGTCGTTGCCGCCGTTCGTGGCAGCTGGTAGGTCGTTGCTGGCGACGGCAAACGGCGTGAGACCGAAGGTCTCCGTGAGATGCGAAGCATAGGAGACCTTCGGTCTCACGGAAGACCCGTCCCTCCGAACGGCCCGCCGTTCCCCCGGAGGCCTTCGGTCTCATGGAGATGCTTTGCATCTCAAGGGGGTGGCGGCCGCGGAGCGGTCGCCGGGGGAGGCTGCCGTTCCCGCCCGGTCGTAGGTTGTTGCTGGTCGCTGATGACTGGTTGCCGGCTGCTGATTTGGAGGGGCCGGACCACTGTCCGGCCCGACGTTCATGCCGTTGAGACCGGAGGTCTCCGTGAGACCTCTGGTCTCCGCGGGCTGCCCAGCCCGCCCGCCGTTGAGGCCATCTGTCTGGAGAGGCGGGTACATGCCCCGGCCCACCGTTGAGGCCGTCGTCGCCCCACTTCCAGCCTGGGGTCCGTGGCGCAGGCTTGCAGCCTGCGATTCGTGGCACGTGCCTCCAGCCTGCGGTAGTTGATGCAAATGTCAGAGGTCACGTGGAGCGACGACAACTGGTGCGTGGCCTGCGGGGAGGACAACCCCCGCGGCCTGCACCTGCAGTTCCGCCATGAGGGCGACGACTACGTCTGCGATTTCACCCCCGAGCGCTTCCACCAGGGGTGGAAGGGCATCGTCCACGGCGGCATCCTCGCCACGCTGCTGGACGAGGCCATGAATCACATGCTCAGCCACAACGGCGAGCCGGTGGCCACCGCCGAGCTGACCGTGCGCTATCGGCGGCCCGTGAAGGTGGGCGAGCCCCTGCAGGTGCGAGCCCGGCTGGTGCGCTCGCGGCCGCCGCTGTATGTCGCTGAGGCGAAGATAGTGGACGCTGCGGGCCAGGTCGTCGCTGAGGCCGGCGCCAAGCTGATGCGTGTCGAGGCCGCGGTCGCCGACCGCGGGGAGGAGTAGCCCCATCGTGATCGTGGACAGCACCTGCCTGGCCGGACTGGTGGCGGAGGCTCGGGAGTACGCCTCGGGCCTCGTCATCCGGCGCATCGTCCAGCCGCGCCACCATCTGGTGGCCCTGGAGCTGGGCCGGGCGGGGCCGTGGGCGTGCCTGGTGATCGACTGGTCGGCGGAGTTCGGCCGGCTGCACCTGGCGCGGGAGATGCCGCAGCCGGGCCTGCAGGACCAGCGCTTCGGCAGCACGCTGCGCCGCCAGCTCCGCGGCGCGCGCATCGAGGCCATCCGGCAGGTGGACTTCGATCGCCTGGTCCGCGTGGAGGTGTCCAACTGCGAGCAGCTCGGGCCCCAGTCGCGACGGACGCTGGTGGCGGAGCTCATGGGCCGGCACAGCAACCTGGTGCTTATCGACGAGGACGAGCGCATCGTGGAGGCCGGGAAGCACGTCACCGAGCGCGTGAACCGCTACCGCCAGACGCTCCCCGGCCTGGCCTACGTGCCGCCGCCGGAGTTCGGTCGCGTCCCGCCTTGGGAGGCGGATCCCGAGGAGATGGCTGAGAGCGCCCGGGCGGTGGCCGACCAGCCGCTGGGCAGGTGGCTGCGCTCCACCTTCCACGGCGGCAGCGACCTCTTCCTCCGAGAGGTCTGCGCCCGGGCGGGGCTGGACCCGGAGTCGGCGCTGCGCGATCTGCCCGACGGCTGGTCCGAGACAGTGGCGGAGCAGCTTCACGCCATCCCCGAGCGGGCCGCCGCTCCCGGCGGGGCCTGGATCTACTTCGACGAGAGCGGAGAGCACGGCGAGTTCGCCTACCCCATCGAGCTGCGGCACCTCCCCGGGCGACGCCACGAGCCCGTGGAGTCGCTGAGCGCGGCAGTGGAGGACCTGCAGTCGCAGATCGCCGGCCGCCAGCGCATCCGGCAGCTTCGCGAGCGGCTGCTGGCGGCGGTCCGGGACGCCGAATCCAAGGTGGGGCGAACCCTCGAGAGACGCAGGGAAGCCGTCGAGCGGGCCAAGGAGGCACAGCTCCATCGCGAGCGGGGGGAGCTGCTGATGACCTACCAGCACCGGGTGCCCGAGGGAGCTGAGGAGGTCGCGCTGCCCAGATTCGACGGCGAGGGTGAGCTGACGATCCCGCTGGACCCGGGTCGGACGCCGGTGGAGAACGCCCAGGCCTACTTCCGGCGCTACAAGAAGGCCGAGCGGCTGACGGAGGTAGCCCCCAAGCTGCTGGCGGCGGCCCGCCATGAGCTGAGGTATCTGCGCCAGGTGCACACGCAGATCGAGGTGGCGGAGGAGCTGGCGGACCTGGAACTGATCGAGGAGGAGCTCATCGAGGAGGACTACCTGGCGCCGCGGAAGGGTGAGCGCGCCCGCCCCGAGCAGCGGCGGCGCGGGCCGCGCACGACGCGAACCTCGGACGGGATACCGCTGCTCTACGGCAAGAGCGGAATGGAGAACGACGAGGTGCTGTGTGCCGCGAACCCCGATGACCTGTGGTTTCACGTCAAGGATGCGGCTGGCCCCCACGTGGTGCTGCGCAGCGACTCCCGGCCTGAGGAGCTGCCCCAGTCAAGCGTTGAGGAGGCGGCCAGGCTGGCGGCGGCCCTCAGCAGCCGCCGCCGTGACAGCAAGGTGGAGGTGGACTGCACGCTGGCCAAGAACGTGAACAAGCCGCGCGGAGGGCGCCCCGGGCTGGCCTACTACCACGCCGACCGCACGCTGGTCGTCGATCTCAGGTCCGGTCGAACGCCACGTCGATGACGACGTCGTTGATGTCGGACATCATCAGGAAGGTCTCCTCCAGCTTGTCGAAGACCTTCCTCAGGTCCTCCGGAGCGCTGGGGGTGCGCATGGGGCTGACGCGCCCGTCGATGTAGACCACCGAGTTGATCACCCTCACCCTCATCAGCGACGTGTCCATGTCGTACTTGGAGATCTCCCGCATTATCCGCAGCCTGGCTTGCTTGTCCTCGAGCGGCATCCGACTCACCTCTCTGGATTACCGCATGGGTCGAACAGGGCCACTTACATTAAGTATACCCCTTGCGCAACTGAGCGCAACGTCACACGCCCAGCCACAGCCGTGCGTACATAGCCTCCGGCAGGCCCGCCTCTCTCATCTGCTGCGCCGCCGTGGCGATGTCGTAGGCCACGCGCTTGATTACCACGTCGCCGGTCTCGTCGTCGAAGATGGCGTAGCTGGCCATCTCGTTCCCATCCCGGGGCTGGCCGACGGCGCCGGGATTGATGAGGTAGACGTGATCGTTGCGGATGTGCAGGCTTCCTCCTGACGGGATGGGGAACTCCTCGGGCAGCTCGTTGCCTTGGCCCCAGACGAACCACTCCGAGTAGTGCGTATGCCCGAAGAATGCGATGGGCGTCTCCATGGCCCGGAGGCTCATCAGGGCGTCCAGAGGCGTGACGGTGTAGTGGTCGGGATCGGGGACGGAGCCGTGGCAGATGGTGATGTCGTCGTCCACAACACGCAGCGTGGGTAGAGCGCGGAGAAACTCCATGTTGTCCTCGCGGAGCTGCTCGGTGGTCCACAGGATGCACGCCCGCGCCGGGGCCGTGAACCATTCCGCCTTGGCCGGGTCCACCGCCGCCTCGTCGTGGTTGCCCCGGATAGACACGGCGTCGAGCTCCCGGATCAGATCGCAGCACTGATTCGGCCGGGCGCCGTACCCCACGATGTCCCCGAGGCACAGGTAGCGGTCAATGGCCTCCTCGGCGAGATCCGCGAGGACGGCCTCCAGGGCGACGAGGTTACTGTGGATGTCCGACAGCACCGCGTACCGCACCCGTATCCTCCCTCCCATTGTCCTTACGGTTCTTCGCTTTCCAGTCCACTTGCTCCTTTCCTTCAACAAGATTTAACCGTAGCATGATGTAACAGGCACGCAGGTCCGTGCCGAATACCTCAGGATCCGGCTCCAGGCGCTGGTTGATGAGAGCCACCGCGGCCTCTCCCAGCCCGCCATGCTCCCGCCAGGCTCCCTGCACCTCCGCGGGCTCAGCCCTCGCCCGCCGGGCCGTGATGCGCGTTAGCGCCTCGCGGAGCGCGGGGTCCGCCTGCAGGCCCACGGCGGTCAGCGCCAGCCGCGTGGTATCCACGGCACACCGCCACTGCTCTGATGCTGCGGCCTCCGCCCGGGCGTCGAGGTCATCGAGTCGCTCGTCCAGGCCCGTCACCTGCGCCTGCCGCACGAGGAAGCGGCTGAAGACTAGCTTCCCCAGCGGGTCACGCTCGCCGGCGGCCGCCAGCTCCAGCAGGATGGGCGCCACCATCCGCGCCGCGTCGTGGTAGGCGCCGGCCAGCCGCCCCGCCTCCTCCACCACGCTCGCCGCATGCGCGGTCGGGTCCGCTCCCACTGTCACAGTCTCGTCGGCGGCGCCTGCCAGCGTTGCGTCGTCCTCGGCGGCGACGGCCATGACCGCCAGCTCGGAGGCCGTGCGGCGGGCGCGCCGCAGCGTGGTTTCGCGCATGTTGAGCGTCCTGGCGACCAGGTTCCCGCCCCGCATGGCGCGCAGCATGAGGTCGGCGGCCTGTGCCAGCAGCGCCAGATACTTCACGTCGCGGACCTCCGGGTCGAGCGCCTGCGCCACCATCAGCGCCCGGTTGACGTCAGCGTCGCGGTGCATGGCCTTCAGGCGGCGCCAGGCGCGGGAGCGGGCCTCCTCCGATGCCTCGCGCGCCCGCGCCAGGGCGTCCGCGGCGGCCTGAAGCTCCTGGCGCGCCTGCGGAGCAAGTCCCACCGTGCGTGAAGGGCCAGCACGACCGTCCGGCGCTGGCGGCCGCAGGTGCATCAGCAGCTCGCGCCGCTGCTCCTCCGCGCCGGGGAGGGGCTCCTGCAGGAACCTTGCGGCGGCCGCCAGCCGGCCACGTGCGGCCAGGGACCTCGCGATCGCCACGGCGCCTTGGGGATCATCGGCCCGCAGCTCCGCCACGTGTGTCTCGACACGCTCGGCTCGCTTCGCAGGGTGGGGGTGGGTGGCGAAGACCGTCTGCAGGTAGGACCAGGCTGCCTGGTGGCCGAGGAAGCTGGTCATGGCGCGGGCGTCGTAGCCGGCCCGCCAGGCGATGGTGGCGGCCACGTGGTCGGCCTGCGCCTCCTGCCTGCGGCTGTGACGGAGGGTGTTGACGAGCTGGACGGCCTGCAGCAGCGGGACCCAGTCACCCCGGTCGTTGCTGCGCAGCAGCTCGGCGAGGCCGTAGAAGAGCGCGGCCCGCTTGACGTGGCGCTGGAAGTCGCGGTCCACCAGGTGCGCCAGCTCGTGGCCGAGGACCGCCGCCAGCTCATCCTCGGACTGCAGGCTCTCGAGCAGCCCGGCGGTGACGAACACCCAGCCGCCGGGCAGCGCGAACCCATTGGCCTCGGGGCTGTCGAGGACGATGAAGCGATAGTGCAGGTCGCGGCGAGGGCAGTACTCCAGCAGGTCCTCGCCGACGGTGGCGACCCACTCGTCAATGATCGGCTGGCTCATCCGCCCGCGCTGGGCGATGAAGGCCTCGGCCATGACGCGGCCGATGCCCTCCTCCAGGTCGCCGACCGCAGGGAGCGTGCAGGCGAGCAGAATGACCGCCACGGTCATCCACCGACGCACCAACCGGATCAGGCCCATGGTCGGTGAAGTATAGCGTACGCGTTCGGCGAAGGCTACGCCGGGCGCCGCGAGGGTGCGAATTCCAAGTGTCGTAGAACGCGCGGGCGAGGCCGCCCGCGCCCCGGCAGCCGCAGAGATAGGTGGAGCAGGCTTCCAGCCTGCCATCGCCCGGAGGCGCTGCCGCGCCTGTCCCGCCAGCCACAGCCGGGCGCGCGCCCCGGTACGAACCGCTATCTCGCTCTGGGAAGCCGGCGCCCTCGCCGGCTTGTGGCGCGAAGCGCCACTCGACCCTTGAGCCACCTCGGTCAGGAAAGGCGCGCGGGCGAGGGCGCCCGCGCGCCAGTACCTACCTGGGTTGCGGGCGCCCCACCTGCGACCGACAATCTGAGGCCGCACCCCACCGCGACGGCGGGAGCCGGACGGCACCCCGCCAGTACGTTGAACTCCGGCGGCCAGGCGGTTACACAGAGAGTGGAGGGTCGCGATGTCGCGCCTTGAGCAGATACGCGAGCAAGGGGACGTTGTCCGCGCGCAGCTTGGCGACGACGAGGCATTCATGCGCCTGGCCGAGCGCTATCACAGCAGGCTGCTGCACTACGTGCGGCGACTCGCGGGCGATCGCGCCACCGCCGATGACGTGGTGCAGGAGGCGTGGCTGGCGGCGTATCGGGGTCTGCGGCGGCTCGAGGAGCCCGCGCGGCTGAAGGCGTGGCTGTATGGGATCGCGCGGAACAAGGCCCTCAATGCGCTGCGCCGAGAGGAGCGCTCGCGCCTCGACTATGTGTCCAGCAATGTGCTGGAGGACGTGCCGGAGGACGATGACGATGCGCTGGAGATTCGCGCAGAACAGGCCGCGCAGGTGCACCGCGGCCTCGACGAGATCAGCCCCGCGCACGCTGAGGCGCTGATCCTGCGATACATGGAGGGCCTACCATACGAGGAGATCGCGCAGGTTGTCGGCTGCAGCGTAGGCACGGTGCGCTCCCGGCTGCAGTACGCGAAACGCGCGCTGCGAGAGGCTATGGAGAGTGAGGAGCGATGAGTGAGCGTGAGGAGCTGTCGCGGAGACTGCTGGAGGAGAACGGGCTGCGAGAGGGCGCGGTACGCGAGGCAGACCGCGAGGGATTGCGAGCGGTCGTTGATGCGGAGCGGCGGCGGAGCGCGCATCTGCGCAATGTGATGCTGCTGTCCTGGGCGGCGTTCGTCGTTCTCTTTGTCGGCATCTTCGGGGCGTACTTCGCGGCGAGCGCATTGGACCTGCGAAGTATCGAGGTGGGGAGGGGCACGGTGAATGTCGTCGCGGTTCTCATGCTCGCCACCTTGCTGCTGGCCTTCATCGCGTTCATTGTCGCGATTGTGGCGACCATCTCGTGGGGCCTGCGGCTGGCCTTCGGCCCGCGCGGCGTTGAGGACCGCCTGGAGCACATCGAGGCGCAGCTCGCGCGGCTGGAGGCCGCGCAGGACGATGAGAGTGAAGGTGGGGCGGCGCAGCAGAGCCGGCGGCGGGCCGATGACGATAACTGCTAACGCTAACGGCCGCCATCGCTGTTCGCCGTACGGAGCGCCGGGCAGCCCTGCCTGCCCGGCGGCTGCTGGTCGTCCTCCACCCCGTCGAGCGCCGCTCAGTCGCGGCACCACCCAAATGCGTGTGGCCAGCTGGGGCGCCGCGGAGCAGACTGTCGGAATGCAGGTGGTGGTGCGGAGGGGCCGTCTGAGGCTGCAGCGTTGTTTGATGGAGCCGAAGCCGGCCCGGCCGTTCGCTTCGTGCGCTCCTGCGGAGCGCCCTCAGGCGGCCCCTCCACCGGTACCGCCGGCATCAATAGAGAGGATAGGCGCACGGGTTTGGATGCTGCCGCTCAGTCGCCCTCCGGCTCCCTGAGAAGCGACAGCAGGCCCATGGCGGCCACGGTCAGCGCCAGCCCCAGCCAGATCGGCGCGGTGGCGCTCACGCGGTCCCACAGCACTCCCGCCACCAGCGACGCCGGCAGGGCGCACAGCCCCACCACCATGTTGAAGCCGCCGAGGATGCTCCCGCGCAGGCCCTCCGGCGCGAACTCCGCCACGATGGCCTTCTGCGTGGGCTCCAGCGCGGCCTTGTGCGAGCCGAACAGCAGGAAGACCAGCGGCAGCAGCGCCTCGCTGCGCAGATAGATGCAGCTCAGGCAGACCAGCGCCCACAGCCCGTACGCGATCGCCAGCACCGGCCTGCGGCCCCAGCGGTCGGCCAGCAGGCCGAAGTGGTAGGACAGCGCCGACGCCGCCACCGTGAAGAGCAGATACAGCGCCGGGATGAACTCCCGCTGGTAGCCGAGCGCCTCCGCGTGCACGATCAGGAAGGAGTAGCTGAAGGCGCCCAGAGCGAAGATGGCGCTGAGCACCACCAGCAGCTTCAGATCGCGGCCCAGTCCCACCAGCGACAGGCCTTCGAAGGCCTCCTCGCCGCGCGCGGGGCGCTCGCGGATGATCGCCAGCACCACCCCGGCGCCGACCAGCGTGGGCAGCACCGGTGCCACCACTTCCCCCGTCCCTCCTCCATCTTCGCAATGTGTTGATGCCACGAGAATGGCTCGTTGCGCCGACGCGCCTGGATGACGTATAGCGCGACTCCAGCGCCGATCCCGGGCCAGAATGCAATGCTCTCCGCAAGGAGCACCGTCCAGAACAGGACCGTCCCTACGCCGCCGGCTGTCATGCTCCACGGGAGCTGGTGGCTCACCATCACGAGGCCCGAGATCAGCGGAAGAACACCAACGAGGGCGAAGATCACCCCGCCCCACTTGGCGCCCCAGACCATCTCCTGCTTATGCGGGAAGTCGGGCGCGGCCCGCAGGTAGCGCAGTGAGATCCACCCCAGCACCGGGAACAGCGCGAGAACGACCAGCGCGAGCGCAACTTCGACACCTGTATGCATCACAGGTCCCCCTTCAGTGACGTTGAACCTTTGTTCATGTCCGCCCCCATCGACTGACGCACCAGAATGCTGCCCTCGCTGGCATTCCCTCAGCGGGCCGCACTGAACAGCATGTCCAACTGGACCAAGCCGAAGGTGAGGTATCCCCAGAAGAGGACGACACCAACCGCGCCGGCGAGGAGCAGCTTGTGCAGCCAGTTCCCGCGTCCCTCCTCCAGCCGCTCAACATGCTGTCGCCAGCACATATTCTCTGCGGCCGGCCGCCTGGCTACGACGGAGAACACGGACCCCATGCCTGCGACCGGCCAGAAGGAGAGGATGCCGGCTGCCAACAGCAACCCGGTGAGCACGCCTCCAGCACACTGGACGGTCAGATGCCACGGCACCTCATGTCGCCACATGAGCAGGCTCGCCGTGGCAGGCAGGACAGCCAGCAGCCCATAGATCACCCCACCCCACTTGGCGCCCCAGACCATCTCCTGCTTATGCGGGAAGTCGGGCGCGGCCCGCAGGTAGCGCAGTGAGATCCAGCCGATCGCCGGGAAGAGCGCCACGGCAAGTGTCGCCAGAGCGACCTCAACTGCCACGTCTGCACGTGCCCCTCTCTCGCCTCGGGAGTTCCTCTTCTAGTATACCCCAACCGCCGGCACTCGGCCATCAGCACATCTCGCCTGCCGGCGCGTGCTCGATCCACACCACGTCCGTGAGCCTCAGCTCCCCATCCACAGATGCCTCGACATACCACGCTCCCTCCGGCAGCACCTCGGCCATGAGCCGCTCCACTCGCGCCACTACCGCCGCCAGCTCCCCGTCAGACGCCGGCTCCCTGATCCAGATGGTCACCTCGTTGCGCTCCGCGTCCACCCACGAGCCCTGAAGCTCCACGTGCACATGCTGGCCCTCGGCGAGGGCCGCCACCTGCCGCAGCTCCTGGCTGAGCGCTACCGAACGGTCCACGCGGTAGGCGCGTCGATCAATCACTGCAAGATGAGAGCCGATGAGGACTGTGACCCCGCTGAGCACGGCGACCCCAACCAGGTTCGACCACCGGGCTCGGCTGGACTTGAGCTTGCTCTCGTACCTCTCGACGAAGTCCGGCAAGTCTTGCCATCTTGGGGTCGCGGAGATGGAGACGAACTGCCAGGAGAGATCGACTCTCGGGATCGCCGAGATGGCGACGAAGTGCCAGGGGAAATCGACCCCGAGGACAACGTAGCGGTAGAGGTAAAGCACGTAGCCAAGCAGGGTGGCAGTCAAGGGATACGGCGTCCAGGCCACGGCGGCCGCTGTCAGTGCCATAATCAGCAGACCCGCACCACCCATCACCGCCCACACCCACCGCGCACCCCACTCGATCTCCTGGCGGTGAGGGAGCTTGCGGGGGCCGCAGTACACAGCGCGCCGCCACAGCCGCCCTAAGAGCAGGTGAGCGCCCGCCTCGAGGGCACACATCGACAGCATCCCGCGGAGCAGGAAGTACGAGAGCAGGCCAGTCCTCAGGTAATCCTGCATGGGTGCATCCCCCACGGCTTCGTCGCCCCTCACATGAGATGTGTGCTTCAGCGGCCGTTTTCGTCTATCTCGCGATGGAGTGCACCCGCGGAGGTTCGCTGCGCCGGCGCCGCGAAGGGTTTTCCGGTGCGCGATCCCAACGATACTGGAGCGTCGGACGATGCCTGAGCTGCGACCGACCCCGCAGGGGCCGATGACCGACGAGGAGATGAGGCGCGCCTTCGGATGGGCGGAGCTGGAGCCGATGGAGCCGGTGGTGGCGGGAAGCTGGGGGACGTGGCGGCTGGTCTACCACGTCGGCGAGTACGGCATGGACGACGGCGGCACGCTGATGATCTCCTGGCGCTTCGCCACCGACTGGGGAAAGCCGCAGTTCGACCACCCGCGTGCGCCGAACTTCTGCAGCCTTGAGACCGACGGTCGCGCCAGTCTGCGCGGGCGCTTCGACATCAAGGGTGGCGTCCGGCCGTGGCGCAAGTCCACGATCATCGATGTCTACGACGACGGCCTGCACGAGGGGGAGGTCATCGCGGTGACCTTCGGCGACACCTCCGGCGGCTCCCCCGGCTCTCGCGCGCAGACCTTCTGCGAGTACACCTTCGAGTGGCGGGTGCTGGCCAACCCCTTCGCCACCGGGGAGTTCATCCTGCTGCCGGACCCGCCGGAGATCGAGATCGGCCCCGGCCCCGCCGAGCGCCTGGTGTGCATCGTGCCCTCTCGCGCCGACGCCCATGAGGAGATCGAGGTCATCGTCAAGGCCGAGGACCAGTGGGGCAATCCCGCCCGCGGATACCAGGGTACCGTGCGCTTCGAGGGCCAGGGCTTCGCCGGGCTCCCGGAGCAGTACGCGTTCGTTGAGGGCGATGCCGGCGTGCGCCGCTTCCCGGCCACGGTGGCTGACGAGGGCGAGCACCGCCTGGTGGTGCGCGATGAGAGGCTCGGCGCGGAGGCGACGAGCAACCCGCTGATGGCGCCGGAGGAGATGCTGTGCACGCGCGTGTGGTGGGCGGACCTGCATGGGCAGTCAGAGGAGACGGTGGGTACCAACACCGCCGAGGACTACCACCGCTTCGCGCGGGATGACGCGGCGCTGGACGTGGTCGGCCACCAGGGCAACGACTTCCAGGTCACTCCCGAGGACTGGGCGGAGCTGCAGCGGCTGGCGGAGGAGTACACCCAGCCGGGGCGCTTCGTGGCGCTGCTAGGCTACGAGTGGTCGGGCAACACCGCCGGCGGCGGCGACCACAACGTCTACTACCTGCGCGCCGACCAGCCGATCTTTCGCTCCTGCCACGCCCTGATCCCGGACAAGGCCACCGTGGACACAGATCGCTATCCCATCGAGTGGCTCCATGAGGAGCTGCGCGGGCGCGATGCCATCGCCATCCCGCACGTGGGCGGCCGGCGCGCGGACCTGTCCCGGCACGATGAGCAGGTGGTCCCGCTGGTCGAGATCTACTCGGCGTGGGGGCAGTTCGAGTGGATGCTGACCCAGAGCCTGGGGATGGGCCACCACGTGGGCGTGGTCGCGGGCAGCGATGGCCACAAGGGCCGACCGGGCGCCAGCTATCCGGGCGCCTCGCAGTTCGGGGCCTACGGTGGCCTGACCGGTATCATCGCCGAGGAGCTGTCGCCCGACGCCATCTTTGATGCTCTGCGAAGCCGCCGCTGCTACGCCACCACCGGCCAGCGCATCGTCATGCGCGTGCAGCTCGACGGACATCCCATGGGCAGCGAGGTGACCGCCGACGGGCCGGTGACGCTCACGGCCGCTATCGTCGGGACCGACGGGATCCGCGCGGTCGAGGTCCTCCGCGCGCCCCTGCCTTCCGCGCTCTGGGCCTCCAGCCTGCCAGGCGCTCAGGTCGTGCACGTCCACGACCCGCTCGCCGACGCCCCGCTGTCGGAGGACCGCCTGCGCGTGATCTGGAGCGGTGCGCGCATCCTCGGCCGCGACCGCGCCACGCACTGGGACGGGCGGCTGGAGGTGGAAGGCGCGGCCATCGAGCAGGCCCACGCCTGGGCCTTCGACGGCCCGCAGGAGGGCCTGACCGAGGTGACGGACTCGCACGTGGCGTGGGAGTCGATCACCACCGGCGACGAGGACGGGCTGACGCTGAGGCTCAGCGAGCTTGAGGGCGCGCGCCTGCGCTTCACGTCGGGGCCCGCGAGCTTCGAGTGCGACCCTGCTGCGCTGGGCCGCGAGCCGATGGTGGTGGAGGCGGGGGGCATCGAGCAGCGCGTCTGTGTCCAGCGCCTCCCCGAGGGCGAGCCGCCCCTGTCAGTAACCTTCACATGCTCCGACCAGCCCCCGGCGGGCAGCAGCGCCTACTGGGTGCGTGTCACGCAGGACGACGGCGCGCACGCGTGGTCCAGCCCGGTGTTCGTGGAGAGACGCTGACGGCGTCCAGGCGAGGGCGCCTGGACTCCAGGTTCGAGGGCCGGGGTGGAACCTGACGCCCGCGCAAACGACAGCGCAGGCGTCACCCTCGCTGCGCTCGGGCGGCCCCTCCGTACGACT
Organism: Armatimonadota bacterium; assembly: GCA_034722055.1. Classification (GTDB taxonomy): domain Bacteria; phylum Armatimonadota; class Zipacnadia; order Zipacnadales; family UBA5352; genus JAYENL01. The sequence continues at coordinate 47,800 of JAYENL010000248.1, forward strand.
CACGGCACCGGCAACGGCCGCGGAGGCCGTTGCCGTGCCACGTGCCTTTGTCGTCCGGAGATCGGGTAGCCCTGCCCGACACCGTTGACGTTTGTCGTAGTTGGTAGCTGGCTGCTGATAGCTGGCGACTGGCAGCTATTCGCCATGCGCACGCTCGATCGCGGAGACAGCGCCCATGTCGTCGTGCACGACGTGGCAGACCGCGCGGGCCATCACGGCCGGGTCCGTCTCGCGCGGGAAGAGCACGTTGCGGCCGACCAGGCAGCCGCGGACGTTCGGCCCCGCCTGCATGCCGGTGGTGACCTCCGCCAGCACCGCCTCCTGATCATCCCGCGCCGCCCCGCCCAGCATGAGAATCGGCAGGCTTGTCGCGCCGGCGACCTGCTCGTAACCCTCGCAGTAGGGCAGCTTCAGCCAGGTGTGCAGGGAGCTGTCGCCGAGCGCTGATGCCACGCACACCGCCTGCATGAGCGCCCGCGGCGTGCGCAGGGTCCGATAGCCCTCCTCGGTGCGCTCGACCATGAACGCCTCCACGAAGGCCGCCAGGTCGTTCTCGACGCAGCCGTCAACCGCCCGCGAGCAGGCGTGCAGCGTATCCAGCGACCGCGGGTCTGACAGGTCCAGGCGCACCATCATCTTGCCACCGTCGAGGTTCATTGCGACCAGCCTCGCGGCGTCGTAGGCCGTGAAGCGGTCATCCATCTCGAACTGTGCGCCGCTGAGCCCCCCGCGGTTCATGCAGCCCACCAGGACGCGATGGTCGAGGACGCTCTGCGCGCCGTCGCGGGTCATCAACAGGTCGAGGCCCGTCAACTCCTCGATGATGTCGGCGGGACCCATCACCCCGTCCACAGTACTGCCCTGCAGCACCCGTAAGATGCGCGCGAGGTACTCCCGCCGGTCGCCGATGCGGCCGTCCTCATCCTGCGCGTCCACGATCATGCGGGCGGCGTGGTCGGCGGCGAGGATCACGAGCCTCCCGTCCGTCGTCAGCTCCCTGCGCCGCCGCCCCTGTGCGTGGCGGAGGATCGCCTCCGGCTCGCCGACCCGCAGCTCGCACAGCGCGCTCCAGGTCTCATCGTCGATGGTCTGTGTGGCGCTGAACTCGGCCATGGTCCTCATTCCCTGAGGGGGTCTCGTGCAGTGTAGGGACGGCCGGCACCGAGGCACCAGTCTGGCGGGAGCTCACGCAGCAGCTTCCCGTCCAGCCCGGGCGATCATCGGGTCGTACGGAGCGGCGGTGTGCCCACGCCGCCGGCCGTTGCTTAGTCGTACGAGCCGTACTCCCGCACCAGCTCCATCAGCCGGCAGTAGCTGTCGAATGACACGTTGTCGGGCACCGAGTGGTCGGAGTGGTAGACGTATCCGCCGCCCTCCTTGAGCACCGGTATCTTGCCGGCCACCTCGCGCTCCATGTCGTCGGGGTCCAGCATCATGCGCACGTCGATGCCCCCGTCCAGCGCCAGGCGCCCCCCGTACTGCTCCTTGAGGGCGATGGGGTCCATGCCGGCCTTGATCTCCAGGGGGTTGAGGACGTTCCAGCCGATCTCGTCCACGAACCGGGGCACCAGCGCCATGACGTTCCCGCACGAGTGCAGCCAGCGGACCTTGTTGTGCTGCTTCGCCCAGTCGCAGAGGATCTCGTGGGCCGGCCGGATGGTGGCGTCGAAGGTCTCCGGCGACATCAGCAGCCCGTTGCGGTAGCCCAGATCATCGGGGATGCGGATGCCGTCGAAGTCGTAGCCGCGCTCCAGGATCATCTCGCCGAAGTACACGCCCCGCTCGGCCGCGAACACCTGCATCTCCCGGCACCACTGGGGGTCCTCCACCAGCGCCATCAGGAAGCGCTCGGTGCCCACCACCCGGTTGCCCCACACGTCGTAGCCGGGCCCCCAGATGCTGTACTCGATGAACGCCCCCTCCTCCCGCCACTTCGGCCAATTCTCCTCCAGCATCTGCCAGTCCACGCGGTCCTCGGAGGTGTCCATCCGCTCCCTGGCCTCCTCCCAGGACGCGCGGTCCTTGATCCTGAAGTCCAGGAACTCGGGAACCGAGGCCCGGTGCTTCCAGCGCCGGCTGGTCTCCCCCCACACGGTGGTGGAGATGATGTACTCGTCGGTCTCCTCGAGGACCTCCGCGGGATAGCGAGGGGAGAGGTCGGCGGTCACCCGCCGCCAGGCATCGAAGCCGAAGTACTCCGCCACGGAGACGTCCTCCGGCAGCCCCTCACGCCGCCAGCGCTCGATGGTGCTGGCCCACGGGCTGTCGTGCATGGGGATCCGGTCGGCCTCCTGGTGGGTGATGGCAGCGGTGATTCGCTCGCGGGACGTCACATCTCTCAACCTCTCCTGCCGTGGCGCCGGCTTCTTTCTTGGCGTGCTGCGTGAGGCATCGTCGCCGGCCCTCAGGCCTCCTCGCGGATCAGGCGCTCCAGCACGTCGATGCACATCATCATCGCCCGCGGGGTGTGGAAGGGGTCCTTGATGGGCATGGGCAGCAGGCTCAGCAGGTCCGGGGGCCGCTCCCCGCGCTCGGTGAGCCGCATCGACCACTCCCCGTGCTCGGGGAGCGGGAAGTGATCGAAGGTCCACTGGTGCACCCGGTCGTACCAGTCCAGCGCCCACTGCTCGCGGCAGTGGTAGTAGCTCAGCAGCAGCGAGTAGAGGGTCTCGGTGTGCACCCACCAGAACTTCTTGTCGTAATGCTCCCAGGCCGGGGCGCCGTCCCAGTCGGCGTGCAGGCCCAGCACCAGCCCGCCCCACATCGGGTCCCAGGCGGCGCCCACGTGCCACAGCACGCAGTCAATGGCCTGCCGGATGCGCTCGGGCTCCCCGCGGTGGTCGAAGATGTGCATCTGGAACCACATGGACTCGATGGCGTGGCCGGGAACCACCACCCGGCCCTCGGGGCCGTCCAGCTCCTCGCCATCCAGGGAGACGTACTCCAGCAGCAGCATCCTGTCCGGGCGCCGGAAGTGGTCCATCACCTGCACCGCGTGGTCGTAGCCGGCGTCCATGATCCCCTCATCGTCGAGGAACCGGCCCAGCTCGTAGAACACGTTGGAGAAGATCATCGACACCCCGTGGGCCTTGGCGCCAGCGGGCACCTCGTAGGGCGCGGTGAGGTAGGAGCCGGGGTCGGCGAGCCGCTCGCGGGCGATCTCGTAGGTCTGGAGGGCCACGTCGATGGGCTCCTGCTCGCCGGTGGCCCTCGCGAACTCCGTCATCCCCATGATGGCGAAGCCGTCGGAGTAGATGCTGGTGGCGCCCTCGACCACCTCGCCCTCGGCGGTCACCCAGTAGTTCCAGCGGCCCTGCTCATCGCGCCCATGCTCCAGCACGAAGTGATATATGTTGCGGGCCACGTCCAGCCACTCGGGGCGCTCATCAATGCGGGTATACAGCGCGGACCACACGTGCAGGGCCCTCAGTTGCGACCACATGTACTTGTCGGTGTTCACCACCGTCCCGTCATCCTCAATGAAGGTGCAGATTCCGCCGTTGTCCCAGTCGATGGCGTGCTCCATCCACCAGGGAACGATGTCGTCCAGGAGCTGATCGCGGTAGAACTCGTGCAGCCTGTGCAGGTCGCTCGACGGTCGCATCAGGATCCCTCCGACCCGATCGCTGTACTCCTGTGCGCTACCGGTCACTTCCTCGCCCACCCCCTCATGTCCTGTCTGGCGAGCCGCCGCGATCCGGAACGGCGCAATGGTATAGTTTGTGCGGGTCGGGTCTCAGTGCGCAATAATTCGAAGGCGGAGGAGGAAATCTGTGAGAGACGGAGAAGTACACCATGTGAGTGCATCACATATCGGAGGTGTCATGTCATGAAGCGGCGAGGTTTTACCCTGATCGAGCTGCTCGTCGTGATCGCGATCATCGCGATCCTGGCTGCGATCCTCTTCCCAGTCTTTGCCAGGGCTCGGGAGAAGGCGCGGCAGACAAGCTGCTTGAGCAATGTCAAGCAGATCATGCTTGGCGTACTTATGTACGCCGGAGACTACGACGAGCGGCTGCCCCGTTACGGCGGCTACAACCCGCCGTCCGAGCTTCTTGACCCGGCCCATGGACTCAGTTACTGGTGGCTGAAGGTGGAGCCCTACATCAAGAACGAACAGATCCTCGTCTGTCCCAGCGGCTACCGGGTGGCCATCCAGTCCGGTGGGGAGCGCAACTACGAGTACGATGTGGACTACGGCTGGAACACCTTCCTCCACGGAGACTCCTTGGCCAATATCAAGGAGCCGGCCTACGTCATCTGCATCTTCGATGACGAGCGCAACAACTATGGGCGCTGGTACAACGAGTACGAGGCTGGGGCGAAGAACTACCCCTGGGACGCCGACAAGCATAATGACGGCTGCAATTACGGTCTGCTGGACGGCCACGCGAAGTGGGTTGCTGCCGAGGCGGTCCCGCAATCCAAGAACGGCTATCCCTACCCCCCCTATGCCAAGCGCGAGTTCCGGTTCCGCGAGAGCTGGAATCCGTGATGGCAGACTGTATGGCCTCAGGTTGCTCGCGTGAGGCAAGAGGGAACACAGGGCCCATCCGACAGCGGATGGGCCCTGTCCGTGAGTGCGCGGTCTGTTCTACTGGTAGGTGAGGAGCACCCCCAGGCTGTACTCCGTGCCCTCCACGATCATGTCGTAGGCATCCGGCGCGTCCTCGAAGGGGAAGCGGTGGCTGATGAGGCCGCTGACCGCGAAGGAGCCGTCGGCGACGCGGCGGAGCAGCTCCACGAAGTTCCGCCGCGTCGTCCACCGCACGTAGGCCCGGGGGTAGTCCTGGCCCAGGTGGTACTCGGGATCATGATAGCCGGGGCCGGTGCGGCTGGAGGGCCTGATGTCCATGTTGCCGAAGGCCACCGGCATGGAGATCTCGGCGGTGATGCCGCCGACCACCACCATGTCGCCGACCTGATGCCCGTCGGGCGCCTTCAGCGAGGCGTCTGCGAGCTGGCGCATGACCTCGTCGCCCCGGCCGCCGTAGGCCAGCAGGGAGCCGTCGATGCCCACGCCGTCGGCCCACTCCACCAGCGCCTCGCTCAGATCCCGCTTCGTGGGGTTGATGGCGATCTCCGCCCCGTGGGCCACCGCCACCTCCAGCCTGCGGTCATCGAGGTCCACGGCCGCCACCCGGCCGCCGGACAGCCCGATGAGCTGCGTTGCGAACTGCCCCACCAGCCCCTGGCCGACCACGGCGTAGAAGCCACCCAGCTCCGGGTCCAGCCGCCGCACCGCCTGCATCGACGTCCCCGCCAGGCAGACCATGACTGCATCGTCGAAGCTGACGCCCTCAGGAATGGGCACCGTGACCATAGGGTGGCCCACGTTGTAGTCGCAGTGGTTGTAGCACTCTCCGGCCATGCCGATGACCCGCTGGCCGACCTCGAAGCCCTCGGCCTCATCTCCCACCGCGATGACCGTGCCGGCGGTCGAGTAGCCGGTGGTGCGCGGCTCGGCATCCGTCGGGTTCTCCCGCCGCCGCGCCAGGCCCCCGCACTCGGTTCCGGCGCTTATCAGGCTCACCGCGGTCTCCACCACGACCTCCCTGGGCCCCAGCTCGGGCATCTCGATCTCATCGACGGTGACCGAGCCGTCGCCGTGAATGAGCACCGCCCGTCGAGTCTCCGGAATGTCCGCCATCGTCATCATCTCCTTACGGGAGCTATTAGCTGCAAGCTACAAGCGGCAAGCAAACGGCTGAACGGCGGGCACGCGCGGCAGATTGCAGGACTGGCAGCATAGCCGGGCCGGGGCGGAGGCCTACGGGCTATGACGGTAACAGTCGCGTGGAATCTGGTGCTGACTCGCAGAAGTTCATGTGCTCTGCCGCGTCCCGACAAGATGCCCGGGCCCACCATGGAGGGGCCGCCGCGAGCGAAGCGAGCGGTGGGAGGTCCGGAGCGGGGCGAAGGACCTTCCAGGTTCCACCCCGGCCCACACGGTATGCAGCCCAAGCGCCGTCGTCAGCGTGCCGCCTGCCTTGGGGCATAGCGCTCTGGGCCGGGGTGGAACCTTCGGCCTTCTCGCTACGCTCACAGGCCTCACCGGGCGCTACGCGCCCGGCGGCCCCTCCACCAGCCACCACGCGCACCTTCCAGGCCTCCAAGCGCTGAGCACGCTCGTCCTGGATATGCGCGGAATTGCGCATGTCACCCTACTCCACCTCCACCCGCCCCACCACCAGCACTCCGCGCTGGCTGGGGCGGAAGCGCCGCTCGAGGTTCTCGATGCGCAGCTCGTTCCGCCCCTCGCGCCACAGGCCCGACACGTCGAATGAGAACACCGGGTCGTAGTCAGGCGTATCGTACTTCCGGCCCGCCGGCTCGTTCACCTCGAAGTCGGTGTCGTACTTGACCCGCCAGGCCCCGGCAGCCTCATCGAATGCCTCCAGCGACGAGTATCCGCCGTGGAAGGGTGTGGCGATCTCCTCCGGCCGCCCGATGGCCTGCTGGGGGCCCAGCGTAGTGCCGTTGAGGCTCAGACGCATCACCGGCAGCAGCCCGTTCTCCCTGGAGTACTCCACCCGGGCCAGGATCCGGAGCGTCCCGGCCTGCCCCTCCGGCAGCAGCAGCGTGGTGGCGCTCTCCTGCGGAAGGCGGAAGCCCTCCTGCATGGCCGCAGCCACGGCCTCAGGGTCCTCGATCAGCCGATCGGCAGCCTCCATCTCGCCCAGCCGCTCCTGCAGGAAGGCGATGAACTCGTCCCACGTCTCGCGGGCCTGGGGCCCCGCGGCCGCGGCCCGCGCCTGCTGCGCGCTGTCGATCGCATCGGGCAGCGCCGCCCGCGTCACGCCCTGTTCCTCGATTCGCAGCGCTATCCGCAGCAGCGCCCGGGCGTCCCGCTCCGAGCCGAACCACTCCGCCAGGCTCCCGGCCGCGTAGTCGTCCAGCGTGGCCTGCGGATGGTCGAGGAAGTAGCTCCAGGCGTCGTAGAAGAGCCTCATGCTGAAGATCGACGCCGGGTCCTCGCCGTAGGTCGCCAGGCCCAGAAAGCCAGCATCATCGGCGCGCCGGCAGACATCCTGGATGTGCCCGACGAAGAAGCCGTGCACGGAGTTGGTGGACTTGTTCCCCCAGTGCAGGTAGCCGGTGTTGAGGGCTGTCGGCGGGCGCAGCCCGTCGGGCCAGGCCTCGTCGCTGACCATGCGCGTCAGCGTCCACTGGCAGATGATCTCCTCGGGGACCAGCTCCACCCACGCGGGCGGGCTCTCCGCCATCTCAGCCGTGAAGCCCGTGTACGTTGCGTAGCTGAGCCAGGCGTCCGGCGTCAGGTCGTGGGCCAGGCCGGCGACCGGCCCAGTGGAGATGGCCATGTCCTTATAGTAGTCAGGCGCGTCGCCGGGGATAGCGGCCCGCGCCCGCCTGCAGTCCTCACAGTGGCAGACGAAGAAGTCGCCGATCTCGAAGTTTACCCCGCCGATCTCGAAGGTCTCCGACAGCCAGCGGTAACCGTCCTTGAGCCACTGCACGTTCTCGGGCTTGCTGGGGCAGAGCGCGTTGCGGGGCCTGCCGTCCTCGCCGAGCGCGCGCAGCTCCGGATGCTCCTTCAGCCACGTCGTCACGTTGTAGCGGTGGTCGCCCTCGAAATAGTAGCCCTCATAGCCGCTGGTCCCCACGCCGGGGATGATGCGGATGCCGTGCTGGTTGGCGTAGTCGCAGACCTGCCTGGCCGCGTCCACGCCGCCGTGGCTGTCGCGCAGGAAGCCCCAGATGATGATGGCGTTGAAGGAGGTCTCGCGGTGCATGTAGTCGATCAGCCGCTGGTAGTCCTGCACGTACTCCTCAGCGGTCTTGTGGTAGCGCCCGCCGCCGCCCATGGTCCGTCGGCCGGGTGTCTCCCCGGCCCACTCCATGCGGTGGTCCCACGTCCACAGGTAGCGCTGCTGGAAGCCGTCAGCGTCCGCCGGCATCACGCCGGCGCACGCGACCAGCACAGAGGCGAGTGTCATGTAGCGGGCTATGGATGGCATGGCCGCCGACCTCCGTCTACCGCCGTGGAGGGGCCGCCCTGAGGCTCCAGCGTCATCTGCTGGAGCCGAAGCAGGCCCCGTACTGTCCGGCGGGCCGACTTCGCGCGCTCCTGTGCAGCGCCCTCAGGCGGCCCCTCCGTCTGGATGCTGCTGCACCTCATCGCGCAGGTACTGCGCGATCTCTGCCACGGGCGCGACCCACACCTGGTCACGGTGGCGGTCCAGCCAGTCCAGCATCTTCTCGAACTCCGTGGGCGCCGTCCCCAGGCGCGCGCCGCCGATGTAGTGCATGGTCAGGATCAGCCACCGCCCGCGGCGCAGGTTCAGGTCCATCAGGCCCACGATCTCCTCCCCGCGCGTGTGCTCGATGGGCGTGGACCACAGGCAGGCCAGGTCGCAGTTGTGCGGCGAGTTGCTGAAGGCGTACTCCCCGAAGCCGCGCCCGGCGATGAAGTGCCGCGCGATGACCGGCACGTAGCTCTGGCGCGTCTCGCCCGCGCCCACGTGAGTCATGTAGCACGGGTAGGCGAAGCTGCGGCTCTCGCGCGGGAACAGCTCAGCCAGCCGCCGCTCGGCCTCCAGCACGTCGGCCTCGATGTCCTCGAGGGTCATGTCCTCCAGGCCGCCGGCGGCCGGCCCGTCCTGGAAGTTCCGCGAGCAGGTGTGGCCGATGGTGTGGTTGCCGATCTCGTGCCCGCGCTCGTGCACCGATACCCACGGCGCCAGCCGCTCCCGCCAGTCATCGATGCCGCAGGAGAGGTAGAAGGTGCCGCGCCAGCCCAGCTCCTCCATCCGCGGCGCGGCGAGGTTGAGCTGGGTGTCATTGCCGTCGTCGTAGGTCAGCGAGACCGCCGCCCGATAGTCGCCGGGCCACGCGTCGAAGTTGACCTGCGCCATGATCCGCCTCCCGAAGCGCCAGTGACTGCATCGGCACTGTGTTCGCGCGAGCCGCCGCGTCATCCTCCCTCGACCCTGACCCGGCGCTGCATCGGGCGCTCCCTGCCCCGTCTCGGTGCGAGCATATGCCTCGGGAAAGGCATTGCGTTGGTTTTCGGCGGCCGATAAAGGTCCCGCCATGGTGGTGGTGAAATGGCTCAGTCCGTCGCGGGCGGCAGACCCCTATCTGCCGTCGGGGTGAACCGGCATGGGAGACGGAGAGATGACCTCCCGCGAGCGGATTGCCGCGGCGCTGCGCCATGAGGAGCCGGACCGCGTGCCCGTGGACCTGGGGGCCTCAGAGTCCTCCGGCATCATGGGCATCGCCTACAACCGCCTGAGGTCTCACCTGGGCCTCCACGGTCGGACGCAGATATACGACATCACCCAGATGATCGCCAAGGTCGAGGAGCCGGTGCTGGACACCATCGGCGCCGACGCCATGCCGCTGCTCATCGAGCCCCGCGAGTGGAAGCCGTGGACGCTGCAGGACGGCTCCCCGTGCGAGATCCCGGCGGGTCTGGAGATCACCGATTGGCACGGCGGCTGGGCCATCCTCCGCGACGATGGCACGCCCGCGGCGCTCTGCCCCGAGGACGGGCGGTACTTCGACGCCGTCAATCCCCCGCTGGCGGACGCAGAGCGGCCCGGAGATATTGAGGCCGGGATCGAGCACCTCCGGGCTTTCGACTGGCCGGATTACCTGGATGAGACCTACCCTGAGCTGCGCGCCAAGGCCCGCTGCCTGCACGAGGAGACCGACCGCTGCATCGTGGCGAACCTGTGGGTGCACGTCTTCGCGGCCGGCCAGACCCTGCGTGGCTTCGAGAAGTTCATGGTGGACCTGGCGTCCGACAAGCCCCTGGCTCACCAGCTCATGGGCCGGCTGGTGGACTGCTACACCGAGCGCGTCCAGCGCTACGTCGAGGCCGTCGGCGAGTACGTGGACGTCATCCAGGTCAACGACGATCTCGGCGCACAGACCGGCCCGCAGCTCTCCCCGGATCTGTACCGGGAGATGGTCAAGCCCTACCACGCGCGGCTGTGGGGGCTGATCAAGGACCTCTCCGGGCGGCCGCTTCTGCTGCACTCGTGTGGGTCAATCTGCGACCTGTTGCCGGACCTCATCGAGATCGGCGTGGACGCCATCAACCCGGTGCAGGTGTCGGCGGCCAACATGGATGGCGACCTGCTCAAGCGGGAGTTCGGCGACGACCTGACCTTCTGGGGCGGCGGCTGCGACACGCAGCGCGTCCTGCCCCGCGGCACCCCCCAGGAGATCGAAGAGGAGGTTCACCGTCGCGTGGAGCAGTTCGCGGACGGCGGCGGCTTCGTCTTCTGCCAGGTGCACAACATCCAGCACGACGTCCCGCCCGAGAACGTCATGGCGATGTACGAGGCGCTGGGGAATCTGTAGCCCCAAGCGGCAAGCTGCAAGCTACAAGCGACGGCTGAACGGCAGCGACAAGCGACCAGCAACTTGGCCCATCTCCCCCCCGTTCGGGCCGGTGCGGATTCGCGCCCTTTCACTTGTGGGGTGACTGTCAATGGCTGACGATCCGATCCGCGTTCTCGTCTTCGGCGCCCATCCTGACGACTGCGACCTCCGCTGCGGCGGGATGGCGATGATGTACCGCGACCGCGGGCACGAGGTGAAGTTCATCTCCATGACCAACGGCGACACCGGCCACCACGAGATGGGTGGTGGGCCGCTGGCGCGTCGGCGCTATGAGGAGACCCAGTGCACGGCGCGGGTGGCGGACATCGAGTACGAGGTCTTCGACATCCACAACGGTGAGCTGGTGGCGAACCTGTTCTACCGCCGGATGGCCATCGAGGCCATCCGGGAGTTCCGCCCCGACCTGGTCATCTGCCATCGCCCCAATGACTACCATCCCGACCACCGCGCGGTGGGGGTGCTGGTGCAGGACGCCATCCACGCGTGCACCATCCCCAACGTCCTGCCCCTGACGCCGGAGATGGAGCGCTCGCCCGTGCTGGGCTACGCCTACGACCGCTTCACCGACCCCACGCCCTACGTGCCGACCATCGCTATCGACACAGACCAGGTCTTCGAGCGGAAGGTGGACATGGTCCACTGCCACGAGAGCCAGATGTACGAGTGGAACCTGCGCTTCAGCGATCCGGTGCCGGAGGATGAGCGCAGGCAGTGGCTGGGCGAGAGGCTGGCGCAGCGCTTCGGCAACCTGGCCGACGACGCGCGAGAGTGCCTTGTGAGGTGGTACGGCGAGGAGCGCGGGAATGAGGTTCAGACCGCTGAGACGGTGATGATCTCGGAGTACGGTGCGGTGCCGGACGAGGAGCGGCTCAGGGGGCTTTTCCCCTTTCTGCCGCAGGGGTGAACGGCATGCAGGCGGGGGCGCCTGCATTACTGAAGGCGCGGGTCGGCTGCGGCACGAGGGCTACGCGCTCGCCGCTCAGGACGGTCCCCCCGCGGGACGTCGGGCGGCTTCGGCGCGGGCGCTGCGCACTCGGCCCTCTGGACGGGCCGTCCATGGGACGCCGCCGTGATGACAGGGAGGCGTACCGATGAGCTTTGACCCCGACCAGAAGCGGGCGCTGCGCGAGGCCATGGGCGAGATGCCCATCGTGGACGCCCATGAGCATCTGCACCCCGAGCCCAAGCGCGTCGAGCGCGACGTGGACATCTTCCTGCTCTTCCACCAGTACCTGCGGGTGGACCTGATCCTGGCGGGGATGTCGCCTGAGGAGGCCGACGCGCTCGACGATCCGGATGTGCCCCTCGACCGCAAGTGGGAGCTGCTGGGGCCGTACCTGGACCTGGTGCGCACTGGAGCGGTGGCCCAGCCGCCGCTGGCAGCCCTGAAGCGCTTCTTCGGCGAGGAGGAGCTGACCGCCGACAACTACGAGCCACTCACCGAGCGCATGCGCGAGCACAACAGCTCGGGGCTGTACGAGCGCTGCCTGCGAGAGGCCTGCAACATCACGCTGGTGCTGAACCAGAACCGGACCATGTGGCAGACCGACCTGTTCCGCCCCATCATGCACGGGCCGGACTTCATCGGCAGCGGCTCCCGTGAGAGCATCATCGAGGCCTGCGCCAAGGACGATCGCGAAGCTCCCGGCAGCCTCGACGGTCTGCTGGCGATCATCGAGGAGCGCGTGCGGCGGTGCGAGGCTGAGGGCATGATCGGCGTCAAGGGCCACGTCCACCAGTACGTCCCCGGCGATCGCGAGGCCGCCGAGTGGGCCTACCCGCGGCTGATGGCCGGCGACCCGCAGCCTGATGACGGTCGCATCGTGAGCGCCTTCGTGCTGGACTTCCTCTACGAGCTGTGCGGGGAGCTGGACCTGGTGGCGGTCCAGCACACGGGCGTCTGGGCCGGGATGGGCTCGGACATCACCAGCATCCGCCCGACGCTGATCTTCCCGCTGGCGAAGGCCCACCCCAACACACGCTTCGACGTCTTCCACGCCGCCACGCCCCAGCCCGCGGACGCCGCCTTCCTCTGCCGGACGCTGCCGAACATCTACCTCAACGCCTGCTGGAGCCACCTGCTGGCGCCGCGGCTGACGAGGCACGCCTACGACATGTGGCTGGAGATGCTGCCGATCAACCGCGTCATCGCGTGGGGTGGGGACTACTGGTGGGCCGTCGAGAACGTCTACGGGGTGCTGATGCGCGTGCTCGATCTGCTCGCGGAGGTCCTGGCTGGGCGCATCGCCGCCGGCGACTTCGATGAGGCGCGCGCGCTGCAGATCGCCCGCCGCTGGCTGCACGACAACCCGCGAGAGATCTACTTCATCGAGTGACGGCCGAGATGTCTGCTACGCAAGCGGGATTCTGAACAGCTCGCGGGCGTTCTCGGTAGTCGCGCTGGCCAGCTCCTCGAAGCTCAGGTCGCGAAGCTGGGCGATCCTCTCGGCCACGTACATGACCCAGGCGGGCTCGTTGCGCTTGCCGCGATACCTCTGCGGCGCCAGGTAGGGGCAGTCGGTCTCCACCAGCAGGCGGTCCAGCGGGACGTGCCCGGCGACCTGGCGCAGCGTCTCTGCGTTAGGGTAGGTGACCGGCCCGGCGATGCCGATGTGCAGTCCCAGGTCGAGCACCCGATCTGCGATCGCCATGTCCCCGGAGAAGCAGTGCATCACCCCGCGCAGCTCTCCGCCGCCCTCGCGTGCCAGGATCGCGACGGTACGCTCGTGCGCCTCGCGGCTGTGCACCACCAGCGGCAGGTCCAGGTCCAACGCCAGGTGGATCTGCTGCACGAAGGCCATCTCCTGGCGGTGGCGCGGTGACAGGTCGCGGTGGAAGTCCAGGCCCGTCTCGCCGATGGCCACGATGCCGGGCTGCTGCGCCAGCTCGGCCATCTCGGCGAGGACGTCCTCGGTGACCAGCTTCGCGTCATGGGGATGGACGCCGACGGTGCCGACCACGCTCCGTGTCTGCCGCGTCATCTCGGCGACAGCGCGGCTCGACGCCGGGTCGGTGCCCACGGTGACGATGGCCTGCACCTGGGCCTCCTCGGCGCGGCGCAGCACCTCATCGAGGTCGGATCGCAGGCGCCTGTCAGTAAGATGTGCGTGGCTATCGATGAGCATGGCGTGTTGAGTCCGTTGATTGGACTATGCGACTTGAGGTATACTTATTGTTAGGGTCGGACGTATACTCGGCCTCGGGGTGGAACCGATGTCCGGTGTCGTGATCGATGATCCGCTTGAGGTAGCGATCTGCCGCATCCTTGCCGTGGACGGTGCGGCTGGGGTCACTCGCCTCATGAAACTCCTATACCTCGCTGAGCTGGAACACGTGCACCGGTCTGGGCGGCCTCTCACCGGGGCAGTATTCATCAACTACGACTACGGGCCCTTCTGTCGCAGCGCGTACGAAGCGATGGAGCGACTGGCCGCCCGGGGCGTCGTGCGGGAGGTCCGGCACATAACCCGCGGCGGGCACTTGTGCAGGCTACAGCACGCCGTCGCCGACAAGATGCAGTTGGTCGATCCCACATCCCACGCTCGCGATGTCATTGACCAGACCGTTAGGCGCTGGAGGGACGCCTCTCTCGATGAAGTGGTGGGCGAGGCGAAGGCCAGTGCCCCATTCCGCGAGTCATCCTACGGGGAAGAGCTGGACCTCGGCGCAGGAGCTCCACCGCCCTTCTCACGCCCCTCAGACATCGACCGCGACGCACTCCTACCGGACTTCATCTGATTGCCATGTCGGAGGCCTGGACACCTGAGGATAGCTTCACCGCGGGCGACGTGTACTTCGTTGATCCTGCCACAGTCGTGATCACCTGCCCCAGTTGCGGCCACTTCAGCCCATATCACATTGAGCTGCCGGAACAGACGTGCAGCGAGTGTGGACGTCGCCTGCCAGTAGACGCTCGGCAGGCGGGCAAGAGGCCCTATGTTGTCATGGGCTCGCAGCCGGTCCTCGAGTGGGATAACACGGTTGTGGCCATACCCCTGACGACGCAGGAGGCCGCGATTACGAGGCCGTACGCGGTTCAGATAGACCCAAGCGCGGAGAACGGCCTGAGCCGGGTCAGTTGGGCACTGCCGTCGAAGGTGCGGACTATCAACAAAACGAGCTTCTCCCGGGAAGGCCGCACAGGGCGGCTTTCCAATGCTGACCTGATCAGGCTCCAACGCGCGCTGGTCGCCGCGCTTTTCGATGAGCCGCCTGGCGCGCCCTGAACTGCGCATTCGGGATGGCTCTACTCCGCGCAGACCAGCCGCACGGCGGTTTCGGCCAGCTCCACGTCTCTGACAGCCGATGCGGCGGGGGAGACCGGCTCCTCCTCACCGCGCACTGAGGCCAGGAAATGCCTGGCCTGCTCCGCGAAGGCCCAGCCGGGCGGGGCCTCAGGCTCCAGGACGCGCGGGTCATCGCCCATCTCCTCGATGACCACCCGCGCGGCCGACTGCCGGCGCAGCGGCGGTGGGGGCTCAATCCGCACGACCGCCTGCTCGAAGAAGAGCTGCACGCCCTCGTACCACCGAGGCGCCGGAAGCTGGCCGATCTCGAAGACGCAGTTGACGCGCCCTTCCGACCAGCCCTGCATCACGAACGGGCGATCCATGCCCCGCCAGCCCACGTGCTCGAACTCGTAGTCCTGCTCGATGAGGAAGCGCACCAGGTTGGTGACGTGCGAGTCCACGTTCAGCACGCGCCCGTAGAGCGGCTGCAGGTCCTCCGGGATCCACTCCGGCCATGGCCGCCGCGGCGAGACGTCCTCGGGCACCTCCTCGTCGGTGGTGATGGGCCCCTCGATGCCATACTGCCACTCGCCCCCGAAGTTCCACACCCGCGCCATGCCCGGCTCCCCGTAGCGGCCCGAGCTGACCGCCTCATCGATGATGCCCTTCGCCAGCCTGATGCCGGTGTCGTGGCGCTTCATGTATCCCACCTGGTACACCAGGCCCCGCTGCTCCGCCAGGGCCGCCAGCTCCGCGCACTCATCGGAGGCCACGCCCATGGGCTTCTCGGTGATGACGTGCTTGCCCGCCTGCAGGAGATCCCGCACGACCGGGGGGACCAGAGCCTCGTGCATGATGGCGGCGACCGCCTCCACATCCGGATCGGCCGCCAGCTCGCGGTGGTCGCGGTAGGTCCGCTGCATGCGGTAGCGCTCGGCGACCCGCCGCCGAAGGGCCTCGCGCGGCTCGGCCAGAGCCAGCATCTCGGCCTCCTCCAGCCGCGCGTAGTTGGCGATATGCGCCACCTGGCCCATGTATCCTGCGCCGACGAAGCCCATCCTGACCGGAGTCATGCTACGATCACCGCTCTTCGTGTCACGAACCGAGCACCTCCTGCAGGTGCCTCATGCAGCTCCGGACCACCAGCGCGTGGTCCTGTCTCCAGTACTCCTCCCGGAACAGCTCCACGGAGACGAAGCCGTCGTACCCGACCGCCCGGAGCGCCTCCAGGTACTCGTCCAGCGGAATGGCGCCCAGGCCGGGGTAGAGGCGGTTGGCGTCGGTGAGCTGCTCGCGGGGCAGGTCCTCGGCATCGTTGATGTGCACAATCAGCAGCCGGTCCCGCGGAATGGCCGCGATCTGCTCCGCGGCCACGCCTGACTTGTAGTAGTGAAAGGTGTCCACCATGATGCCCAGCCCCGGATGGTCGGCGGCCTCCACGACCTCCAACGCGTCCTCGGGCCCGCCCATGAACTGCTGGCCGCCGATGGGCTCCAGAGCCAGCGTCAGGCCGCTGTCGGCGGCCGCGACTGCGTAGTGATGCGCCACCTCAGCCGCCCGGAGGATCGCCCCATCGCGAGAGACCTCCTCCGGCGGCTGCTCGGCGATGAAGCTCAGCAGCACCTCGCCGCCCAGCTCCCGGCAGATCGGCCCGTAGGTGCAGATGCGCTCGATCTGCTTGCCGGCCGCGTCGCTGAAGGGCTGGAAGGCGAAGGCCATGAGCCCGGCGCAGTCCACGCCGGACTCATCCAGCAGCGCGCGAAGGTCAGGGATGGAGCCGTCCTCGAGGAACTCGTCGAGCTTGCCGGTGTCGATTTCGATGCCCTCGAAGCCCACCTCCCCGCAGAGGCGGATGTCATCCTCCAGCGGTCGGCCGCGCGTCGTCGCAGTGTTAAGACACGTGCGCATCGTGCCACGCTCCTCACTCGGTCAATGAGGCCACGGTCTCGTCATCCAGCGTCTCGCACAAGGCGCAGGTCAGCCGCAGTGTGGTCTGATAGTCCGTGGCGCTGATGATCCCAGCATGGGTGTGGATGTGCCTGGTGGGGACCCCGAGGACGAGGCTGGGCACGCCGACGGAGTGCATGTGGATGCGGCCGGCATCGGTCCCCCCGCGCTCAAGGACGGTGAGCTGGTACTCAAGGCCGCGCTCCTCGCACAGGTCGATGGCGAGGTCGCGGAGGCGGTGGTTGGGGATCGCCGAGCCCTCGAGCATGTAGAGGGTCACGCCCTCGCCGAGCTTGACGTCGGACTCGTCCTCGCTGATGCCCGGCACGTCCCCCGCGATGGCGGTCTCCAGCACGATCCCGACGTCCGGGTCCACGGCATCGGCGGAGGTCTCCGCACCGCGCAGCCCCACCTCCTCCTGCACCGTGCCCACGCCGAAGAGCGTATTGGGATGGTCGCTGCCATGCAGCGCCTGGAGGGTCTCGATGGCGAGCGCCACGCCCACGCGGTCGTCCCAGCCCTTCGCCATGAGGCGGTCGCCGTCGGCGAGGACCTGGAAGGGCGAGTCCGGGACGATGGGGTCGCCGGGGCGGATGCCCATGCCCTCGGCGGCGTCCTCACGGTCTTTGGCGCCCACGTCGATGAACATATTCTTGCGCTGGACGACCTTCTTGCGCTCCTCCTCCTCGAGCAGATGCGGGGGCTTGGAGCCAATGAGGCCGCTGACGGGGCCCTTGGAGGTCTCGATGACCACGCGCTGTGCCAGCAGCACCTGCTCCCACCACCCGCCCAACTGCGAGAACTTGACGAACCCGTCCTCGGTGATCAGCTTCACCATGAAGCCGATCTCGTCCATGTGGCCGGCGAGCATGATGCGGGGCCTCTCGGCGGCGCCATCCACGCGGGCGATGAGGCTGCCGAGCCTGTCGGAGCTGATCTCGGCGATCTCTTCCAGGTGCTGGCGCATGATGGCGGCGATGCGGCTCTCGAAGCCCGGAACGCCGTTCGTCTCGGTAAGCGTCCGCAGCAGATCCACGCTTGCCTGCTTCATGACGACCTCCCTTACGAGTCTGAGGGGCCCGGTCGGACCCAGCAGTGAGTAGCAGAAGTTCGCGTATCATGCGGCGTCACGGTGGTGCGTCTGCTCAGGTGCCGTTAAGTAGTGCAGGCGCCCTCGCCTGCACGCCGTTCAGGCCCTGGGTAGAGCTACGTCCTGGCGGAGATGCTTTGCATCTCAGGTGGAACCCCTCGGCCTCCTCGCCACCACACGTGCACTTGCGCAAGTTATCAGTAGCGAGCCTGCGGACAATTCGTCCCCGGGCTCGAGCCCTCCTGCTGCCGATGGGCGCCGGCGGTCAGCTTCGGGAGCGGTCGCGCAGAAGGGCCAGCAGTTCGCGGCCGATCCCCGTGCGGCGATGCGCGTACAGCAGGCAGGGAGAGCCGAGGGCCAGGAAGACCAGCACGCGCAGCAGGGCGCCGGGGACCGAGGCCTCCGGCAGGCCGCCGGCAAGCTGCCCCGCCGCCCCCAGCGCGCCGGCAACCCACACCGTGGGGGCGATGGCAAGGGCCAGCTCCCGGACGAGCTGCTCCCGGCGGTCGATGATCTCCTGGAGCTGCACCGCCAGCGACAGCAGCGCCGCGACGGTGAAGCCGGTGCAGGCGACCAGAGCAACGCTGCTCAGCGCGGCTTCATGGGTCACCAGATACAGCGTACCCCCGCCCGCCACCAGCGCGCCGGCCATCTTGGTGGCGATCACCACCGGCTCCCGGTCATTTGCCACCAGCGCCGCGTTGCTGGCCAGGGGCAGCGCGAGGAAGGTGGCACCCAGGCTGAGCACCTGCGCGGCGGGCACGGAGAGCGCGAATCTGGGGACCAGCAGGTTCACCGCCGCGGGCATCAGCAGCCACGCCGTGCCGCCGATCACCGGCATGACCGAGGCGAGGGCGATGGTCGGCAGCAGGACGCGCCGGCTCCGACGCTCACCATCGGCCTCAGCACCGTAGGACTCGAGAACCTTGGGCCAGATGACGAAGCCGGCCGCCTGGGGCAGGGCGAACAGGTAGGCCGCCATCTGCATGGCGACTGTGTAGAGGCCGAACCGCTCCTCGCCGTAGAAGTGCACCAGCACCGCGCCGTCGATGGAGCGCAGCAGTATGTCGGCGAAGGAGATGAGGGCCACCGGGAAGCCGATCAGCAGCAGCCCCCAGACCTGCTGCCAGTCCACCTTCGCGGAGACTCTGATGCGAGAGGCGAGGTCCAGGAAGCCCAGCAGGATCAGCGCCGCCGCCAGCCAGCCCAGCATCACCCCCGTGACGCCCAGCAGCCAGGCCCCGAGGATCATCAGACCGAGCTGGGCGAAGGTGCGCACCAGCTCTCCGATCGCCAGCGTCCCGAAGGACTCCCACGAGCGCAGCACCGACCAGTAGAGCGCCACCATCTCCTCGGCCGCCAGCAGCCCCCCGCCGATGGCCAGGGCCACCCGCGTCTCGAACTGATGTGGGGACAGCCACAGGGCGTAGGCCACCATCCCCAGGCCGGCCAGCAGCGAGACGACACCTACCGCCAGGTAGCCGGTGTCCTCGACCTGCGCCGCCCGCCCGGCGTCCTCGGCGCCGATGGCCAGCGGCAGCTCCTTGGAGACCCCGTGCCGCCAGCCGACGGAGAGGTTGGACAGATAGCCCTTGTACAGGCCCGCCAGGCGCTGGATGCCGCGGCCGCGCGGCCCGATGAGCCGCATGACGATGATGGAGCGCACCAGCCCGGCCACCAGGGCCACGTAGGAGCTCCCGCCGATGAGGGTGACGGCGGTGGTGGCCCGCAGCTTGCGCTGCGGCTGCCTGTCCTGGAAGCGCTCCTCGTCCCTGCCTGCCATGGCGTCCGCTCGCGGTCACGGCCGCGAGGACCGCACCCTCCGCCAGACCGAGTCCTGGTAGACGTCCTGCTCCCGTACCACGCCCAGCGGCCCCCACGACGGGCGCATGTCAACGAGCTCGAAGTTGCTCAGCCCCTCCCGGTAGTCCTCCAGCGTGACGGGCTCCATGACTCCGAGCTCACCGGGCGCGCTGGCGCGCGGCTTGCCGGAGAACTGCTGATGCAGAAAGACGTGATACGCCTGCTGATTCACCACCCCAAGGTAGTTCGCCACCACGTGCGGCTCCATCTCCTGGAAGCTGGCGGCGTTCCAGAACAGGTCGATGTCCAGGTCCCGCAGCAGCGGGAACTTCCACGTGGGGAGTATGAAGATGCGGCCCGCAGCAAGCTCCCTGAGGTCCTCAAGGCTCTGGACCTCACGCGTCTGTCGGTACGGGACCACATCATCGCCGAAGACGGCCTGCAGGAACTGCTGGGCGACATAGAGCTGAGGCGGAATGTCGAAGGCCAGGAAGACCATGGACGGGTGCAGCTTCCGTATGACCTCGATCTGCCGACCGGCCCCGCAGCCCAGCTCGACATACACCCGAACCTCATCCAGATCGACATGGCGGCAGCAGGCGACGTAGCGCAGGTAATAGTGCAGCATCTTCATCGTGTAGGGCCGGCCATCGATCTCGAACACCCCGTCAGGGTTGCCGGCCAGGGAGGCTTCGAACTCACTGAGCGGCTTTGCGCCCGCCTCGTCGGCCCGGATTCGGCAGTTCTCCGCGGCCAACTGCTGCAACTGCCGTGGCGAGAGCCCCCAGGGCAGATCGAGTGGCAGC
The DNA here is from genome assembly GCA_034722055.1 of Armatimonadota bacterium. Classification (GTDB taxonomy): domain Bacteria; phylum Armatimonadota; class Zipacnadia; order Zipacnadales; family UBA5352; genus JAYENL01. The sequence goes on from JAYENL010000248.1 coordinate 68,049, forward strand.
AGGCGCGTCAGTATGCCGTCAATCGCCCGAGCCAGCGTGATGGGCCACGTGACTCGCAGGCCGGTACGGTTCCTGACGGCCCAGCACATGTTCCGAACCCGGCGCGTGAAGGCTACCCCGCCGGGCAGCCACGGATCGGTCGCCCCTGTGGCGGCCAGCGCTGACAGCTCGCGCCGGCGGAAGTCATGCAGCCCCAGCGCCCGCACCTCAGGCAGGATCGATCGCTGGTAGACCGCCCAGTAGTTTGTGGGGCGATACAGAGCATCCGCCTCCTGCATGTCGGCCATCATCAGTTCGAGGAGCTCCGGATCGTCCCGGACCCGCATGTTCATGCCTCCGTGGGCGACGGCCCCGGCTCCACGAGCGGATCGCCAAGGCCCAGGGCAGAACCGCGTCCTGCCACCGGCGGATGCGGCGGACACTCGCAGGATTGGGTGGCAGCGTCAAACTGCGCCGTGGGCGTAGATGACCATCACGGGCTCATCGGTGGTACACCGCCCCCCGTGCGCGGTGCCCGGAGGGATATAGACCGCAGTCCCCGGCCGGAGAGCGACAATCTCGTCTCCCACGCGCAGCTCACCCTCGCCGGAGACCACGTAGAGGGCCTCCTGATCATCGTGGACCTGGGGCTCGCCGAACTCCTCGGCGGTGTAGTACGCCACGCCGAGGTTGAAGCCGGAGGTGGTGGAGATGGCATCGGTGCCGATGAGGTCGATGGAGCGGCGGTCATCGAAGTGCGAGACCTCGCACTCGTCCAGGTGCGTCCACGCCGCGTTACTCATGCTCTCAGCTCCTCTGCGCTGCCGACGGTCGCTGCATTATATCATACGATGACTCAGCAGCGAACGCGGGCAACGGCGCAGGGGTCCCTCCTGCGCCCCCCACGCGTGTGCCGGGCATGTTCGACAGTCGGGAGGTGCAAGTCCTCTACCCAGCCAGATGGAGGCGAAGGGTGAGCGAAGCGCAGGGGCGTCATCGCGAGGTGCCGTCTG
>JAYENL010000249.1:0-5440 GCA_034722055.1 Armatimonadota bacterium
GGTCGGTGCTGCATCGTGAATCACCTTTGTCCAACAACATACCCTAACTCTCTACATACCTCTTCTGCACCTCCGCTTCGAAAACCTCTAATCCTGCCGCGGTCAACCCCACTTTTTCAGCAGTCAGTAATACACCATCACGTGGGCGGGCAGGCACCGCTGCCGCCGGCTGGCTCTGCCGGTCTCCTCCAGCACCTCGTCCACCGTCTTGCGGGGGAAGGTCCTCGCGATCACTCCCAGGCTGATGTGGTCGGTGAGCCGAACTCCCTCCGGCAACGTGGCGGGTGTCCGCGGCATCTGCACTCCACCTCCGGCGACAGGATGACCGGCGCCGGAAGTATACCACAGATCATCCTAAATGAACAGTATTGGGATTAGTTGCGATGTGCGTGGCCCGCAGCAGGTTCGCTCCTTCCGTCGACATTACCCTGGGCGGGGCTGATGGAGTTGCGTCATGGTGTAATGGGCTTCAGACAGCTGCATTCCCGCGAGTCCCATGACCACCACCTCGCACGTGCAGGCCGATGTTGGCGGAGTTGTGCAGCAGGGAGATGCGCACGTGGCGGGCGCTGAGTGTTTGGAGTATCACTCAGCAGCGGCTGCTGTGCACTTGTCGGGGGGACCATGAACGAGCAGCACCGTCCGATCTACCTGCTCAGCCACCTCCCGAGCCAGAGAGCCGAACAGGGCCTGGCGCACGCTGCCCACAGAATGCATGGGCATGACGAGCACATCGTGGTCAACAGCAGCCTCGAGGATTTGATGGACCCTGGACTCGGCCGGAACCGCACGGATATTGAGCCTCCCAGCCATCGGCCGATTGCTACACCACCCACGTACGTCCTCTTGGGCCTGCCGCAGCTCCTCTCCATCACACTGCGGGGGCATGAGCCTCAGCAGGGTGATGGTGTGCTTGGAGACGACCCCCAGCGCGCGCACGACCGGCCGAACGACGTCAAGGTCCTGCGCGTCGGTAAGAGGCAGCAAGATGCGCCCACCGGCGAGCGGGCCGGCGAACTTCACCACCACCACAGGGCACTCCGCGGCGCCCACCAGGCTCTCCACCATCTCCGTGGAACGGCCTGATCCGGTGGTATGCGGATGACCAAGAACTATGGCCCGCGCGTTGTGGTCATGGGCGGTGCGCAGGATGCCCTCCGCGATGCCAACATCGGTCTCGATCTCCGTGTGGAGCTTATACCCGAGCGAGTCTGCCTCGTGCATAGCCGTGCGGAACATGCCGACGGCCTCCTGCTCGTCCACCCTCTCCGCGTCGGTCTCGGACGCGTCGATGACCTCGGTGTGGCCCTCGGACTTCCTGTTCAGCCTTCCGGACGCGATGTCCATGGACGAGGGGGCCATGCTGGAGCCCCTGGCAGTCGGGATGTACGCCGCCCGCCGCGCGCAGGTCACGGGCGGTGACAGCGTGGTGGTGCTGGGCTCGGGGCCCATCGGGCTCACCACACTCCAGGCCGCTGCCGCACATGGCGCCACCGATATCATCGTCAGCGATCTGGTGCCCATGCGCCTGGATGTCGCGAGAGCCCTCGGCGCGCCACGCCAGTCCCCAGGACCATCCGGGCAACCCCAACCACCACACCAAACACAGTGACCCTCACCGCGTTGTTGACCACCAGATCCGACAGGACCAGGCTCGACACCGGGCCGCGCGCACGCAATTCCCGGACCACGGCCACGGTGGCTGCCGGCGCCGTGGCCACGCCGATGCTGGCGCATATCACTCCGATGGTGATCGCCTCAGCCAGCCCGCCCGCCTCGCCACCCACACCCACGAAATACGCAGTCATCCCCACGCTCGCCGCGACCAGCACGAAGCTGCCCAGGCACTCCCCCACGCTTACCCCAATCAGCGCCCGCCCCGACGAGCGTAGCTCACGCAGCTCGAAGCGCTCGCCAATCGCGAAGGCCACCAGCATGAGAGCGATATGAGTGAAGACCTGCAGGCGGGTGTCCAGCACGTCGGCGCCCAGAAGGCCGAAGCCGCTCGGCCCCAGAGCGATGCCCGCCAGGATGTAGCCGGTAACCGAGGGCAGATGCAGCAGCCTGACGATGCGAGCCAGCGCGAAGCCGACCGCCAGAAGCACGCTCAGGGCCAGTACGAATGCCATCTCATCCACCCAGACGCTGTTGCATGTTCCCCCCGATCCTACCCGCGGGATACCTACGTAGTTCAGCGCCCTTGGCCGTCAGGTGGTTCCATTGCATCCTGGCAGGCAATTCATCGGCGATGCAAGGTCTGTCGGAGAGAGTGAAGAGTGGTTGTTCGCGACCACAAGCGTGGGAGTCAGTCAGAGCATCTCTTTAGGCGGCTTGGGGTGTTTGGCGCCCGGGGGGCCGAAGTCCTCGCGGGCCTGCAGCATCGCGAAGTAGTTCTCCATCGGCACGCCCTCGAAGATGCAGTTGCTGGTGCAGAAGACGTAGGCGCCGTTCTCCACCCCGCCATGCTCCAGGCAGTAGAGGGAGCTGTCCCCCACCTCCTCGGGCGTCCCGGCGTGCACCAGCGCGCAGTTGACGTTGCCCATCAGGCACAGGTCAGGGCCGACGAGGCGCCGCACCTGGCGGATGTCCACGCCCGCCATGGGGTCGAGGGAGTGAAGCGCGTCGATACCGGTGGAGACGAGCTGATCGAGGATGGGCATGATGTCGCCGTCGGTGTGCTTGGCGGCGTAGAGCCCCAGCTCCTGGAAGCCCTCCACCTGCCGGGCCAGGAAGGGCGTCACGAACTCCGCGAACATGTCCGGAGACAGCCAGGGCCCGTCATTGAAGCAGTAATCGGCGCACATGAGCACCACCTCGACGCCGGCGTCGGCGAAGATCCGGGCGCGCTCGATGGCGTCATCCACGCGCCGGTGGCGGGCGTCAAGCTCCTCCCGGCGGTGGTCGAAGAGCCGGACGGCGGCGTCCAGCATCCGGCTGCCGCTGGGGATGGCGACGGTGCCGTCGATGCTCGCCGAGAGCATCAGCCGGTCGCCGGCGTACTCGCGGAAGTAATCGAAGCTGCGGAGCTGGTCCTCGAGCTCCAGCGACCAGAAGCCGGTGCAGATGGCCCAGTCGAGACGCTCGTAGATCTCCGCCCACATGCGGGCGTTGTCGCGGAGCATGCGCTGGCGCCGGGGGCCCCCGATGCCCTCCAGATCGGCCGCCTCCAGGCGCTTGCGGCCCACCAGCGCCTCGCAGCGCTTGAACACCAGCTCGAAGTGCGGCGGCAGGCCCTCCGGCCGGCCGCTCTCGAGTGCGATCTTCACGCTCTCCCTGGGCGTCATCTGTGCGCCTCCGCGCAAGGTCCTCAACGGGGGCGGCCACTTCGCCCCTCCCGCCTGGACAACCTGCCGGGTACGAGGAACAGCGCCCCGGCGCGTGGAAGATACCGACGTCCTGACAGAACCGAGGAGGTGGGCGCACGGTGCATCTGGTTGACGTCGAGACTTGCGAGATTGATGACGTTGAGACTGAAGGGGCCGAGGGTGTCACCATCCAGTGGCTGCTGGATGAGCCCGGCTGCGGGGCTCCCAACTTCGCCATGCGCCGCTTCGTGGTCGTACCGGGCGGACACACGCCCCGGCATACCCATGACTGGGAGCACGAGGTCTACATCGTGCGCGGGACGGGCGAGGTCGTTCACAGCCAGGGCGTCTCATGCGTCGCACCAGATACGGCCATCTTCATCGAGCCGCGCGAGGTGCACCAGTTCCGCAACACCGGGGTGGAGCCGCTGGAGTTCCTCTGCCTGGTGCCCAACGGTCCGGCAACGCAGCACTGACCCGAGACGGCCGTCAGCTATCAGCGGTCAGCTATCAGCGGTCAGCAAACGGCAACAACCTACGGCAACGGAACACGGCTCAACGGCGGGCGAAGCGAAGACCTTTGGTCCGCACGCCAAGAGTGGCTTGCGCGCGCCAGGTCGGTCGGTCAGCTATCCGCGGTCTTCGTCGTAGCTTGCTCCTCCCAGCGCCCAGTGGCAGAAGTCCGCGTACTACACAGCGTTGCGGTGGTGGCTCTGCTGCTACCATGGAGGGGCCGCCGCGAGCGAAGCGAGCGGGGCACGGTCAGGAGCGGTAGCGACTGACCGCGCAGGTTCCACCCCGGCCCACGTCTGTTGATTGCGCGAAATCCCAAACGGCAGGGCCGGGGTGGAACCTTCGGCCTGATCGCTACGCTCACAGGCCTCACCGGGCTGTGCGCCCGGCGGCCCCTCCATCAGGCACCCCCTCATCTGCAGCGCAACCAAGCCGCGCGGGGCCGGAGCCCCACCATCCCCCGAAGCCCAGGTCGCGAAGCCCCGGCAGCATCTGCGGGTGCCCTGACACGGAGACGACGCCCATGGCGCCGGCGCCGACCTTTTTCATGAGGTCAGGAAGGGGCCGGGGCCTCGTACGGAGAAAACCTTAAACGACAGGTACAGAAGTGGAATGAAGAGGGCGCAGACCACCGACAGTGGAATGTCTTGTCTGGGTGTTAGATTCGTCCGGCGAATCTCCTCTGAAAAGGTAACTACTCACCTTGTGGTGTCAGGGAGGTTGTAGGAGGAGGTTGTGGTCGATACAAGGGCCGAGGGCGTCGGTGAGTGTTTCGAGGGCATCATGGCCATGTTTTCGGGCCGTCTGGAGCACCGTCGCCACAGTCGCGTAGGCCTCCGCGCCCCACGTCGAGCGGAAGCCGCCGGTCACTTTACGGTGGACCACTGGCTTGCGCAAAGCTCGCTCCGAGGCGTTGTTGTCGGCAGGCACATCCTCGCGGTGCAGGAATGTGAACAGGCTGTCGCGATGCTTACGGTAACGCTTCTGCAGGCGTCGCCCGTTCTCGCCGGTCGCCTCAGCGTCCAGCAGGTCGTTGCAGGCGGCCTCGATGCGCTGCACCTGGGCCGCAAACAGGTCTTCGGGCAACTCGTCGCGACACGCATTCAAGCGCATGGCGCGTTTGAACAGCTGCTGCATACGGTAGCAGAAGCGGCAGCGCTCGGCGTCAACGCCGTATTGCAGATCGCGCAGTTGGTGGGCCATGCACAACTGTCGCCGTTGCGCGGGCGCCTTCATCTGGGCGGTGAAGCAGTCACTGACCCACACCTGCGGCTTTGCGTCACCCAGCACGCCTTCGATGACGCGGCTCCCGCGGCTGTCGGCGATGACGTGATAGCTCGCCTGCGGCGTCTCGAAGACCCATTGCCAGCGATTGTTGCCATCGACGCGGGCACCGGTCTCATCACACCCGATGACCGGACTGGCCCGGATGCTCTCGCGTATTCGCTCCGCCTGTGGCTGGAGATTCTCGGCCAGCCGCCGCACCATATTGGCAATCGCGCCCTGGCTGATGTCCAGGCCGAAGACCTGCGCCATCAACTGCTGCAGGCGCTCGTAGGAGATGTGTTGCACGTGCTGGAGATAGGCCACCAGCGCCTCGATGCGCGGCCCGAAGGTGCGCT
>JAYENL010000250.1:0-5400 GCA_034722055.1 Armatimonadota bacterium
TGGGGCCGCCTGTGGTGCGAAGGCCCTTTATGGGCGACTAAGCCGGCCCGCGACGCCACGAGACAGCGTCGCGAGGCGCTGCTCCGAACGGAACGGCCGGGCCGGCTTCGGCTCCAGCAAACGACCTGGAGCCTCAGACGGCCCCTCCCCTACTACCACCGGGATTCCGACAGTCCGCTCCCCGGCCCTCGCGCTGGGCACACGAATCTGGATGCTGCAGGGGGGCGTTGCATCGAAGCGGGAGTTGTGGCATAATGCATCGAAGGGTGATCGCGCGCACGGTGCGCGGTCCGGACAGGAGCCTCATCGAGGTGAGCGGATGCTGCACGAGAGGCGGCCCGCCATACTGGCACTGGCGGACGGCATGGTCTTTCACGGCCACAACTTCGGCGCTGAGGGCGAGGCCAGCGGGGAGGTCTGCTTTAACACCGGAATGGTCGGCTACCAGGAGGTCCTCACCGACCCCTCCTACCGTGGCCAGATTGTGACGATGACCTACCCCGAGATCGGCAACTACGGCATCAACCCCGAGGATATGGAGTCCTGGCGGCCGTGGGTGGAGGGCTTCATCGTCCGGGAGTACAACGAGGAGCCCTCCAACTGGCGCGCCGACCGCAGCCTGGGCGAGTTCCTCACCTCCAACGGCATCGTGGGCATCAGCGACATCGACACCCGCAAGCTGGCCTCCCACCTGCGCGACAACGGCTGGCAGATGGGCATTATCTCCACCGAGGACCTGGACGAAGACTCCCTCGTCGAGCGCGCCACCGGGTTGCCGCCGCTGTCCGGCCGGGACCTCGTCAAGGAGGTCATCCACGACAGCCCCCGCCGCTGGGGCCCGAAGGGCTACATCAAGGAGCAGGGCAGCGACTTCCCGCGCGCTTACATGCCCTACGGAGGCACCGCCATCTCGCCGGTGGGATACCTCGACGCCGACGAGATGTGGTTCGGCTTCCGGGTGGTGGTCATCGACTGCGGCGTCAAGCAGAACATTCTTCGCCACCTCGTCCAGCGCCGCTGCGAGGTCATCGTCACGCCCGCCACCAGCTCCGCGGAGCGCATCCTGGACTGGGACCCTGATGGCGTGGTGGTCTCGAACGGCCCCGGCGATCCGGCCGCGCTGGACTACGTCATTGACGTGGTCAAGCAGCTCCTCCGCACGGAGATGCCCATCTTCGGGATCTGCCTGGGCCAGCAGCTTCTGGGGCACGCCTTCGGGGGCACCACCTACAAGCTTAAGTACGGGCACCGCGGCTGCAATCATCCCGTGAAGCGCCTGGAGACGGGCGAGGTGGAGATCACCACCCAGAACCACGGCTACTGCGTGGACCCCGACAGCCTGCCCGACGAGGTGGAGATCACGCATATCAACCTCAACGACGAGTCCCTGGAGGGGATGCGGCACACCGAGCTGCCCATCTTCTCCGTGCAGTATCACCCGGAGGCCGGCCCCGGGCCGCACGACTCGCACTATCTGTTCGACATCTTCATCGACCACATGAAAGAGGCGAGCACTCGCCAGTGACACCTCACCCGCCCCCGGGCGGGCTTTTCTTTGACAGGAGAGCATCAGTGCGGCGGAGGCTCAATCGAGGAGAGAGGGCATCACAGGCGGCTGCCGTTCAGCCGTAGCTGATGGCTGATAGCTGGTAGCTGGTGAAGGAGGACGCATGCCCAGGCGCGACGACCTGCACAAGATCATGATCATCGGCTCCGGGCCGATTGTCATCGGGCAGGCCTGTGAGTTCGACTACTCGGGGACCCAGGCGTGCAAGGCCCTCATGGAGGAGGGCTATGAGGTCACGCTGGTCAACTCCAACCCCGCCACCATCATGACCGACCCCGAGATGGCCTCCCGGACCTACGTGGAGCCGATCACCACCGAGACGGTGGGGCGGATCATCGACCGGGAGCGGCCGGACGCGCTGCTGCCCACACTGGGCGGGCAGACGGGCCTGAACGTGGCCCTGGAGCTGGCCGAGAGCGGAGTGCTGTCGCGGCACAACGTGGAGCTGGTCGGCGCCACGCGCAAGGCCATCAAGAAGGCCGAGGATCGGGAGCTGTTCAAGGATGTTATGAGCGCGGCGGGCCTGGTGATGCCTGAGAGCGGCACGGCCACCGACCTGCGCGAGGCCCGCAAGCTCATCGATCGCATCGGCCTGCCGGTGGTGGTGCGCCCCTCCGCGACGCTGGGGGGGATCGGCGGCGGGACCATCACCACGCCCGACGAGATCGATGCCATCGTCCTGCGCGGCATCGAGGCCAGCCCCATGAACGAGGTGCTGGTCGAGCAGTCGGTCATCGGCTGGAAAGAGATCGAGTACGAGGTGATGCGCGACAGCGCCGACAACGTGGTGGTGGTGTGCGCCATCGAGAACTTCGACCCCATGGGGGTGCACACCGGGGACTCCATCACCGTCGCGCCCACCCAGACGCTCAGCCAGCCCGAGTACCAGCTTCTGCGGGACATGTCCATCAAGTGCATCCGTGAGGTGGGGGTGGACACGGGCGGCAGCAACATCCAGTTCGCCATCCATCCCCACACCGGCGAGGTTGTGCTCATCGAGATGAACCCGCGGGTGAGCCGCTCGTCGGCGCTGGCCTCCAAGGCCACCGGCTTCCCCATCGCCAAGATCGCGGCCAAGCTGGCGGTGGGCTACACCCTCGACGAGCTGCCCAATGACATCACGCGGGAGACGCCGGCCTGCTTCGAGCCGACCATCGACTACGTGGTCACCAAGATCCCGCGGTGGACCTTCGAGAAGTTCCCGGGGGCCGAGGAGCGGCTGACCACGCACATGAAGTCGGTGGGCGAGGCCATGGCCATCGGCCGGACCTTCAAGGAGAGCCTGCAGAAGGCCATCCGCTCACTCGAGATCGGGCGCTTCGGCCTGGGCGCCGATGGGGCCGGGGGGCGCTATGAGGACCTGTCGCTGGATGAGCTGATGGACCTCATTGAGCGGCCACACCCGGATCGGCTCTTCGAGGTGCGGGCGGCCATGCGCCAGGGCGCCACCATCGAGCAGCTCTACGAGCGGACGAAGATCGACCCCTGGTTCCTGCGCAACCTCCAGGAGATCGTGCAGATGCAGGACGAGCTGGCGCAGTGGCGGCCCGGCGCCGGTCGGGGGCCCACTGAGGGCGAGGAGCCCGGCATCGACGCCATGACCCGGGAGGAGCTGCGGGGCTACAAGCGCGCGGGCTTCTCCGACCGCCAGATCGCCGTCCTGACGCAGGTGAGCGAGCACGATGTGCAGGAGCTTCGGCGGAGGCACGGCGTGCGGCCGGTGGTGAAGCTGGTTGACACCTGCGCCGCGGAGTTCGTGGCCCACACACCCTACTTCTACCTCACCTACGAGGAGGAGGACGAGCACCGCGCCAGCGAGCGGCCCAACATCATCATCCTCGGCGGCGGCCCCAACCGCATCGGGCAGGGCATCGAGTTCGACTACTGCTGCGTGCACGCCGCCTTCGCCCTCCGGGACCAGGGCTACGACGCCATCATCGTCAACACCAACCCGGAGACGGTCAGCACCGACTACGACACCTCCGACAAGCTGTACTTCGAGCCGCTCACCCCTGAGGACGTCCTGAACATCTGCGAGAAGGAGCAGCCCCACGGGGTGATCGTGCAGTTCGGGGGCCAGACGCCGCTGAACCTTGCCGAGGGGCTGGCCGAGCATGGCGTGCCCATCATCGGCACCACCCCCGCCGACATCGCCCGTGCCGAGGATCGGGAGTACTTCAAGCAGGCCCTGGAGCGGCTGGGGCTGCGAATGGCCCGGGCGGCCACCGCCACCTCCGTGCAGGGGGCGGCCAAGGCCGCGGGCGAGATCGGCTACCCGGTGGTCGTTCGGCCCAGCTTCGTCCTGGGCGGGCGGGCCATGCAGATCTGCTACGACGAGGAGCAGCTTCTGACCTACATGGACTTGGCCGTCAAGGCCTCGCCGGAGCACCCGGTGCTCATCGACCGCTTCCTGGAGGACGCCATCGAGATCGACGTGGACGCCGTCTCCGACGGGGAGCGCTGCGTCATCGGCGGCGTCCTGGAGCACATCGAGGAGGCCGGCGTGCACTCCGGGGACTCCGCCTGCGTGCTGCCGCCCTTCAGCCTCTCGGACGACGAGGTGGAGAACCTGATGGATCAGACGCGGGCCCTCGCCGAGGAGCTGAACGTGGTGGGCCTGCTGAACATCCAGTACGCCATCCGCAACGAGGAGGTCTACGTGCTGGAGGCCAACCCGCGGGCCTCGCGGACGATCCCCTACGTGTCGAAGGCCATCGGTGTGCCGCTGGCCAAGATCGCCGCCCGGGTGATGGCCGGGGAGACGCTGGAGGAGATCGGCTTCACCGAGGAGGTGGCCGTGAACCACTTCGCGGTGAAGTTCCCGGTCTTCCCCTTCAGCCGCTTCCACGGGGTGGACACGATCCTGGGGCCGGAGATGAAGTCCACCGGAGAGGTCATGGGGATCGACCAGAACTTCGGAGCGGCCTTCGCCAAGGCCTCCATCGCCGCAGGCCAGAGCCTGCCCACGCGCGGCACCGTCTTCATCTCGGTGCGCAACCGCGACAAGCGCAACGCCATCTTCCTCGCCAAGCACCTGGAGACCCTCGGCTTCGACCTGGTGGCCACGGAGGGCACGGCCCGGGCCCTGCGGCGCAGCGGGATCAAGGCCGAGGTGGTCTACCGTCTTGGCGATGACCGGGGCCCCAACGCCATCGACCTGATCGAGAACCTGCGGCTGGACCTGATCATCAACACCCCATCCGGCCCCCAGCCGCGCGACGACGAGCGCCGCATCCGGGCCTGCGCCGCCCAGCACGGCGTTCCCTGCATCACGACCATCGCGGGCGCGTCGGTGGCGGTCCTTGCGGTGGAGGCCCTGCAGCGCGGTGACCTTGACGTGCGCACGCTGCAGGAGTACAACTACGACGTGCACGGCGGCGAGTTGCAGGTCCCATCCCTGCAGCGCTCGGCCGCCGTCAGGCCCGCTCCGTCTGGGGTCTCTTCGTCGCCGGGCGAGAGCCGCAGCTCGCAGACGTAGACGCGCGGCTCGTCGCGCTCGCCGGCGATGAACGCCGGCGTCCGGCACGCTCGACCTTTTTTCTGGAGGAAGGAGGGAAGAGAGTTCGGCCCGAGAATTAAGCAAATATGGCAGGCTGTAACAATCCGCGCAAGAAGGAGGCGACGTGTTGTGAAGCGGACAGGCTTTACTCTGATCGAGCTGTTGGTCGTGATCGCGATAATCTGACTGCTGAAGAATGGGCGTCTCCTGCCGTGGGGCGGGATCTGACGTCTCTCTTTTCCGCCGCAGGGCAGGGACAGGAGCTTCTCCACATCACGATGTAACCCTCCGCTCCGCCTTTTCGGCGGAGTTTTATCATCATTTTGCGGCTTTT
>JAYENL010000251.1:0-5388 GCA_034722055.1 Armatimonadota bacterium
TCGCCGACCTGGGCCTGCCACAACTGCGCGTCAGGGACGCAGCCTCAATCTGATCGAACCGCCGTGTACGGACCCGTACGCACGGTGGTGTGACAGGGACAGCCCGTGAGGGCCTACCTATGTCAATACGTCCTTGTAGGGCGCCGAGCCGTCCCCATGCCAGCGTCCGGCGGCCGGCGTTCTCCAGCAGGAGCGGGGGGAACTGCACATCCTCTCGCCGAATCCTCATGGGGCGTGCTCCCACAAATCCGCCGAGGGCTTGACAGGCGGACGCTGGGTGAGTACAATAGCTAACAGTTCGCATTACTGATTACTGACCAGCCTATGTCAAACTGTGAGGACCTGAGAGACACGGTGCACGAGCATGGCGGGCGGATGACCCGCCAGCGTCGGGTGGTGCTGGAGACGCTGGCGTCGGTCGATGCCCATCCTACCGCCGCGGAGCTGCACGAGATGGTTCGCCAGCGCCTCCCGGGCATCAGCCAGGGCACCGTCTATCGCAATCTGCGCCGGCTGCAGGAGCTGGGCTACGTCCAGGAGCTGGACTACGGCGCCGGCGCCTCGCACTTCGACGCCCGCGTGGAGCCTCACTATCACGTGCGTTGCCTCCGCTGCGGGCGGGTGGAGGACCTGGAGCTGGATGTGGAGCCGCGACCGGACGTGGATCAGGCGGCGCAGGCCGCAACGGACTGGCAGATCGATGGTCATCGCGTTGAGTTCGTGGGGCTCTGCCCCGAGTGTCGTGGCACTGACGAGAGGGAAGACCGAGGTGGAGGATAACACCATGGACCTGAAGGGCAGTCGCACCGAGCAGAACATCCTCACGGCCTTCGCGGGCGAGGCCCAGGCCCGCAACCGCTACACCTACTTCGCCGAGAAGGCCCGCGACGAGGGCTACGAGCAGATCGCGGCAGTCTTCGAGGAGACCGCCAACCAGGAGCGGGCGCACGCCAAGCGGCTGTTCGAGTTCCTGGAGGGCGGCGAGGTGGAGATCGCTGCCGGCTACCCCGCCGGCTCCATCGGCACCACGGCCGAGAATCTGAAGGCCGCCGCCGAGGGCGAGCACTACGAGAACAGCGAGATGTACCCCGGCTTTGCCGCGGTCGCCGACGAGGAGGGCTTCAGGCACATCGCCGCGGCCTTCCGCGCCATCGCCAAGGCCGAGGTCGGCCACGAGGCCCGCTACCGGGCGCTGCTGGCGAACGTCGAGGGCGACAAGGTCTTCGAGCGCGACACGGTGGTCGTGTGGCGCTGCCGCAACTGCGGCTACCTGCACGAGGGCACCGAGGCGCCCAACACGTGTGCCGCCTGCCATCAGCCGCGGGCGCAGTTCGAGGTCTACACCCAGAACTGGTAGTACCGGCCGCTGAGGCCGCGGCGGCGCGTCGAGGCACTCGCGTCGCCGCGCCACGCGAATACTCGAACCGAGGTGGTGGGCTCGATCATGCACGTTGAGCTGACCGAGGGCATCGACTGGGTCGGTGTCATCGACTGGAACGTTCGCGACTTCCACGGCTACCACACCGGCCGCGGCTCCACCTACAACGCCTACCTGGTGCGGGGCGAGCAGGTGGCGCTGATTGACACCGTCAAGCACGCCTTCGCCGACACGCTGCTGCGCAACATCGACGAGGTGGTGGGTCACGACGCGGTGGACTACGTGATCGCGAACCACGGCGAGCCGGATCACTCCAGCGCCCTGCCGGCCGTCATGGAGGCCTGCCACAACGCCATCCTGCTCACCAACGAGAAGTGCGTGGAGACCCTGGAGGGCTACTACGACACCGGCGGCTGGGACATCGACGTCGTGGAGAGCGGCGACAGTGTGGACCTGCACGCGGATCGCTCGCTCACCTTCGTGCAGACCCCCATGGTCCACTGGCCGGACTCCATGGTCAGCTACTGCCCGGAGGAGAAGATCCTGTTCTCCAATGACGCCTTCGGGCAGCACCTGGCCTCGTCGGGCCGCTTCGACGACCAGGTGGAGCTGCCGGTGGTCATGCAGGAGGCCAAGACCTACTACGCCAACATCGTGATGCTCTACGGCCGACCCATCGCCAGAGCGATGGAGGCCCTCGGCGAGTTGCAGATCGGCACGATCGCGCCCGCCCACGGCGCCATCTGGCGCAGCCACGTGCCGCAGATCCTGGACGCCTACGGCAACTGGGTGCGCTGCAGGCCGCGGGCCAAGGTCCTGGTCATCTACGAGTCCATGTGGGGCTCCACCGACCGCATGGCCCACGAGATCGTCCGCGGCGCGGCTCGCGAGGGCGTGGAGGTGAGGCTCTTCGACCTTAGCCGCACGGACCGCACGGTGCTGGCCACCGAGATCCTCGACGCCGCCGCCGTCGCGGTGGGGTCGCCGACGCTGAACATGACGCTCATGCCCGGAGTCGCCGGCCTCCTGACCTACCTCAAGGGCCTCTCCCCCAAGCACAAGGCCGGCTTCGCCTTCGGCTCGTACGGCTGGGCGCCGGGCGGCCCGCGCGAGGTTCAGGAGTACCTCGAGGCTATGAGCGTCGAGATCCTGCGCGAGCCGCTCACGGCCCAGTGGCGGCCCGGTGAGGACGCGCTGGCCCAGTGCCGCGAGGCCGGCCGCATGCTTGCCGATCACGCCGAGGAGGCCGCCGCCAACGGCCATCTGTACGAGCCGTAATCTCCCCTGCGCCGAAGTGCGACGCACACGCACAGTGCCCACAGAGCACGAGAGTTGAGTTGGCTGCCGAGCCCCGCACGGCAGCTTCGAGGAGGGTCGGCGATGCAGAAGTACGAGTGCCTGGCGTGCAGCTACGTGTACGACCCGGAGAAGGGCGATCCCGACAACGGCGTGGCGCCCGGGACCGCCTTCGAGGACCTGCCGGATGACTGGGTCTGCCCCGACTGTGGCGTGGGCAAGGACATGTTCGAGCCGGTGGACTGATGCGACGCCCCACCCAGCCTCGCGCCGTTCCCATCGCCGTACGGAGTCGCGGCGTGCCCACGCCGCCGTCGTTGCCCGATTGGCCGCCCAGCTCACCTCCGCACGGCCGCCGTGGTTGTCGTACGGAGTCGCGGCGTGCCCACGCCGCCGTCGTTGCCGTCGGCGGTTAGCGTTGGCAATCAACACGAAGGGACGATTCAGGCCCGCAATTCGGTGCCGTGATGGCGCGCCAGCCGCGAGCACGATCAACCTGCTCGTACATGCGCGGGCCGGATGCGCGGCGGGGGTCACCCTGTCCCGCCGCACACCCGGCGCGCAATGCGCTAAGGCGGCCAAGCAGCAGTCAGCCGCGCAGCTCCCGAACCTTCTCCTCCACGCGCTCAGGCAGCGTGCCGTCCTCGTTCCCCTCCGCGATGATGTTGACCACCGCGCTACCCACCACGGCCCCATCGGCCGTCTCCAGCACCTCCGCCACCTGCTCGCCGGTGCTCAGGCCGAAGCCCACCGCCACGGGCACGTCCGAGCGGGCCTTGACGCGGTTCACCAGCTCCCGCAGCCCCTCGTAGATGTCCTCTCGCGCGCCCGTCACGCCCGGTCGGGAGATGACGTAGACGAAGCCGGTGGTGATGGCCACGGCCTCGTCGATCTGCCGGTCGCTGTTGCCGGGCGCAACCAGCAGCACGGTGCCCAGCTCCGACGTCCGCGCGGCCTCCACCCAGGGGCCCGCCTCGGCGGGCGGCAGGTCGCTGATGAGCGCCCCGTCCACGCCCGCCGCCACGGCGTCGCGCGCGAACTCCTCAATCCCGTAGGCCAACACGGGGTTGTAGCAGGTCATCAGCACCAGCGGGATGTCGGATTGCTCACGAATCGTGCCGGCCGTCTCCAGCACACCCGGGGGGGTGGTATCCGCGGCCAGCGCCCGCTTGCACGCAGCCTGGATGGTCGGCCCGTCGGCGGTGGGCGCCGCAAAGGGGATGCCCAGCTCGATGATATCGGCGCCACCGCGCTCCGCGGCCAGTACGATCTCGGCGGTCTCCTCCAGCGAGGGGTCGCCGGCGGTCACGTAGATGATCAGCGCCCCGCCGCGCTCGCTGTTCGCGCGTTCGAAGGCCCGGTGAATGCGCTCCATCGGTGGCGCGGCTACTCTGACAGCCGCTGCACCTCCTCGCAGTCCTTGTCCCCGCGGCCGGAGATGTTGATGATCACGATGTCGTCCTCGCTCAGCTCGTCGGCGCTCTCCAGCACCTGGGCCACCGCGTGGGCGCACTCAAGGGCCGGGATGATGCCCTCCAGCTCCCCGAGCGCCCTGAAGGCCTCCAGGGCCTGCTCGTCGGTCACCGAGACGTATCGGCACCGGCCCGCCTCATGCAGGAAGGCGTGCTCGGGGCCCACCGCGGGGTAGTCCAGCCCCGCGGCCACCGAGTGCACCGGCAGCACCTGCCCGTGCTTGTCCTGGATGACGAGGGTCGCGCTGCCGTCCAGCACTCCGAAGGTCCCCGCGCAGATACTCGCGGAGTGCAGCCCCGTGTCGATGCCGTGCCCGGCCGCTTCCACGCCGATCATCTCCACGCCCTCGTCCTCCAGGAAGGGGTAGAACAGGCCGATGGCGTTTGAGCCGCCGCCCACGCAGGCCACCAGCCTGTCGGGCAGCCGGCCCTCGGCCTCCACGATCTGCCGCCGGGCCTCGTCCCCGATGACGCGCTGGAAGTCGCGCACCATGGTGGGGTAGGGATGGGGGCCGGCCACCGATCCGAAGATGTAGAGCGTGTCCTCGTACTCCCCCATCCAGGCCCGCATGGCCTCGTCGCAGGCGTCCTTGAGCGTCCCGGAGGTGCCCTCCACCGGGACGACCTCCGCCCCCAGCAGGCGCATGCGGTAGACGTTCAGCCGCTGCCGCCGCACATCCTCCACGCCCATGAAGACCCGGCAAGGCAGGCCCAGCAGCGCCGCCACGGTCGCCGTCGCCACCCCGTGCTGGCCCGCGCCGGTCTCGGCCATGATCCTCTGCTTGCCCATGCGCCTGGCCAGCAGGCCCTGGCCGAGGGTGTTGTTGATCTTGTGCGCGCCGGTGTGGTTGAGGTCCTCACGCTTGAGGTAGACCCTCGCCCCCACCCGCCCGCTGAGGCGCCGCGCGAAGTACAGCGGGCTGGGCCGCCCGGCGTACTGCCGCAGATACTCCTCCAGCTCCGCGTGGAAGCTCGCGTCAGCCTTCGCCTCATAGAACGCATCCGCCAGCTCCTCCAGCGCGCTGAGGAGCGTGGCGGGGACGAACTGCCCCCCGAAGCGCCCGAAGTAGCCGGGCCTGGTCGCTGTCGCTTCGTCTGTGGTCATCATCGTCTCCCTCTCGGTGTTGGTGTGCGCCACCAGTAGCTTGGCCCCGGGCGGTCGTTCTCATGCGCCGCCTCACCATATGTCGTATGGAGCGGCGGGCTGCCCAGCCCGCCTGCGTTGTCGTTCGTCGTTGTCGG
>JAYENL010000252.1:0-23855 GCA_034722055.1 Armatimonadota bacterium
TCTACGAGGGGCTAAACGGCGCGCAGGCGGGGGCGCCTGCGCTGATGGTCGGGCTGGAAGCCCGTGAGACCGAAGGTCTCCAGTGGGCCGGGGTGGAACCTGCGCGGTCAGTCGCTACCGCTCCTGACCGCGCCCCGCTCGCTTCGCTCGCGGCGGCCCCTCCATGGCAGCAGCAGAGCCACGACCGCAGCGCTGCATACTACGCAGACTTCTGCCACTGGGCGATAGCCCGTCAGGGGGTCACGGCGCGTCCTCAGACAGTGCCTCCAGCAGTGCCGGGAAGCCTTCCCGCGCGGTCAGCTCCGGGCCGTACTGCCAGTAGCAGTGCGAGAAGCCGAACTGGCGCAGCAGCCTGCCCTGGTCCCGGAGATACTGCTGCGCGGTCTCGGCCGGACTCTCGGCATCGCCCCATTCCCCGAGCAGCACCGGCGCGCTGAGCCGCTCGGAGACCTGCTGCATGCGCTCGAAGGCCAGACGCGCTCGCTCCGGATTGCCATCGTAGGGCGTGCCCGGCGCGCAGCCGGGATCGTAGAAGTGCGGGGCGTAGGCGAGCTGCACATTCGCGAGGCCCTCGGTGCGCTGCAGGAAGCTGTTGGCACCGGAGGCGGCGGCGATGTGCGGCTCCAGGAAGAAGATGGCGTCCGGTGTAACCTCACGGATGGCTGCCACCACCCGCTCGTAGAACGGCAGCAGCCTCTCGCGCTCGAAGCGCGCGAAGAAGTCGTCGCCGAGGTCGATGGCGGCGAAGTACCGCTCCGGATCGCGGAGCAGCTCGGCGGCCCCCTCCGTGCGCGCCGGAGAGAACAGGACCATGGCATTGGCGCCCTCAGGCAGTACCTCACTGAGCTCGCCCAGCGCCGCCAGCGCCTCCGGGTAGGCGAAGGCGTTGCCGTAGAAGGGCTCGTTGAGCAGATCATAGCCGATGACCGCAGGATGACTGCCGAGCACCTCTGCGACGTGCGTCCAGGCAGCGACGAAATGATCCTGAAGGCCTTTTCCGTCGGGCGCCGGTACATCGGTCCAGAGATTCTCGAAGGCCATGATCACGGCCGGCTCAAAGTACCCGGCCGCCCAGCTCAGGCTCCTGTCGGGATTGTAGGCCAGGCCGCCATCGACGGTCGCCCACTCTGGCGCACCATCGCCGCCGAACTTCTCCCCGTAGAGATCCTGGTGCATGTCCAGGATCACCCACAGCCCCGCCTCGTGGGCCCAGTCAAGCCGCTGGCGCATGGCGGCCAGGTAGTCAACATCGTACTGCCCCGGCCGGGGCTCGATCGCCGCCCAGATGATGAGCATACGGACGCAGTTGCAGCCCCAGTTGGCCATCGTGGCGATGTCCTGGCGCGTTTGCCAGGGGAGGTAGGGCGGGCGCTTCGAGGACTGGGCCACATTCAGCCCGCGCAGGATGACCGGCTCACCGTCCGGGTCGATGAAGTCCGCGCCATCGACACTCACCGGGCCGGCCAGCACGGGCGGGGCCGTCAGGCAGATCAAAGCGGCACACAGGAGCGTGCTCATGGTCGCTCACCGCTCGACGAGATGATGGCACGGCCACCGACGCCCGGCGGGGAACACCGCCGCAGGATTTCATTCGCCGCGGCGGCCTCGACGGGGGATCCGGCGCGTTTGCCCACCAGGTCTCTGCGCCAGGCTACACATCCACCCGCCGAACTGTACAATGCACCCGCCGCCTGCCAGGTTCCTCCCTGGCCTCGGGGGTCCCGTCAGGCAACGGCCAGACCAGCCTCGGCAGCACAGCCTGGGACTCGGAGCGCAACCGGCCGATCCGGTCTCGACAGCCGGGTCCACGATGAGTGCTCGGGCGCCTGCCACTCATCATGGCATGCCGGCCAGACAGCGCCGACGCACGGCCTGCCGCACGACGGGAAGCGTTGGCCGCCGCCGCAGGTGCATCGCTTCGCGTAAGCCAACGCCGAAGGAGTAACGGCCGGGCCGGGATGGAGCCTGTCGCCTGCGTAAAAGGCCGCGCAGGCGGCACCCTCGCTCGGGAGAGGGGCGCCAACGCCTCCGCGCGGGGTCGTCGTTGCGGGGAGAGGCTCGCAGCGTCGCGCGCTGTCGCCGTTGCCGTGGCTGGTAGCTGATAGCTGGCAGCTTGCACGTTGGTGCACGTTGCCTCTGGTTGACTCCCCTGAGGGCCTGTGCTATACTCGGCGCTGGCGCCCACATGGGGCGCTGCTGTGTCAGTATGGCGCATCTTCGCGACAGACGGTTGACGCAGCCGGGACCTGCATGCCGCGCCGCCCCAACCCGAGCCGGAACCCAGAGAGACTATGACCGTGTCCGCCGGCGCCTGGACCGGCGCGCAATGACAGGGGGCTTGCTGAAAGCATGAACGGCGCCCTCCGCAGAGCCCTCGGCTGGCTGCACCCGGGGCTGAAGGTCAAGCGCTGGCTGGCCCTGCTTACGCTGGGCCTGGCGGCGCTGAGCTTCGGCACCCTGCTCATTGCCAATCTGACGGTTTTCGACCTTATGGGCTCGCTGGGAGGGCCTCAGCGAGCCACCGCGGTGGGTATCGCCGCGGTGATTCTGGGCCTGGCGGCGGTAGCGGTGGCGCTGCGGCAGCTTGTGCGCTCGGTTGCCAGCGCCCTGCATCCCGAGGCAGGGAGCCGCCTGGTGGACCTGATGCTCAACCAGCGGCGGCTGCAGGTGGGTCCGCGGGTGGTGACGATCGGCGGCGGCACCGGACTGTCCACGATCCTGCGGGGCCTCAAGCAGTTCACCACCAACATCACGGCGATCGCGACCGTGGCCGATGACGGGGGGAGCTCGGGGCGCCTGCGCGAGGACATGGGCGTGCCGGCGCCGGGTGACATCCGCAACTGCCTGGTGGCGCTGGCGGACTCCGAGCCCCTGATGACGGAGCTGTTTCAGTATCGCTTCAACGGTCAGGCCCGGGGGCTGAACGGACACAGCTTCGGGAACCTTCTCATAGCCGCGCTCACCGAGATCACCGGCGACTTCGAGCAGGCCATCAGGGAGACCAGCCGCGTCCTGGCCATTCGAGGCCGCGTGCTTCCCCCCACTGCCGACCCAGTGACCCTCTGCGCCAAGATGAGAGACGACAGCGTGGTGCGGGGGGAGTCCAGCATCACCGCCGCGGGCAAGGAGATTGACTACGTGTACCTCGACCCGCCCGACCCCGGGGCGCCGGAGGAGGTCACGCGGGCCATCTCCAGGGCGGATCTGATCGTCATCGGCCCCGGCAGCACCTTCACCAGCGTGATCCCCAACTTCCTGGTGTCCGGGGTCTGCGAGGCAGTGATGCACAGCGGGGCCACCAAGGTCTTCATATGCAACATTATGACACAGCCCGGGGAGACGACCGGCTTCACCGCCGCCGACCACGTGCGGGCTATCCAGCGGCACACCGGCGAGCTCCCCTTCGACTATGTGCTGATGAACAGCGCGCCGGTGGAGGAGTCGGTGCTGGAGAAGTACCGCGCCACCGGCGCGGACATCGTGGAGCCTGATTACACCGCCGTGGCCCGCATGGGCCTCATCCCCGTGCGAGCGGAGCTGGTCAGCCTCACGGCCGACGGCTGGGTGCGTCACGACCCTCGAGAGGTGGCCGGCAAGCTCGTGGAACTGCTCCAGGAGCGCGCTCCGGCGCTGGTGTGATGACCCGACGTGGACGCAGCCGCATCCTCCCACGCGTGGAGAGTTGACTTCTCGCACAATCCCAAGGAGGGATCGAAGTGGCAGTGAAGGTAGGAATCAACGGCTTCGGCCGAATCGGTCGCCAGGTCTTCAAGGTGATCTGGGAGACGTATCGCGACAGCATCGAGGTCGTGGCAGTCAACGACCTCACCGACGATGAGACGCTGGCGCACCTGCTCAAGTACGACAGCGTCTACGGCCGGTTCGAAGGCGCTATCGACACCGGCGACCAGGAGATCATCGTGGACGGGGTCTCCGTGACGAGCCTGGAGGAGCCGGAGCCGGCCAAGCTCCCGTGGGGAGACCTGGGCGTGGAGCTGGTGGTGGAGTCCACAGGCTTCTTCCGCGACCCGGCCGACGCGCGCAAGCACATCGAGGCCGGAGCTAAGAAGGTCATCATCTCCGCACCGGCCAGGGGCGAGGGCTGCCCGACCTTCGTTCTGGGCGTCAATGACGACGGCTACGACCCGGAGGCGCACGATATCGTCTCCAACGCCTCCTGCACCACCAACTGCCTGGCCCCGATGGCGAAGGTGCTCAACGACAGCTTCGGGATCGTGCGCGGGCTGATGACGACCATCCACTCCTACACGTCCGGCCAGAACATCCTGGACGGGCCGCACAAGGACCTGCGCCGGGCCCGCTCCGCCGCCATCAACCTGGTGCCCACCACTACAGGCGCCGCCATCGCCATCGGCCTGGTTATCCCCGAGCTCGACGGTAAGCTCAATGGCATGGCCATCCGCGTGCCCACCCCCACCGGCTCGGTCGTGGACCTGACGGTGGAGCTGGGGGAGGCGGCCGGACGCGATGAGGTCAACGCCGCCTTCGAGGCGGCCGCAACCGAGGGACCGCTGGCCGACTACCTGGCCTACACCGAGGAGCCCATCGTGCTGCAGGACATCGTCGGCCACCCGGCCTCGTGCATCCTCGACGCCGACAGCACCTACGAGATCGGCGGGGACTTCATCAAGGTCCTGGGCTGGTACGACAACGAATGGGGCTACTCGTGCCGAACCGCCGACCTGATCAAGAAGATGGGCGACATGGGCATTTAGCCCGCACCGAACACCGCAGGCGCCGCCTCCGACCGAGGCGGCGCCTGTTTCGCTATGGCGCTCGCATGGGAGGGAAGGGAATGGACAAGAGGACGATCCGCGACGTTGACTACGCCGGCAGACGAGTCCTGGTACGCGTGGACTTCAACGTCCCGCTCGAGGACGGGAACATCACCGACGACACCCGCATCGAGTCCGCACTGCCCACCATCCACGCACTGGTTGACGAGGGCGCCAGGGTCGTGCTGTGCTCCCATCTCGGGCGGCCCGGCGGAGAGCCGGATTCGGAGCTGTCGCTGCAGCCCGCTGCAGACCGTCTCGGCGAGATGGTCGAGGCCCCCGTGAGGATGGCGCCCGACTGCATCGGCGACGAGGTCGCCGGCATGCGCGCGGAGCTGGGTGAGGGCGAGATTCTGGTGCTGGAGAACACGCGCTTTCGCCCTGGCGAGGAGGCCAACGATGACGATTTCGCCGAGCAGCTCGCTGGCGACGCCGAGCTTTACGTTGATGACGCCTTCGGGAGCATGCACCGAGCGCACGCCTCCACCGTGGGCGTGACGCAGTTCATTTCCGACTGCGTGGCCGGCCTGCTGGTGGAGGAGGAGCTGAAGAGGCTCGAGCCCTGCCGGGAGGCGTCCGGCGACGGCTTCATCGTGATCCTCGGCGGCGCAAAGGTCGAGGAGAAGATCAAAGCCATCAGCCAGCTCCTGCCGCGCGCGGAGCGGCTGCTCATCGGCGGCGCCATGGCCTGGGCGTTCCTGAAGGCTCGGGGGCTGGAGATCGGGGAGTCCCTGTGCGAGGATGAGAGCCTGGAGGCGGCGAGGGAGATCGAGGCGGAGATGGCCGACCTCCTCGACCGCATGATCCTGCCGGCGGACGTCCATATCAGGCAGGTCAAGCCGGACACAGGACAGACGAAGTACGTGCCGGTTACGGAGATGGGGCCCGGCTGGGACGGGCTGGACATCGGCCCGGAAACCCAGAGCCGGTTCGCACAGATGGTTCAGGACGCGGAGATCGTGTTCTGGAACGGGCCCATGGGGTACTTCGAGAGGAAGCCCTTCGATGAGGGGACTCGCGTGGTGGCCGCGGCCCTGGCCGAAACCGACGCCTACACCGCCGTGGGCGGCGGGGACTCAGTGGCCGCCATCACGGAGATGGGCTTCGAGGATGACATGAGCCACATCTCCACCGGCGGCGGGGCGTCGCTGGAGTTCGTGCAGGGCGACGATCTGCCGGGGGTCGAGGCGCTGGACGACAAGTAGCGATCCCGAGGCCCGCACGCTGGCGCGGGCCGACACAGACTCAGGCCGATGCAGAATCAGGGAGTGATGCAGGTGCGCACGCCCGTGATGGCCGGAAACTGGAAGATGAACTGCGACAACGCGGAGGCGAAGGCCCTCGCCGACGGGGTGACGGCCCGGGCCGGCCAGGAGGAGAGAGCGCTGGTGATCCTGTGCCCGCCCGCCACGGCGCTGTCCACCGTCGAGGAGAGCATCCGCAACTCGAGGATCAAGCTCGGCGGCCAGAACATGTTCTGGGAGGAGGAGGGCGCCTACACCGGCGAGGTCGCCGCCAAGATGCTGCTCTCCTGCGGCTGTGACTACGTCATCATCGGTCACTCCGAGCGCCGGGGGCGCTTCGGCAGCGTCGATGAAGAGGACGCCGAGGACCTCGACGCCATCTTCGGCGATATCGACTCCACCGTCAATCGCAAGATCCACGCCGCGCTGGACGGCGGCCTGCGGCCCATCGTGTGCGTCGGCGAGCTGCTCAGCGAGCGCCAGGCCGGCAACACCGACGAGGTGGTTGAGGGGCAGGTCGGCGCCGCCCTCGACGGCGTGAGCGCCGCGGGGGCCGCCAAGGTCATCATCGCTTACGAGCCGGTCTGGGCCATCGGCACGGGTGAGGTCTGCGACGCCGATGAGGCCAACCGCGTCTGCGGGATGATCCGGCAGACGGTGGCCGGCATCTACGACCCGGAACTGGCAGAGGGCATGCAGATACTCTACGGGGGCTCGGTCAAGCCCGAGAACGTGGAGGGCCTCATGGCCCAGGAGCACATCGACGGCGGGCTGGTCGGCGGCGCCTCGCTCGATGCGCAGTCCTTCGGCACGCTGGTGCAGGTCGCGGCCGCCAGCGCCGAGTAGGGCCGCGCATCCGGAACGCTGTAAGACGGGAGCCGCTGGCATCAATGCCAGCGGCTCCGCCCGTTCTGCCTGATGAGCCTCGGGACGCGCGCCCGCGAGGGATGCAGCTCACCAGGAGAGCTCGAAAAGCGTCGGTATCTGAGACAGCTTGGAGGTCGCGGCCAGGGCCGCCTGGTAGCAGACCTGCTGGTGCTGCAGCTCCATGAGGGCCTCGGCGACGTCCACGTCCTCGGTGTCCGAGAGGACCTCGCGGGCCGCGACCTCGGCGGCGGCGGCGGATCGCTGAGCATCCTCGACGCGCTGCACGCGCGCGCCGAGGACGCCCCGCTGCTCGACGACGTGATGGTGCAGCCGGTCGATGTCCTCGGCCAGGCCCACCACCGCGTTGTCGTCACCGGCCTCAATGGCCTCCGCGAGGCCGTCCAGGAGCGTGAACAGGTCGCTGTCCACCTCCGGGACGGCACGGGCGCCGCCCGCGTCGGTGAAGTTGAAGAGCCGGTCGCCGGGGATGGTTACCTCCATGGGCCGCCCCGGCGCCACCCACAGCTCCATGCCCTCGGAGTCGCCATTGTAGACCACCCCCCCGGCTGCGTCCTCAAAGGGCCTCGTCCGGCTGAGCTTGCCGGCGAAGAGGTACTCGCCCTGTGCGGCGGCGTTGGCCTCATCGAAGATGCGGTTCCGGTGGCTGCGGACAATGGCCGCCTGGCTGGCGCGGGCGGCCTGGGTCAGTCCCGGCTGGGTGCATGCAAGGGCGATGTCCCTGACGGCGCGCAGGGCTGTCGCCATGTTACCGAGCGCGGTGTCCGCCGGCCCGGTCAGGCGTACGGCGCGCTGAAGCACCTTCTGGCGGTTCACCACCTTCGCAAGGTCCGCGCGGGCGTTGATGATGGCGCTCACGGCCACCGGGTCGTCCGAGGGGCGGGTGAGGCGCTTGCCCGAGGAGAGCTGGCGGCTGAGGCGCCGCAGGTCCTGCTGGGCCCGCGCCAGGCTCCTGACGATGTCGCTGTTGTACCCGCGTGTCGATACGCGCATGAGCGGCCTCCGTGGTTGCGTGAGCTACAAGCTGCAAGCTAACAGCTATCAGCTAACAGCTATCAGCTATCAGCTATCAGCTATCAGCTATCAGCTATCAGCTATCAGCTATCAGCTATCAGCTAACAGCTATCAGCTATCAGCTAACACCTAACGGCTACAGCAACAGCGCGTGGCGTCGTGGCGCTGAGGCCCGTGCCCCGCGGGCGTTATCATGCCGTGCCGTTTGGTCGTCGTTCCGCATCTTTCCGCGTTCAGCCCACGGAAAACGGCGCATGGACAGGCGCGTCCGTGCCACGGAACGGCGACGTTCGCCGTGCCGTTTGGAGGGGCCGGTCTCCGTCCCGGCCCGGCCGTTGTTGTTGAGCTGCAAGGTGCAGGCCAGCGGCTATCAGCTAACAGCCATCAGCTATCAGCTCCAACAGCTACGGCAACGGCACGCGCACGAGCGGCCTCCGTGCTTACCCGAGCTCGACGACGAGGTCCATGATCTCCAGGGCCACCGACATCAGCCGGCCAGCCGCCGCGTAGGCCTGCTGGTAGCGGATCAGCTCCAGCGCCTCCTCATCCAGCGAGACCCCGGAGCGGTCCATCTGCGCGTCCTGCAGGTTCTGCACCAGCGAGTCCCGGCTGTCGAAGCGCACCTGGGCCGCCTCGGCCTCGATGCCCACCAGGGAGATGAGCTCCGCAGCGTACTGGGACAGCGTCGCGGTGCCCCCGGAGAGCAGGCGGGTGTTGCGCAGGTCCTCGATGGCAAGGGCGTTAGTCCCATCGCTCTCCACCACGGTCGATTGGGCAGCGCCGATGAGCGAGGGATCGCTGACGATCTCGTCGCGCACGCGCAACGAGGCCGCCGGCCGCGTGGGGTCGTACTCGAACAGCTCCGGCGCGGGGTTGCCGCTCAGGTCCAGGCCGGCGGCATGCTGCGCGTTGACCTCATCGGCCAGCGTCTGCGCCAACGTGTCAAGCCGCTGCAGGTACTGTGGGATGAACTCGTCGCGGGCCTGCAGCCGCCCGGCGATCTCCCCCCGCAGGCCGTGCGGGGAGACCTCGCTGCCCAGCTTCACCAGGTGCATCCCCGGCTGCGCGGGATCGCCCGCCAGCTCCAGCTCGTTGACCCGGTGGTGCTCCACGAAGCGCCGGCCGCCGATGAGCACGTCCACGATGCCGTTCTCCTGCTGGATGACCTCGGCCCCGCACAGCTCGGCGAGCTGCGAGGTCAGCGCGTCCAGCCGGGTCTGCAGGTCATTGCGGGTGCTGAAGGAGGGCGTGGCGCTGATCTTCTCGTTGATCTTCGCCACCTCATGCGCCAGCGAGTTGGCGCGCCCAACCAGGTTGCGGAGGCGCTGGTCGATCTCCACGCGCAGGTCCGCCATCGCCTGCCAGCGGTCGGCGATGGTGCGGGCCGCGATCCGCGAGCGCTCCACCACCTGGGTGCGGCAGGCGGCGGAGGTCGGGTTCAGCCCCAGATCGGCCCAGGCGTCGAACATCTCCTCCAGCCGCTGTGCCACCCCGCCCTGGGTGACATCCGTGAAGATCTGCTCCACCTGCAGCAGGGACGCCCTCAACGCGCGCTCGCGGCCGAGGCAGCCGCTCTCGTAGCGCACCTGCGTGGCCAGGAACTCGTCCCGGAGCAGCTCGATGTCCACGATCTCCACGCCGCCGCCGGCCTCGCCGGTGACCGCACCGGGGATGGGGGCCATCACCGGGCGCTGGCGCACGTAGCCGTCCGTCTCCACGTTGGCGACGTTATGCCCCACGACCTCCAGAGCGGCCCGCTGGGAGTAGAGGGCGGTCTTGGCGATGTTGATCAGCCGCAGGGACACGCGATCACATCCTCAGGGTCAGGCCGAGCGGGACACGGTAAGAGCAGGACGGCCGCCTTCAGGTCGGTAGCCGTCACCGCAATCTGGGAGGATGACGGCGAGCATGGCGCCGACATAGGCCAGGCGGTCGGCCACCAGATCTTGGTTGAGCGCGGCGAGATCCATCACGCGGACCTCCACGCGGGCAATTCGGCGCATAAGCTCGCCGTGGCGGTCGGTGAGGTCGGGGGCCTCACGCATCGCCTGGGCCCGAGTCTGCAGCAGGACGTTGAAATGCTCGAACTGCCCCTCCAGGATCTCGGTGAGCTCATTGAGCCGCTCGAGGTCCCGCGCGATAAGGGCTCGGCGCTGCTGCTCCAGGGTCTCCACCAGGGCCCGGGCGGTGTCAAGCTCGGCCTTCAGCACGGAGACAATGGGGTCTGCGGTCATCGTCGTCCCTCCGTCCGTCAGCGGTCAGGTCAGCTCCCGGGCGATGCAGCGCTCCATGGCCTCCACGATGGCGCGGCTGTCCCACTGGGCGTCGCCGTCGCTGAGCCTGAGGCGGGCCGCCTCGATGGCCGACCGGCGCACCGGCGGGCTCTCGTTCAGCGCCTGCTTCGCAACGGCCATCAGGCGGGCGCGGGATGACAGGGCGACGTTATCGCCCCCGGCTCGCCGCACTGCCTTGGATCGCCGTCCGCGGGCCTCATCGGCGCCGCTCGCGCTGGCACTCGTGCGGTAGAGCCCGCTGCCGTCGATTCGCATCAGCCCTCCACCCCCTTCTCAGGCATGTCTTCGGCCCAGCCGGCTACTTCCGACCGTCCAGGGCTCGGCTCGGCGCCCTGCGCCTCAGAGAGCTGGCGGAGGAGCATCTTCGCCAATCCCAGCTCGCTCCGCCGGCCCATCTGCTCGGCCAGCGCCACGTCGCGCTGTCGGGCGAAGATGCGGTGCGCGGCCGAGCGGCCCAGGATGCCGCCGCCCCAGGTGGGCGCGCTGAGGTGCGCCATGAGCTGGCTGAGGAAGAGGCCCTCCATCTGCTGACAGGCGCGCCGGAGGCGCTCGGCTCCCTCCCGGCGGCCGCTCGCCCGGCTGCTCCTGCCAGGGGCATCCGCCCGACCGCGTGCCGAGACTGGACGCAGGTCGCTCACTGGATGGTCACCTCCGCCTCCAGGGCGCCGGCCGTCTTCAGGGCCTGGATGATGGCGATGAGGTCCCGGGGCTTGACGCCCAGGGCGTTAAGGGCCGTCACCAGCTCATTCAGGCTGCCCTGCGGCTGAAGGGCCATGACCTGTCCCCCGCCCTCAGTGACCTCGATCTCCTCGGCCGGGACCACCTCGGTGGTGCCCTCGATGCTGAAGGGCGGCGGCTGGGAGACCTGCCACTCTCCACGCACCTGGATGGTCAGGCTCCCGTGTGAGATGGCCACGGGCGCGATGCGAACGTTCTCGCCGATGACCACGGTTCCGGTCCTCTCGTTCATCACCACTCGCGCGGCGGCGTCCGGCTGCACCTGAAGCTGCTCGACGCGGGTAATGAACTGAACCATGTCGGGCGTGGTGGGAGGCACGCTGACCTGCACCATGCCGGCGCTGACGGCCCGCGCCGAGCCCGGCCCCACCTCCCGCTCCACCGACTCCGCCACCCGGCAGGCCGTGGTGAAATCGGGATTGTGCAGCGCGAGGCACAGGCGGGGACTGGCCAGCGTCTCGCTGCGGACATCGCGCGTCACGGACGCCCCGCCGGGCACGCGGCCGACGACGGGGTGGTTGCGCTGGACGGTGTCCCGTCCGGCCGAGACGTTGAAGCCGCCGATGCTGACCGGTCCCTGCGCGATGGCGTAGATCTCCCCGTCACCTCCGCGCAGAGGCGTTGCAAGAAGCGTGCCGCCATGCAGGCTCTCCGCGTCGCCGAGGGAGGAGAGCAGCACATCCAGCTCGGCACCGCGGTGCACGTCGGCGGGCAGCTCGGCCACGGCCATGACCGCCGCCACGTTCTTGACCCGCAGCTCGTCGGGGTCCACCGACACCCCGAAGCGCTCCAGCATGTTGGCCAGCGAGCGGGCGGTGAAGATGGCCCGCGTGCCGTCGCCGGTGCCGTCCAGGCCCACCACCAGCCCGTAGCCCATCAGCTTGTGCTCGCTGACACCGCTGATGCTGGCGATGTCCTTGATGCGCGTCACCACCGCCTGGCAGGGGCACGCCGGGGCGAGAGCGGCGATGGCCATGGCGACGATCAGTGCTCTGCTGCGGCGCATGATGAGCTCCTCCGCCCGTCAGAACAGCCAGCCCAGGATCCGGGTGATGAGGCCCACGCGACCGTGAGGCTTGCCCGGATCGGGGCCCTCGTACTCGATGCTGGCATTCGCCACGTGGTGGGAGAGCACGGTGTTGTCAGGGCGCACATCGGTGGGCCGGACCTCGCCGACCAGGCGGATGGTCTGCCAGTCGCGGTTGACACGCACGCGGCGCTCGCCCTCGATGGTGAGGTTGCCCGCCGGCGTGACACCCGTCACGGTGGTGGCGACGCGTGCCGACAGGAGGTCCCGGCGCTGAGATCGGCCGCCGGCGGCGTGCTGCATCTCTCCGCCGTAGCTGAGGCCGGGGATGAAGTCCAGCCAGGCGGTCCCCGGCCCCGCCTGCGCGCTGGTGGACTTCTGGTTCTCGCGGGTGGCTGAGTGCGAGGCCCTGGCGGACTCGGAGATGACCACGAACAGAATGTCCCCGGGCTGACGGGCGCGAAAGTCCTCGTAGAGCGAGCCGAAGAACTGCGTCTCCCCAGGCTCCGCATAGCAGGCAGGTGTGCTCGCCGCCAGCGACAGGCCCAATGCGAATGCGACAGGAATGCTTCGTGGCATGGGTGTTCCCTCACCCTCGGCGGATGACAGCCTCGGTTGCGCTGGTAAGCTGCCCCACAACCGTCTCCCTGGTCTGCTCCACGCGCAGGCGCGCTCGCGAGCCCACGACGCCTCGCTCCAGCGTGGTGGCCTCCGCGATGATGCGCACCGCCCCGCAGACGACTGACAGCCGCACGCGGCTGCCCCGCTTGACCACCGTGGGCTCGGGCGGCGGGGCGTCCTCCGTGGCATCTCCCTCGGCGGACGCACGCGGGCCCCCCTCGGGCGGGGCCGCGGCGCGAGCCACCTCCACCCTGGTGGCGCCGGTGAAGGTCAGCGCCTCGCAGTCGATCCCGCAGCGCCGCAGGCGCATCTTCAGATAGCCCACGGTGAGCCCGCGGCTGCCCCCCGGCAGGGGCGCCGGCCCGACGTCGATGGCGCCCAGGCGCCGGGCGCGCTGCTCGGGGGCGTCGATCTCCGCCAGGTCCGCAAGCGTGATGCGCAGGCCCTCGATCTGCACGCGTTCGGGCAGCTCGATGGTCTGCGCCCACGCCGGCGCCGCGAGGACGACCAGCGCGCCCGCGATCAGCAGCTCACATGGGAGGCGGCAATGGCGCATGGCTCTCTCCCGTCACGGCTATCGGCGGGTGTTGTTGGCGATCTCGAGCATCTGGTCGGCGATGCGGATGGCCTGGGAGTTGGCCTCGTAGGCGCGCTGGGCGGTGATCATATTGACCATCTCCTCGACCACCTTCACGTTGGACATCTCCAGCATGCCCTGGGAGATGCCGCCGAGGCCGTCGATGCCCGGCGCGCCCGTGGTGGGCTCGCCGGAGGCGGCGGTGGCGCGCAGCAAGCTGTGACCGAGATTCTGCAGCCCGGCGGGATTCGCGAAGCGCGCCAGCTCGATCTGCCCGATGGTCTGCGGCTCCGTGGAGCCGGCGGTGGTGGCGCTGACCGTGCCGTCGCTGCCCACGGCGATGGAGGTGGTGTCGGTGGGGATCACCAGCGGCGGCTCCAGCGGGAAGCCGTCGGCGTTGACCACGTTGCCCTCGCTGTCGATCTTGAAGGCCCCCGCCCGAGTGTAGGCCACCGAGCCGTTGGGCATGAGCACCTGGAAGAAGCCGCTGCCCTCGATGACCAGGTCCAGGGGGTTGCCGGTCTCCTGGAAGGTCCCCTGGGCGAAGAGCTTGCGGGTGGCGGCGGTGCGGCTGCCGAGGCCCACCTGGATGCCGGTGGGGATCTCCACGCCCTCCGCCGCCGCAGCGCCGGGGCTGCGCAGGGTCTCGTACATCAGGTCCTGGAACTCCACCCGCTGCTTCTTGAAGCCGATGGTGTTGACGTTCGCCAGGTTGTTGGCGATGGTGTCCACGTTCAGCTCCTGAGCGGTCATGCCGCTGGCCGCGGACCACAGTGCGCGCATCATCTGCAGATCACCTCATGTCGGATTGCGTCCGGCTCTGCCTGTGTCGCGTGGCCTCTGTCTCAGAGGCTCGTGCTCTCGATGAGCGTGCCCAGCGTCTCATCTGCGTGCCGCAGTGCCGCGGCGCTGGCCTCGTAGGCCCGGAAGCCGGTCATCATGTGCGTCATCTCGCGTATCACGCTGACGTTGGCCTCCTCCACGTATCCCTGCATGACCTGAGGATCGTCGAGCATCCGCGGGCCAAGGTCGGCGGCCAGCAGGCCGTCGGCATCGCGGCGAAGCCCGTCGCTGCGCCCGAGATCGGCGATGAAGAGGCGGTCCACGAACTGGCCCTCGGAGAACACCTGCCCCGCTTCGGTCACCAGGAACTCGGGGCCGGGCAGCACAATCGGCCCGTCCCGCCCCATGACCTGGTGGCCGGAGATGGACAGCAGCCGGCCGCCGGCATCGACCTGGAAGCGCCCGTCGCGGCTGTAGCGGAGGCCGCGAGGGGTCTGGAGGGTGAAGAGGCCGCGGTCGCCCAGCGCCAGGTCGAAGGGCTCGCCGGTCTCGTGCACCGGCCCTGGGGTGACGTCGATCGCGGTGGTGTCCGCACCGGGCAGCGCCGCGGACTCGTCGAGAGCGCGCGCAAAGGCGCTCTGCCCGATGGTGAGATCAGAGCGGCGATAGCCCACGGTGCCGGCGTTGGCGAGGTTGTTGGCGTGGACATCCTGTCTGCGCATCTGGGCCCGCATCCCGGCGGCCGCTGCGTGTATGCCCCTGGTCACGGCAGATCCCTCCCGGGGCGTGGTGCGTCGCGGGGCACCTATCGGCAGCGGGCGGAAGAACTTTAGCCTGTGCGCTCTCGGGCCGCGAACCCAGCAGTTGGCGGCAGCGGCAAGGAGGGATAGCGGCCCCCGATGGCATAATCACCGGTGCCGGGAGCCACGATGGGCGCTCGGCGGCGCCGGGTTGTCTCACCAGCAGGAGGCCACAGGAGGGGTCCGTCATGAGAACTTCGGCCGTCATCGCAGTGCTCGCCGCGCTGATTTGGTCCACGGGGTGTGCATCGCCCATGACCCTGGCAACGGATGGAGAGACCGACTGTGTCATCGTGCTGGCCGAGGACGCCGGCGCGCCGCAGCGCACCGCGGCGGAGGAGCTGCAGCACTTCCTGCAGCAGGTGACGGGCGCGGAGTTCTCGCTGGTCGCTCCGGGCGACGCGCGCGAGGACGCGCCCGCCATCGTCGTGGGGCCCAACGAGCTCTTCGCCGCGGCCTGCCCGGACATCGACCTGGCGGACCTGGAGCACGACGGGATCGTGATGCGCACGATCGGCGATGACCTCTATCTGGCCGGCGATCCGCCGCGCGGCACGCTCTACGCCGTGTACACCTTCCTGGAGGACGTGGTGGGCTGCCGCTGGTGGTCGTCCACGGAGAGCTTCATCCCGGAGAGGCCCACGCTCGAGATCGGCGAGCTGAACACCGTCCACGTCCCCCCGCTACAGTATCGAGAGGCCTTCTACCGGGACGCCTTCGACGGCGTCTTCGCCCCGCGGCTGAAGATCAACGGGCACTTCGAGCGCATCCCGCCCGAGCGCGGCGGGCACTACCGGATCATCGGCTGGTGCCACACCTTCTACGCTCTGATCCCGCCCCAGCAGTACTTCGACGAGCACCCCGAGTGGTTCAGCGAGATCAACGGGGAGCGGACCGCTGAGCGAGCCCAGCTCTGCCTCACGAATGAGCAGATGCGCGCGGAGCTGGTGCGCAACGCGCTGGCCTGGATCGCCGACAATCCCGATGCGGGCATCATCTCCATCAGTCAGAATGACTGCCATAACCCCTGCCAGTGCGAGGCCTGCAGGGCGCTGGAGGAGCGGGAGGGCTCGCCGGCCGGGCCGCTGATCCACTTCGTCAACGCCGTGGCCGAGGAGATCGAGAAGCAGTATCCGGATGTGCTGGTAGAGACCCTGGCCTACACGTATACCCGCAACCCGCCACTGCACGTGCGGCCGCGCGAGAACGTCGTCGTTCGCCTGTGCACAATCGAGTGCTCCTTCTCGCAGCCGCTGGCGACCGGGGAGCACAACGAGCAGTTCCGCGAGGATATCGAGGGCTGGAGTGGCATCGCGCCGCGGCTCTACATTTGGAACTATGTGACCAACTTCCGCAGCTACATTCTGCCCCATCCCAATCTGCGGGTGTTAGCGCCGAACATCCACTTCTTCGTGGAGAACAACGCGGTGGCCCTGTTCGAGCAGGGGGACTCGGGCTGCTCCTGCAGCGACTTCCCGGAACTGCGGGCGTGGCTGCTGGCACACCTGATGTGGGATCCCTCGCGCGACGCCGACGCCCTGATCGACCAGTTCCTGGAGGGCTACTACGGAGCGGCCGCGGAGCCGCTGCGCCAGTACATCGACCTCATCCACGACGCCGCGGAGCGCTCCGGGGTCTATCTGCGCTGCTACATGGCGGACACCTCAGCCTGGCTGACGGTGGAGGACATTGCGCGCGCGATCGGACTCTTCGAGGACGCCATGCGCCGCGTCGAGGATGAGCCGGAGCTGAGCAGGCGTGTGCGGCGCGCGCGGATGCCGCTGGATCACGTGCGGCTGCTGCGGACCCACAGCCTCAAGCGGGCGGCGAGGCTCGGCGGTGAGGTGGCCGCCTCGGCGGTGCTGCCGGACGACCCGGTTGCGTTCTGCGAGGACTTCATCGAGGCCGCCCACGACTTCGATGTGGGCAACTACCGCGAGGGGCGCCCCTTCACCGACTACGAGCCGAAGCTGCGGGGCCTCATCCAGGCCGCCGCCGGGGCTCCCCCACCGCCACCGGAGATGTGCGAGGGCCTGCCCGAGGACCGCTGGGTGGTGCTGGAGGACGCCGAGTTCCGGCTGTACGGTGAGGGCAGGTGGGTGTCGATCGTCGATGACCAGGAGGCCGCCGACGGCCGGGCGGCCCGCATGCCGGCGAATCACCACGAGTGGGCCACGCAGTGCCCGATACCCGCTGAGATCGCCAGCGCCGGTCCGTGGCACTGCTACGCCCGAGTCCGCTGCGAGGCGAAGGCCGAGGAGGGCGCCGGCTTCACGTGCGGCATCTACGACGCCGCTGCAGGCCAGGGCGTGGTGCATAGGGAGGTATCCATCCCAGAAGCGGGCGAGGGATACCAGGTACATGACCTGGGGGAGCACGATCTGACGCCCAACGTGTACTTCTGGTTCGCCCCCTGCCGCAATCCAGAGGAGGTGGAGGCGGTGTGCATCGACCGCATCTTCCTGGTGCGCGAAGCGCAGTAGGGGCGCCCTTGAACGACAATCGCCCTGCGGGCGATGGCAGGCTGGAAGCTTGCCCCGCGCGTCTCTCTGATGGCGGGCGGGAAGCCCGCCCCGCGGGGTCCCTGGGGCCGCCGTAAGCCAGGTCAGTACTGGGGCGCGGGCGCCCTCGCCCGCGCGTCGTTTGACTGAGGCGGTCCACGGATTGAGTGGCGCTGCGCGCCACAAGCCGGGGAGGGCCCCGGCTCCCCAAGGATGAAATGGGTCGGCGAGGGTGCGGGCCTCCCAAGGATGACACACGCGTCGGCCCCGGCTTCCCAGGACGGGATACCCATTCTTGCTGGGGCGCGGGCTTCCCAGAGCGAGATAGCGGTCCTTGCGTTCTGCCGACAGTAGGGATTCGCACCTATCTGCACGCCGGGTTTGACACGCCCAAGCGGGCCGGATTATAATATGTCAAACTTCCGAACACGAGGCCCGTCGCGCTCGCGGCGGGCCTGTTAGTACGCGCAGAGATGACACTCTTTTAAGAGTGTTCCCCGCTCGGCTGGACGGGACAGTCGGCCTGCTATCCCACAAGGATGGGCGGCGCATTGGCGATGGAATCGAGGGCGAGGCCGGTGGTGGCTGGCATTGAGGCGATCGCGGCGGCCGCCACCGTCGGTCTCATGGCGTGGTATACGATTGCACAGCAGTCGGAGCTGATCACGCGGATGCAGGCCTATGACGAGAGCGGGGTGGGAGTGATTACCATCGTGGCGGTGCTGGCGGCGGGCGGGCTGCTGTCCTTCGCGTTTGAGAAGGCCGAGGAGGCCGCCGAAGCCTGGCGACACCCCTCCGGCAAGAGGGGAGCGGACGACTGACCGTGGTGGA
The DNA here is from genome assembly GCA_034722055.1 of Armatimonadota bacterium. Classification (GTDB taxonomy): domain Bacteria; phylum Armatimonadota; class Zipacnadia; order Zipacnadales; family UBA5352; genus JAYENL01. Next base: position 18,112 of record JAYENL010000252.1, read on the forward strand.
GATCGCGGCGGGCGTGACTGCGAACCTCTATCTCCTGGCGGCGCTTGGCCTCGGCGTCGGTCTCATCGCCGGCTTCGCGGGTGTCAGCGGCGGCTACCTCCTCACCCCCATCCTCATCGTGCTGGGCTTCCCTGCCCCGATCGCGGTGGGCACGGGGCTGGCGCTGATGACGGCCAACACCCTCATCGCGGTCATCAGACACCGAGAGCTGGGGCACCTGGACCTGAAGATGGGGATCATCCTGGCGGCGGGCACCATGATCGGCGCGGAGGGGGGCGTTCGCCTGCTGGACTTCACCAAGGGCATCGGCGAGGATGTCGCGAACGTGGCCGTGCTGGCAGCCCTGCTGCTGACGTTGGCCACAGTGGCGATCTCCATGGCGCGGGAGGTCTGGCACCGTTCCCGGGAGCTGTCGCGGCTCTCGGATGCTGAGCTCGAAAACGACAGCGGCGCCTTGCACACGCCCGCCTGCCACTTCCTGCAGGGCCTGTGCATCTTCCCCCACATCCGCTTCACGAAGTCGAAGCTGCGCATCTCCGGCTGGATTGTCTTCTTCCTGGGCGCGGCCATCGGTGTTCTTTCGGGCTTCCTGGGCGTGGGCGGGTGCTTCATGCGCGCGCCGGCGTTGATCTACCTCGTCGGCCAGCCCTCATTGATGGCTGTGGGGACGAACCTGCTAGGGGCCTTCATCGGGGTCGCCTTCAGTTGCTTCCGCCACGCCATGCTGGGCCACGTCCATCTGGGCGTGGCCCTGGTCATGCTTCTTGGCACGTCCATCGGCACGCAGATCGGCGCCTCCGGGACCTCCTGGCTGAAGGGCCTGGCGGTGCGCTATGTGCTGACCGCCTCGGTGGCGGCGGCGCTCTTCGGACCGGCCTTCAAGATGGCCTACTTCGTCACCGGCTCGGAGATTGCATGGCTCGACCACACCGCGAAGATCGTGACGGTGGCGCAGATCTTCGTGCCGGTGACCATCATCGTCGGTCTGCTGGTGATGGCCTTCAGGCACTTCCACGGCAAGGGTGTGCCCCGGTGGGCGCGCCGGCTCATGGCCGGCCGGGAGCACGCTGCCGCGGGATAGGGAGGCCGCCGGGGGGCGCGGTCATGACGCCACGGATGGCATGGGAATTGCAGGCTGGCCCTCGAAGCCGAGGTAATGTAGCTCCGAGGAGGCCGCCGATGCCCAGGCTTGCCATCCGCCTTGTGGCCACTCTGTGTTCCGCATCGCTGCTCATCGCCCTGGTCGGCTGTGGCGGAGGTGGCCCTGCGCCATCTCCGCCGCCGGGTCCTCCGTCACAGCCCCCCGTCGAGATCGGCGCCGGGCCCGGCCCGCCTGACGCGACCATCGCCGCCGAGCCGGCCATCGACACCCTCGCGGCCCGCAACGCACCCCTGGCATCGGCTCCGGATGCGAGCCACGTGCGCGCCGAGGCCGTCGAGCGCATGCGGCAGTTCGCGGCCGATCCGCCGGACACGGAGGCCGAGCTTCGCGGCCTGCTGGCGGACTTCACCGGCTGGGCCACTCAGGAGCCCGACGACCCCGTCTCGCAGGCGGGACTCGCCGTGTCGCTGGTGCTGGCCGGCGCCTACAACGCCGGCATCGACGCCGGCTACGCCACCGATGACCTCCTGGCGCTGCTCAGTCCGGTGACTGAGCTCGCGCCGGCGGCGTGCTCCGGCGACCCCCGGCGTCGCGCTCGCAGACTGGTGGAGCTGTGTCTGCCGCGCCTGCCGCTGCCCTCGGGTGCGGCGATCACCACCAGCGCCGACTGGCCGGACCTGACCGATCCCGCCTTCAGCACCGCGGACGTGCAGGTCGCCGTTCGCAGCTTCCTGCTGCCGATCATCCCCCTGGCGGTGGAACGCCTCAGCGCCGTCGCGGACAACGCGCCCGACGCACCGCTGATGGAGGACATCGGGGGCGGCAGCATCGTTCGTGCCTACGAGAGCGACGTGCGGGTGGTCATGGGCATGCTGCGGCTGGTGGAGGCCGGGCTCCTGCAGGCCTGCGCCTTCCAGCTCAACGCCGGCGGATGGGACTGGACGGTCCCCCTCGCCGACCGCGACGGGGACGGCGACGGGCTGCTGACGGTCGAGGAGTACCTTCCCGGCGACCCCTTCCTGTGGCGGAAGGACTGCGACAACATGCAGCGGGCCGGTCGCCTGATGCGCAGGAACCTGAGCGCGCTGGCCTCAGCCATCGAGGACCGCCGGGAGGACTCGCTGACCGCCCGGTGGCTGCCCGATCAGCCAGCGGTGGATGAGGCCGCCGCGCTGCTTCGCGACGCCCGGGAGCTGATCGCCGGCGAGGTGACCGTCACCCTGACGTGGTCCGCCCCCGGCGGCGCGGCGAGCACGACCACGGTACCGGTCAACCTCCGAACGGTCTGGGATGACCCCGCCGATGACCTGAAGGACCTGCTGCCGACGCTGGAGGTGGGCGGGAATGCAGCCTGGGAGGCGCTGCCGCGGGATGCCGCTGACTTCCCGGACCCCTCGCTGGCAGGAATCCTGCCCCAGCCGGGGCCGGTCATCGGCATCCTGTGCGCCGGCCCCGACTACCTGGCGCTCTCCTACGGGGAGATCGACGAGCTGGTGCTCGTGGATCAGCGATAGCGCCATGAGCAGGAACCCCGCGCTACGGGCGCTGGCGGCGGTCCTGGTGCTCTCGTCGGCCCCGGCCCTGGCCGGCCCTGCGGAGCTGCTGTGGCGGACAGAGGCGGAGGCCATGGAAGTGGCGGGCAGCCTCGCGCCCCCGGCGATTCTGGACGCCAGCCGCGCGGACTTCCCCACCAGCCTGGCATCGGAAGAGCGCCCGTCTGTCGAGATACAGGTCCGGGAGAGCATGCCGCTGAGCATGCGCCGGGGGAACGCCGAACGGGGCAGCATTCGCAGCGACGGCAGGGAGCTGCGCCTGAGCGTGCCTCTGGCCCAGGATGGCGGCAGCCCATGGCATATCGGCTGGCGGGTCGCTGACGGCGACGAGCGGTGGTACCGCCGGCTGCGCTGGAATGACACCTCCCTGGACGCCGAGTGGCGCGAGCGCACGCTGGGAGTGGCCTGGAGCAACGATCGCTGGACGCTGGGGGCCGCGCAGACGCAGGCGGACCTCTCCGGCCGGTTTACAGGCAGGACCGTCGCCAAGCTGCAGCACGTGGGGATGGGGAGAGAGGGCGTGACGCTCGCCGGGGGCGGCGCTCTCGATACTGTGGCGGTGGAGCATCGCGCGGGGCGGTGGCTGGCGGGCCTGCAGCTCTCCGAGCGCGACGCGAATGCGGGGCTACCGGTGGTGGCAGAGGGCCGCGACTACCTGGGCGCCTTCACCTACCGGCAGCGGCGCCTCAATGCGTGGCTGACCCTCGGCGACGGCCATGGTCAGTGGTTCGCCTGGGCCTCCGACAGCTCCCTGGATCCCGGACCGAACGCCATCCTCGCCGGCCGGGCCATCCGGGGACGGATGGAGCTGAGCGCGGGCGCCTCGGCGTTCGGCGTTGGCCTCCGCCGCGAGCTGCCGGCCGCGACCACCCACCTGGAGCTGAGCCACCACGAGCACGCGCTCGACCTGTCGGGATGGCTCGACCGCGGCGCGCTGGGCGGGGGGCTGACGGGCCGCTACCGCGCCAAGGCCACGGCTCGCGCGCGGACGTGGGTGGCTCGCGTGGCGCGGGAGCGACGCCACGAGCGATGGCGCTGGCGGTGGGGGCTCTCCGCGGCGTGGTCGGAGCTGGACATCTACGGCCGCTACGTGGACAGCGCCGGCCCCCTCCGGCGTCCCCTGCACCAGTGGGAGCAGAAGCTCACGGACGGCGAGGCCTCGCTGGCCGGGGTGACGCTCGGCGCGGGCTACGATGCCGAGGACTGGCGCATCGACGCCACCGGCCTGATGCTGGCTGGCGACATGTCGGCGCACTTCGAGGACCTCACCGCCACGCCCCCGCCACCACAGCCTCGGTCGGGTCCTGCGCAGTTTCCCACCGAGCCGCTGCCCTCAGGGCCCGGCGCCCGGCTGAGCCCCGGATGGATCATCACCGTTCGCGTCAGCCACAGCCTGTGAAGGACCGAACCCTCGCGGCGCGAAACTCTCTTTCTGGACGCAATAGCCGATGATGCCGCCTGCCCAAGCGCGGCGGCACACGGTCGCGCGAACGCGTCGCGCCGAGAGGATGACCGACGGTGGATACCGATATCAGGCTCGTGGACATGGAGCCGATCTTCGAGGACGAACAGTTCCGCACCCCGCTGAAGTTCGGCACCGGCGTCATCCACGCCATCACCTCGCTGACCGTGAGGGCGACGGTCGAGAACCGCGCCGGCGACACCGCGCAGGGCCTCGGGAACATCCTCCTCAGCGACATCTGGGGCTATCCCAGCGCCGAGATGTCTCACGAGGCCCGCGATGAGGCCATGCGGGAGGTGGCGGTGCGCTTCTGCGAGCTGGTCATGGACAACGCCCGCTTCGGGCACCCCATCGACCTCTACCTGGAGGCCAAGCCGGAGCTGTCGCGCCTCAAGGACGAGGTGGGCGAGGAGCTGGAGGTCGCCACGCCGATGCCGCTGCTGGGCGCGCTGGTGTGTGCCTCGCCGGCCGACGCCGCGCTGCACGACGCCTTCGGCAAGGTCAACGGAATCTGCAGCTATGACGGCTACGGGCCGGACTTCATGGACCACGACCTGTCGCGCTACCTCGGCGACGAGTTCCAGGGCAAGTACGTTGAGGACTACATCCACGACGCCTACAAGCCGGAGATGCCCATCTTCCACCTCGTGGGCGGCATGGACAAGCTCCGGGGGGAGGAGGTCACCGACGACGACCCCGAAGACGGCCTGCCGGTCAGCCTCGAGGAGTGGATCGAGTGCGACGGCATCTTCTGCTTCAAGGTCAAGCTATCGGGCACCGACATCGAGGCCGACGTGGAGCGCACCGTCGAGGTCGCCGAGGTCATCGACGAGAGCCGGGCGCACATGGGGGCCGAGCGCTTCTACCTCTCCACGGACTCCAACGAGCAGAACGAGTCCCCCGAGACCGTGGTGGAGTACGCGGAGAAGCTGCGCGAGGCCTCGCCCATGGCCTACGAGGCGCTGCTGTACTTCGAGCAGCCCACCGAACGGGATCTGAGCGTGCATCGCTTCGACATGAGCGAGGTGGCGCGCTACAAGCCGGTGGTGGTGGACGAGGGGGTGACGGACGTGGAGATGCTGAAGCTGGCCGAGGAGCTGGGCTGGTCGGGCGTGGGGCTGAAGACCTGCAAGGGCCACTCCTCGTCGCTGCTGTATGTGGCCTACGCCAAGGAGCACGACCTCGTGGTGACTGTACAGGACCTGACCAACCCCGGGCTGTCGCTGATCCACTCGGCGGGGCTGGCGGCGCGCATTGACACCCTCATGGGCGTGGAGTACAACTCGCGCCAGTACCTCCCATGGGCCGCGCCGGAGCTGCGCGAGAGGCACCCGCATCTGTTCACCGTCAACCGCGGCCGCATCCGGACGGAGAGCCTGTCGGAGACGGGATTGGGGTATTGAGCCACTTCGGCGGCCCGCGCGACTTGTCATTGCCGTGAGTCGTACGGCTAGCCTTTACCCACAAGTTGCGGAGGGCTGTTGGCCGTGGAGGGGCCGCCTGAGGGCGCTCCTCAGGAGCGCGCGAAGTCGGCCCGCTGCAGGCGAAGTGACGCAATCGGCGGCCTGCGAGGAGTGAGGCCCGTCAGGGCCGAAGGTTCCACCGCGGCCCATGTCGTTGCGTGAGG
>JAYENL010000253.1:0-5313 GCA_034722055.1 Armatimonadota bacterium
CCGGGCGCGAGCGTAGTCGCGCCCCTCCAGACGGCACGGCAGACGGCGTCGTTCCGTGGCACGCACACTCCTGTGCGTGCGTCGTTTGTCGTCCGGCCAAGGGTCAACGATAACGACCGGGCCGGGACGGAGACCGGCCCCTCCAGACGGCACGGCAGACGGCGTCGTTCCGTGGCACGCACACTCCTGTGCGTGCGTCGTTTGTCGTTTGGCTTGTTGTGTTGCGTCACAGCGCCCGCGCGGCCCACGTCATGCCGCGCGTCATGATGGTCAGCGGCTCCTCCTGGGCGGCGACCTCGGCGTCGTGGCCCAGCGAGGAGTAAAACACCCGGCCCTCGCCCCACATCTTCTTCCAGACCACCGGCATCGGCGCCTGGCCGTAGTCGGGGAAGTACGTGACCGCAAGCACCTCGTTGTTCGGGTCCACGTGCATGTAGTACTGCTCGCTGGTGACCTCGAAGTCCTCGATGCCCGCGACGATGGGGTCGTCGGGCTCGACGATCTCGACCTCGTAGGTCACGCCCGCGCCGCCGGGATGCGCCACCCACTGCCCGCCGACCATGAACTGCCACTGCGTGGACTGCCGGAAGGCGTCGCCCATGCCGCCATGCAGCCCCGCGATGCCCACGCCGCTTTCGACCGCCGCCAGCACCGGGTTGAGCTGCTCGGCGGAGATCTCGCCCATGGTCCACTCGGGGACGATCAGGTCGAGGCTCTTGAGCCTCTCCTCATCGCGGAAGGCGTCCAGCGTGTCGGCGATCTCGACGTCGAAGCCCTCCTCGCTCAAGGCGCCGGCCAGGATCTCGGCGACCTGCTGCGGCTCGTGGCCCTCCCAGCCGCCCCAGACGATCAATGCCTTCTTCATGCCTGCTCCCTCACTTCGCGGCGTCTCGGTGTCGGGGCGGTGATTCGCTGCCCGCCGCGGCCATACCTGCGTGCACGATGCGGGTAGCTACGGAGGGCGGTCACACGGCCGGCGGTGCAACTGTCCCGCTCCAAGCGGCAGTTGGGCTGTCACTGCAGCGGCTCGGAGAGCTCCTCATAGCGGTTGCGGGGGCCGTGGAGCAGGACCTCCCTGGAGGCCTTGAAGACCGGAGGCAGATCTCCGCCACGAGCCGCATCTCGCTGCAGCATGGCATGGACGAACTGCTCGCGCTGGGCGAGCAGCTCGCGGTGGGCGTCGCGCGTGCGGGGGCCGGGATTCTCTCGCCAGCGCTGGAGGCTGCGGAAGCACTCCGCGGTGAGCCGGATGAAGTGGAAGCCGTCTCGGAAGTAGGCGATGCGGCGGCGCTCGTCTTCGTCATCCGCCTGGGCCTCGGCCCGATCGAGCAGCGCCGCGCACTCGGCCATCATCGCCGGCGGAAAGCACTCCCCATAGACTTCGCTCGTCTCCAGTCGCCGGCCGCGGAACGGCTCGCCCATCTCTGGCTCATGCCGGGTGACCTGCCGGTAGCGCTCGGCGGCCCGGTAGAGGGTGTCGAAGTACTCTCGCATGGCCTCAGCCGCCGGCCCGAACAGGGCCTGGCAGAACTCATCGACCAGGCCGTCAGCCTGCAACTCGGGGTCGCGCTGCAGCCGGGAGTAGACGTAGTAGCCGGGGGCCTCGGTGGCCCAGCACTCTCCCCCGCCGCACAGGTAGAATGCCTCCACGCCGGCCCGGCGCATCCGCTGAACCTCGTCGGCCACGTGCTGCGGTGAGCTCTTGGGCCCGAAGCCCATGCGCTGGTAGAGGCCGAACCAGTAGACGTAGGCGGTGAAGCGATCGTGGTAGTCCGTCCACCGGTCGATCAGCGCCTGCGGGCTGTGCGTGAACTCGATGGCCACGTTCTCGCCGAAGCTCTCAATCGCATCCGGGACCTCGCCGGTGGGGCCGTAGGAGATGATGAGAACCGTCCTGCCCGGGTGGCTCTCGGCGATGGCCCGCGCGAGGGCGTGGTGGAAGAGATGCACGCGGTCGGCCGGCACCCCCGGCACCCAGTACCCGACCGTCTCGCGATACACGTCGAGGGCCTCGCACTCCGGGCACCGGCAGCGCTGGTAGCCGTCGGTCTGCCCCAGCTCCACCCACTCATAGCCGGCGTCGAAGATGGCGCGAAGCTCGTGCAGGGCCAGGTTGAAGAGCTCCGGGTTGGTGGTGCACAGGTGGTTGCCCTGTCCCCGCCGCCGCCCGTCGATGAGCGCGAACCACTCGGGGTGCTCGGCGAAGTGCTGCTCCTCGGGCACCAGGGAGTACCACAGGTGGCCGCCGCGGTGCCTGATGAAGACGCGGCTGCCGATGAGATGGCAGGCGGCCCAGTCGCGCTCCCGGGAGAGGGAGCCCAGGGAGTAGGTCCGCCACGGCTGCTCGCGGCGGTGCATGGCGGGGACCTCCAGCGTGGAGTGCTCCGGCAGCACCTCACCCAGCCGCCCCGGCATCAGCCAGCGGGCGCCGCAGTGATCGTGCAGGAAGGCGTGGACGGCATTGGAGGTCCCGCACTTGCAGCGGCCGGGGTTGAAGGCGCTCCCCGCGTCGCCGCCCAGCAGCGCGTCATGCCCCAGCAGTATCAGGCGCCCGGGCTCGGCGCGGATGACGAACTCATCCCCGGCCAGGTCCTCCGCCAGGTCGAGGTCGTCGGTGAGGCGGCTGGCACCGACGAGGATCAGGTCGCCGTCCGGACCCTGGGCAGCGGTCGTCATCGGCAGGCGCGCGCCGGTCATCCTCCGCAGGCAGCGGCGCAGCTCCAGCGCGGGCTGAAGCTGCAGCGGCGACGCATCCTCCGCGATCACGATGGTGGCGCCCGGCGCGCCGTCCTTCGCGAGCACCAGAGTCCCGCGGTCGGGCTCGAAGTGCCGCGCGCTCACCTGCGGCGGCGCAAGGTCCCGGGCGCGGTCGAGCTCGGCGCTCAGCTCCGCCGGCGGCAGAGGGCCGTCGGAGATGCACAGATCATCGATGACGCCGCCGAGGCAGTAGCGATAGCCGGGCGAGTAGGTGCCGATCAGCAGCGGTGCGCGCGTGGGCAGCAGGCGGGTGCCAGGCACCGGCCCGGTGGCGGTGATCTCGCCGTCGATGACGATGGCCATCTGTTTTTCGCCGCAGGTGAACGCCAGGTGATGCCAGCCGTCGTGCGGCGCCGGGGCCTCGACGGCGTGGCTCTCTCCCTCGATGTCCACCACCGAGAAGTGCAGCGCCCCCTCCAGGTAAGCGTAGCAGGTGTAGCGATCATGGCCCCCTTTGCGGAAGAGGATCTGGACGCCGCCGCTCTCCTTCAGCCACCAGAGCTGGAGCGTGAAGCCGTCCTCCAGGGCCAGGCCCGGCTCGCCGGCGATGACCAGATAGTCATCCGCGCCGGCGCCGCCGAAGCGCAGCCCGCCGCCGTCATGGCCCTTCGCCCACTGCGGGCCGAAGATGACCGCATCGTTGCCCGCCGCGGCCCGGTCGTGCGCGAGCATCCCCTCTCCCGCGTCCATGGGCCAGTAGCCCACGACCTCGGCGCCGGCCCCGGCGGTGCATATCGCGCCCATGAGCACAGCGGTCAAGAGTGTGGCGGTGCAGTGAGCGATCATACTCTCATCTCCCGTCCGCGCGCCACCGGCGAGGTGCCGGCCGGTCGGGCGGAGAATAAGCCGCGACGCAGCGAGTGACCTTTCCCCAGCGAGGCGCCTGTGGCCTTCGGCCAGCGGCTTCCGGGTACAGCGTGAGGTGACGCGAGGAGGAGTCCACGATCATGCAGATCGGTTTCAGCGCAGCGAATGTGACCCCCAGCTACGGCATGGAGCGGCCCGGGGGGACGGGCAAGGCCTACATCCAGGGCGTGCACGATGAGTGCCTGGCCTCCGCGGCCTACATCCACGACGGCGAGGGCGCCATCGCCATCGTGGGCCTGGACACGCTCTCGGTCCCGCACTCGGTCGTCGATGCCGCCCGCGACATCATCCAGGAGGCCATCGGCCTCCCGCCCTCCTGCGTGATGGTGGGTGCGTCGCACACGCACTCGTCGGGGCCCATCGCCGCCGGCTTCATCAGCGAGATCAACAACGACTACGCCCGCCATGTCGCTCGGCAGATCGCCACCGCGGTCATTGACGCGCATCGCACCGCCGAGGAGCTGCTCATCGGCGTGGGCACCGGCGAGGCCCGCGGCGTGGCCCACCCGCGGCGATGGTTCCTCACCGACGGGCGGATGGTCAGCCACCCGCGCAGCCAGTTCCGGGAGCTGATGGCCGAGCCGCAGTGCGAGAAGGACGATGTGGTGGGTGTGGTCGGGGCCGCGGACGCCGACGGCGATCTGCGCGGCTGCATCGTGAACTTCGCCTGCCACGGCACAACGGGCTTCGGCGTCGGCGGGGTGGCATCCTCGGACTGGATCCACTTCCTGCGCCGGGCGCTCAAGGGCGTCTTCGGCGAGGACTTCGGCGTGGTGTTCGTCAACGGCGCCTGTGGCGACATCACGCAGGTGGACAACACCGCCCCCGATGACTACGTGCACTCAGGACCCATCGCCGCCCGGCGCGTGGGGATGACGGTCGCCGGCGAGGCGCTAAAGGTGCTGGTGCAGATGGGCTTCGTCGAGCACGCGTCGGTGGCCGGCGCCCGGCGGGTGATCCGCCTGCAACCCCGCGAGATCACGGACGAGATGCTGGAGTGGGCCCACGAGCACCTGGAGAGCGAGGAGACCGTTGAGGGCCGGTGGTTCCCCGACCGCGTGTGGGCTCGGGAGTGGATCGAGCTGGCGAGGGTGAACGAGGAGGAGCCGGAGATCGCCGCGGAGGTCCAGGCGCTGACCATCGGGCGCGCGGCCTTTGTCGCCAATCCCGCGGAGTACTTCAGCCAGCTCGCAGCACAGATCAAGCGCGGCAGCGAGGCTGACCCCACCTTCGTCGTGGCGCTGGCCAACGGCTCCATCGGCTATGTGGGCCCGAAGGAGGCCTACGCCGACACCTACCTGCCGGCCGAGGGTGAGCCGTTCACCGGCGGCTACGAGACCACGCCGGCGCGCTCGTCGAAGGTCGCCCCCGGCGGCGGGGAACAGATCGCCGAGGCCTGCATCGAGCTGGTGAACTCCATGGAGCTGCCGGAGAGCTAAGGAGGTGCGGACTTGCGTGCCCGCCCGGGCCGTTGGCGTGGTCGCACGCCGTGCGTTGTTAGCCCCTACGCTCCGCGTTACCACATCTTGAGCGAGGGCTGTGACGGAGTTGAGCCAGGGCTCAGGCCCGTGTTGTTGTCGTACGGAGGGGCCGCCCGAGCGTAGCGATGGAGAAGCCAGTAGGCTTCTCTTAAGAGTTCGCTATCCGAACTCCAGGGTGCCGCCTGCGCGGTCGTTGTGCGCAGGCGGC
>JAYENL010000254.1:0-23582 GCA_034722055.1 Armatimonadota bacterium
CGGCGGTCGGGCTTCCAGCCCGACCTACGCGATGAAGGGACGAGCGGAACGAGCGCTTGGCTGTCGTGTCGTATGGAGGGGCCGGACCACTGTCCGGCCCGCCGTTCCCCCCTCCGGGACGGAGGGGGGAGAACGACAAACGGCGGACGGGTCTGAAGACCCGTCCCTCCGAACGGCGGTCGGGCTTCCAGCCCGACCTACGCGATCAAGGGACGAGCGGAACGAGCGCTTGGCTGTCGTGCCGTTTGGAGGGGCCGGTCTCCGTCGCGGCCCGGCCGTCGTCGTTCCAGTCCAAGCGAACGGCAAACGAGCCCCGCAGCCCAGTTCCGAGTACTCGGTCGGTTCAGCGCGCCTCCAGCCACGCCACGATGTTCCGCAGGAGCTGACCGCAGGCGTCCACGGAGAGGCCCTCCGGCGCCGCCTCGGTGCCGATAACGTAGCGGTCCGGCGACGGCTGCGCCACGAGCACGCCACCCCCGACATCCGCCTCGAGGATCGACGGGTTCCCGTTCTCGTCGCGGGCCAGCACCGTCCACGCGTCATCCTCCCCGACGATGGTGTCGTAGGAGATGACTCCGGCGAGAGGACCGACCTGGCCGGGCCTCGCGAAGATGGCGTGGTGGGGTACGATAATCTCCGCCAGCGCGCTGGAATCGTCGGATAGCCTCAGCGGCAGCGGCAGGTACCCGGCCTGGTAGCTGGTGTTCTGGAGCTGGATGAGCGCCACGCGGCCCCCGGAGGCGATGAAGTCGCGGATCAGCGGCCAGCCCTCCTGCAGGCCACAGAAGTCCTTCTCGTGTGCCTCGCTCCCGATCAGCAGCGCCCCATAGCCCGCCAGCGTGGCGGCGCTGAGGTCCGGCAGGGCCGGCAGCTCTACGCCGATCTCCCCCAGCGCAGCGGCCACCGGGTCCTCCTCGCCCGTCACCAGTCCCACCGCGTCGCCGATGTCGATCCGCCGCCCTGCGCGCGGCCTGGCGGTGAGCGTGCCCTCCGTCTCGTGGACGCGATAGCGGACCGTGACCTGCCCCTCGCCCGCGCCGGTGAGGCTGAAGGCCGGCCCCGGCTGCACGCCGGACTCGGCCGTCCACTCCACCGCCATCGGCTCGGCTGAGACCCCGTCGGGCAGCTCCACGATCTCGGCCATGGCCTGGAGCGGCCGCCGACCGCGGTTGTTGACCCGCACTGCCAGCAGGCCGGGCTGGCCGGCGGCCATGTACACCATACGCCCCATGCCCACCTGGGGCTCGGGCGGCGGCGGAGCGGGCAGCGCGGTCATCCCCCACTGCTGCATGGCGCTGAGGGCGAAGGGCGTCATGCGAATCTGCATGGCGTAGCCCTTGCCGGAGCCGGACGGCCCGCGGTTGATGACCATGTCGCCCAGCGAGCGCTCCAGCATCTCGCGGTAGATCTCCTCGCCGGCGAGGTCGTAGGCGTGCGCGAGGCCCTCGCAGGCCATGTAAGTGCCGGCGTGCGTGGAGCTGTCGTCGTACTGCGGGCACTGGGCGTACTGGAAGCTGTTGTCCTCGGGATGCCACATGCGCCAGTGGATCCAGTCGGCGCTGCGCACGATGGCGTTCCTGAGGTCCGGGTCGGGATCGATCTGATCCAGCATCTTCAGTCCGGTCATGACCACGCCGGTCATGAAGGTCTTCCCGCCCATGTGCCGCACCTCGTGCTCGCACTCGCCGATGCCGTGGATCAGCGTGCCGGTGCCGGGATCCTGGCGGGCGACGACGTTCTGGCAGAACAGGCGCGCCGCGTTGAGATACCACGGGTGCGGGACGACGTGGTAGCCGCCCAGCGCGGCGATGGTGGTCCAGCCGTACTGCCGATGCACCCACTGCGACAGCCGCGTGGCCTCCTCCCGCGCCATCCAGTCCACCAGCAGCATGGCCGCCTCGCGGTAGCGGCGGTCGCCGGTGAGGCAGTAGGTGGTGAGCGTGCCCTGCGACCACACGTGGCCGGTGTTCCAGATGCCATCGGAGAACCAGTAGGTCGCCCCCTCCGGGCGCTGGATGTCGAAGCCGCCCACGTGCCCCACGCAGTGGGCCTTCTGAATGCCCACCAGGCTCTCGCTGGGCGCCACGTGGATGGTGTCCACCGCGGCGGTGTGCCGCGCCGCCTCCTCCGCCCGGTCGAAGAACCGCCAGTCGCCCGAGCGCGCGAAGTGCACCAGCAGGCCCCACTGCAGGTCATACTCCTGGTTCGTCCAGTTCACCCACCGCTCCCCGTGCGTGTCGCCGAAGTTCATCCAGTCGTACTCCCGCACCCTCCGCCGGCGCTCCTCCAGCGCCTCGAAGCCCTCATCCATGTAGGTCTGGAAGCTCTCGAACACGCCGGGCTGCTCGGGCTCCAGCGGCTCGCCGAGCACGCCCGATGCACACATGTGCTCGGGACTGGCGGTCAGCAGCGGGATGTGGTCCCACGCCACGTCCATGATCTCCTTGGCCTCGGTATCATCGAAGCAGTAGAACAGGAGGTCGTAGCTGAGGGCCACGCCCATGGGGATGGAGTACTTGCCGTCGCTGCACCAGTAGTAATGCTGGGTGCGCTCCAGCGGCTCCATCTCCTCATCGGCGTACTGGTCGGCCGGCAGCTTGGGGAAGATCTCGGCCACCAGCCGTGAGCCCTTCGCCGAGTAGGCCTTGGGATAGAGCTGCCAGAAGTCGCGCATGGTCACGCCCAGGCTGCGCTGGAGGCCATCCTCCTCGTAGCTGAGGCCGACGGCCGCGTTCGTGTGCCCCTCATGCTCCTCCGTCCGGTCGCCGCGCGTCACGATGTAGCGGTTGTCGTAATCGTGCAGCATTCGCGTGCCCTGCTGGATCACCCGCCAGGCGTGCTCTGCCTCCTCTCGCTCCTCCTGGTCGGCCTCGCCGGCGATCTCCTCCCGCGACATCTCCGCCGCGAACCGGATGGGAACCGTGAGGCTCTCGATAAGGGTCATGGTCGGCGGCCGCACGGAGGTGCCCTCATCGCCGATGAGTGTGAAGACCGTGGGCACGCCCGCAAAGCCGCGATAGAAGTACATGCGCCAGCGCCAGCCCAGCAGCTCGCCTGCGTCACCGGCGAACCGGCCCTCGGCGAGGATCACGGTGCGCACGGGGCCGGCCTCCTCGACCTCCAGCCGCTCCACCGGCTGACCGGCGGTGGAGTAGACGTGGCCCTCGGCGTCGGTGAGCACCGCGCCCTCATCGGCGATGGCGATCCGCTCACTCTCAGCGAACCGCCCGTCGCCGTCGATGTCTCGCCAGAGGTCGCCCGGCGGCGAGAAGCGCTGGCGCGAGATCTCCGCCCGCAGCACGTTGGTCGTGACGCGCAGCCCGTCCGGAGTCTCCTCGACGCGAATGGGCTCCGCCACCTCCGGCTGGCTCACCTGCTCGCCGTACTCCAGCGCGTAGTCCCCGGCGTCGCCTTCGTGCAGCACGCTGACCAGCAGCCACTTCACGCTGCCGTCCGGCCACCACGCCAGCTCCGTGAAGCCCGCCGGGATCGCCTCCCCGCCCCGCAGCAGTCGGCAGTGCGAGGCGTCGCGCAGATGGCCCTTTGGGATGGGAATGCCGCCGCTGATGGGCCACGCAGGCCGATCCTCCACCGGGTCGGTGACGGACAGCTCGACCCGCGCCCGCTCCACGCCACAGCGCTCCGGCCGCAGCGGCTCAGCGACGAAGGTGGCCACCTCCGACTGCGCCTGGCCCTCGCCACGTCCCGCGACTGCACGGAAGCTGTAGGTCGCGCCACGGTCCAGATCGCGCAGCGTGATGCGATGGTTGTAGGTGCTATCCTCCTCCTCGGCGACCTGATCCAGCTCGCCGGCACCCCACTGCACGCGCCCGCTGCATGGCCGATTGGTCAGGAAGCACACATCGACATCGACCGTCTCGCCCCGCTCGTCCGGAGCGCAGAAGGTCTCGATATCGCTGATGGTCAGCCCCGGCGGCTGCAGCATCTCCCGCGTGATGGTCAGCTCCGAGATGCGAGCATCCTGGGCCGGCCCGTCGCAGACGAGGCGGATCGACTGGCCCTCGCGCAAGGCCACCGGCTCGGGCGTGGAGCAGATGCGGATGAGGCCATCGTCACTCGCGGCCACCACCAGCGCCACCAGCTCATCGTCCAGGAAGACCTGCACCCGCTCCTGCCGCTCGGGGCTGTCCTGCAACACTACGTTGAGGTGATAGCTGCCGGAGACCGGTGCCGAGAGGGTGGCCGAGGCGCCCTTCTCGTCGGCGACCAGCGACCGGTCCTCGATGTGCATGTCCTGCACCCGGGCGGCGGTGAGGTCGAGCGTCACGGCGTCCATGGCGCGAAGCTGCTCCCGCCACGACAGCCACGGCTCCTCCACCCACACGCCCTCCGAGAGCAGCTCCGAGATGGAGCCCACGCGGGGCTTGAGGCGGTCGGACTCGCCGGGTCCGCACACGGTGAACCACTCCTCGGAGCTGTCCTGATCGCCACTGGGCGGGCGGTACTGGCTGAGCACGTAGGCGCGGTACTCGGTGTTGCCCTGCTCGTTGTGGTTGAGCTGCAGGTCCATGGAGTAATACACGGAGCTGCCGTCGATGTAGCCGCGCAGGTCGCGGTTGTCCGAGAGCACGTCGGCGTTGCGGATGCTGGGCTTGAAGGAGCCGCTGGAGAAGACCAGCATCATGTCGGTGCCCAGCGCACCATCCTGGCGGCCGGTGGCGGTATCGTTGTCGCAGTCGAGGTAGAGGATGAGGATGGTGCCGGGCTTCCGGAAGTCCTCGGCGAAGTCCAGCCGCCAGACCCAGCGGTCCCCGGCTGCATTGCCGAAGTACAGGTTCGTGAAGTCGTTGGCCTGCTCGAAGTTGCCCGCCACCTCATCGCCCTCGGCCACCGAGCCGTCCTGGAAGACCAGGTGCATGGTGTCCGCGTGCTCGTCGTCCATCCCCAGGACCTTCTCGGCCATGTCCGGGATGCCGTCGTTGTCGGCGTCGGGCTGATCGGTGGCCAGCTCCGCCACCGGCGCCGGCTGCGGAGTGCCATCATCGTCGGTGTCCTGGGCGAAACACGGCACGGCGAGCAGAGCAAGTGCGGCAAAGCATCTCGCAAAGCGCTTCATCGTGTGCCTCCACGGGACATGGCTGTTGAGACCAGGGGCCCTGACAGCGCGCCTTGCGCCGATTGCCGACATGCAGCAAGATGTCCGCCCACGGCCTGACCATCGGCCGTGTGCCGGACCTGCAAGACATACAAGCCCTGGACCGCGCTGAGCGCCTGCTCTGGCGCGGCCTGCGCGGCTACGGCCAGTCAGGATCCATGCGGAAGTCCCGGCTGGCGTAGAGCGTGGGCGGGTAGTAAGCGTGCGGGACCCGTTCGCCGCTGACCCACTTGGCGTGACCGTCGCACAATGTGTAGTTCGCTCCCCCGTTGTGCCGATCGTAGCGCCAGACGAAGTTCTTGTTACCCGCGTCGGCTTCGTTGAACCATCGGCCGTAGGGGAGGTTCCCGTCCTGTTCGACCAGCATGATCACGCTCGCGGGCTCCCTGATTCTGGCCAGCTTTACCGGCTGGATGTAGCAGAAGTTGTAGTTCCAGCCGTAGCCAAGCGGCGGGTCATACACTTTGAGGCTGCCTCCGGAGCCCTGAACATAGAAGTAGTCGCGCATCTGACTGGGGCATGAGAGTATCTCCCGGTTCTTCAGGTAGGGCTCAATGTAGACGTACCACACTGACCGGCCACCCGGGTGGATGAGCGTCTCCGCTGGCTCACCTCCGGAATTGTGATACTGCAGTGGCAGGCGTTCGTCATAGTCCTGCGTGTACATCAGCACCGCCAGGCCGATCTGCTTCATGTTGCTCAAGCAGCTCGTCTGCCGGGCCTTCTCACGGGCCCTCGCAAAGACCGGGAACAGGATCGCTGCCAGGATGGCGATTATGGCGATCACCACCAGCAGCTCGATGAGTGTGAAACCTCGCTTCATTGTGCTCACCCCAGACTTGTGATAGGCGTTACACGTAGATTCGAGGCCTGACCACGGTATTCCTTCCACTTGCGGGATGCGTTCTCACAGAAAAAGCATGCGCCCCACCAGGCGGAGGCATCAGGACGGACGAGATGCTCCCACCCGTGGGTGAGCTGCGACCACCAGCACATAGGGCACGTGCAGGAAGACCTCCCACTCGCCACAGGCGCCCGCAAGGCGCTGCCGGGCCTCGGCCACGGCCTGCCGCTCGGCATCGCTCAGAGGCAGGTCGTCCAGCAGCGCCAGCGCCTCGGCCTCCGCCGGTCGGGGGATGTGCGCCAGCTCCACCCACGGGTCCAGGCCGGCGCCCTCGCAGAGCCCGGGCAGCCTCCGGCCGACGCGCGGGTCGGCCCCGGCTCGGCTCAGCCCGTCGAGCCAGGCATCGCGGAGACCCATGGGAGGCTGCTCGAGCATCCCGCCGTAGTCCGGCTCCAGGGCCACCACGCAGCCGCCGGGCCTGAGGACCCGCGCCGCCTCACCGATGGCCGCCTCGGCCTTCCCGAGCCACAGGAGGACGTTCTCGAAGAGCACGAGGTCGAAGCTGGCGTCGGCGAAGGGGAGCTGTTCGGCATCGCCGGCCACAGGCCAACAGTGCGGTACCGCGGCCCAGCCCGCCCGCCGCTGTCCCAGCAGTATCTCGGCATCACGGTCGAGGGCCACCACCTGACCGCGGGCACGCCGCACAAGCTCGCCCGTCACCACCCCATGCCCGCACCCCACCTCCAGCACGCGCTCCCGGACGCCGATCCGCGCCCGCCGCAAGGCACGCGACCGCGGCCCGGCCAGCCACCGGGCCAGCGCACGCGACAGCTCCAGCCCCGGGCGCTCCGGTACGCTCACCGGCCGCCACCGGCGCAGGCGCAGGCGCACGCGCAGCCGGCGCAGGCACAGGCGCAGCCGCCGCCCCCACTGAACCCGCCGCTGCCGCCGCTGGACTCGGCCATCGACTCCAGGAAGTCCATGCTGACCCTGTCCACGCCGGACAGGTCCATGACCTGGCTGTCAACAAGCCCGACGCTGACGGGGTCCATGGTGGCGGCCATGCGCCCGGTGACGTTCTCCGACCACCCCGCGAAGGAGGCCGCCACGTCGCCGAAGCTGGTCCGGTCGCCCGGCGCGGGCGCGGCCACGGTGGGGGCCTCGCCCGCCGGACGCGCCCAGCCCGGCGAGTAGTGATAGCCGGTGCGATGCCAGGTGTGGAAGTGCCGCGGGTAGCCGTCATCGAGCATCAGCCAGCCGATGTTGCTGTCCACGTACTCGTCGCGGCGCTCCACGTCGCCGATCTGCCGCGCCTCCGACCAGGCGTCGGCGACGATGGACTGGTAGTACTCCCGGGTGCGCTCCAGATCGAAGCCCGCCATGCGCTCGGCGAGCTGATTGACGAGATGGCGCATCTGTTTGCTCAGGTCCAGGTCCGGGATCGGCACGCCGGGCCGCTCCATGACGGCGTCCAGGAACGGCTGCTCGTAGCCGCGAACGACCGTCCCCAGCTTCGCCGCCACCTCCCGGCGCTCTCCACGCGTGGTCCTGAAGTGCTCCGGGACCTCCACCGTCACCGGGTCATCGTTGATCATCACCACGAGGCCCTTCTTCAGCATCCCGAAGACCACCAGCGCCAACACCTGGCCGAGCGGGCGCTCCAGCAGCACCGCCGCCTCGGGGGCCGTCAGCCCCCGCTTGATCTCCCCGCCCGGCACGGACTCAATGGGCGGCAGATACGAGCGGCGCCGTGACGCTATCAGCCGGTCGCCCAGCAGCCACAGAAGGATCAAGACCGGGATGGCTACCAGCTCCAGCGTGGGCCCCAGCGGATTCGGCAGCGACCACAGGACCGGCAGGGCGATGACCAGAGGGATGAACAGGCAGGTGCCGGTGCCGCCGGTAAGCCGGAAGTACCACAGCGAGAACAGGATCAGCAGCACAATCCCCACGACCACCCGCGCGGTGCCGCTCTCCGTCCACCACTTCCACGCCAGGTCCAGCGCGGTCTGCCTCACCACCTGCTCCATCCAGTCCCTGGGGAAGGACAGGCCCACCATGTGCGCGTGGGACAGGCGCGTGTCAGCGAACACCCACGCGACAGCCTTGCGGCCCTCGAGCTGCATCTTGCGGTCGAAGGGCCGGTCGAGCTGGTAGACGACGTCGTCGGGATTCACCGAGTCCGGCAGATAGACCACGATCATGAGGTCCGTGGTCTCAGTCAGGAGGTCGCTATCGAACCACGTCGGCGTGATGCGCAGGGAGGCCAGCTCCGCGTTGGTCGTGTCCTGATAGACCCGGTTGGGCATGGTGGCCTCAAACTCGAAGGTCCCGGTCTGGTTGGGCTGGATGGGAGGGCTCAGCGGCACCTCCACGCCCACGTCAACGTACTCCGAGGGCCGGATGGTTCGCTGGGGCATGCCGTTGAGCGACGCGCTCATGTTGGCGATGTTGTAGTCGCGGTCCGGCAGCCCGATGTCCACGATGTCAATGGGGTCGGCGCCCCCGTTGCAGTGCAGCTTGATCGTGTACTGCAGCGTGACGGAGGCGTCAACATTCGGCGTGACCTCGAAGCGCATCTGAGGCACCGAGAACGAGTAGTCCTGCGCCTGGGCGGCGCTGCCCGTCACGAACGCGAGCGCGGCACAGACGAGCATCCACCGGGCGCGTGTCACCGCACCTCACCACCTTGGCGATCATCGCTCCAGCCCGCCGGGTCCTTGGGGCAGTCGGCGCTGCAGATGGGCAGGTCCGGGCAGTCGGGGCAGCGCGTGGGCTGCTTGAGGCGCTCGCGATAGCGCTCGAAGGCCTCGTGGCCCCAGATGTCCGCCCAGGCATCCGCCAGGAGGTTCCCCGCAGCCTGGGCGCCGCGCGGGGGCAGCACCGTCCCGTCGGCCCGCACCCGGATGGTGATGTCCGCGGAGGTGCGGGGGCCGGCCAGGACTTGCTCGGCCAGGCCGCGAGCGCTGTCGAAGCGCACCGGGGGCGCCCACAGGTAGCGGGCCTGCGTGCTCTCCGCCAGCTCAATGAAGGTCGTGGCCACCTGCGGCAGGGCCCGGGCGGGCAGGGCGCCGGAGGCGTCGGCGGCCTCGTCCTCGTCCGGGCAGGCGATGGCGAAGCCCACGATGTTCGTGACCCCCAGCTCTTGCAGCCGTCCCATCATCTCGTCCAGGTCCGCGAGGTTGGCGTCGATCAGCGGCACCTGCGCCACCACCGCCAGCTCCAGAGCCTGCGCCTGCTTCACCGCGGCCACGAAGGCCGCGTAGTCCCCCTCGCCGCAGGTCGCATCATGCTCGGCGCGGTCGTGGCAGACGAAGAGCAGGTCGAGGTGGTCCAGCCCCGCCATGGCGCAGGCCTCGATGACCTGCGGTCCGCTTGACTCCCCGGAGCCGAGCCAGCCGGCGACCGTCCGCAACCCGCAGATCATGCCGATGTCCTCCGCCGCCTCCACCAGCAGCACAAGCTGCGCCACGTCCCCGGCCGGGTCGGTCTGGATGGCCGCGTGGGGAATCCCGGCGTCCCACAGGCGACGGATGAGCTGCTTGAAGCGATCCAGCTCGCACTGCTCCACGTCCGCCCGCAGCGGCGCCGCAAGCTGGCGCTGCCACTCCGAGAAGCGGGGGTCGGTGAGGTTGCTGACGGGGTAGTTATCGCCGGGCTTGGAGAGGTCGGCGATCAGCTCCTGCACCGCCGCCAGGTCCGCCTGGACCTGACTCTCCGGCGCGCCCGGGAAGCTCTGCATGACCCCGGAGACGATCTCCTCCTCGGCGCGCTCCTCCAGGATGCCTCGCGCCATGCGGACGCCGACCGGGGACAGGTAGGCCGCCTCCGCCGCGTTCGCCAGCAGCAGCCCTCGCCCGTCGGGATCGATCCGCAGGTGGAAGCGCGTCGGCCACTCGCCGACCAGCCGCTCGTAGGGCCTGATGTCTACGCCGTTCGGCCTGTCTGACACCGGCTCATCACCTCGCCTCGCCTTGCTCTGAGTTCCAGGGGACAGCCCCCGCCACACAGCCTCAGATGCTCGCAGTCGTGGCACTCGGGCGGCAGGTCGGAGCGCTCGGGGTGTTCCCGCCGGAATCGGATGCTGGTGAACAGGTCACTCTCCCAGATGCTCTCCCAGTCGTCGCGGAGGATGTTGCCCGCCGGCTGGTAGTAGGACTGGCAGGGCAACACGTCGCCATTGGGCTCCACGCACACGGAGTACTCGGCGGCATTGCAGAATCGCAGCCCCAGGCCCATCTCCGCGGGCGAGAGCTCGCAGTGTCGCGTCACGGTGTACCAGATGAAGCGCATCCCCCGCGCCCCCGCCCGGTCGCGCACCCGCGCCACGACCTGGCGGAGGCGCTCGATGCTCAGGGCGTCGGGGTGGTCTGTGCCGCGGCCGGAGTGGATGATCCCGTTCATCGCGAAGGTCGTCAGCCCCAGCCCCGCGAGGAAGTCGATGATCGCCTCCGCGTCGGCCGCGTTGTCCTCGGTGAGGGTGGTGTTGGTGATAGTGTGCAGCCCCGCGTCGAGGGCATTGCGGATGCCCGCCACCGTCTCGTCATACGCCTCGGCGCGGACAATGCGGTTGTGCGGCTCCCGCCGGTGCGACGCGAGCGTGATCTGCACGTGATCGAGCCCGGCCCGCGTGAGTCGCTCGACCAGCTCCCGGTCGGCGAGCCGCCGGCCGTTCGTGTTCATGCCGCACACCTGGCCGAGGAACTCAGCGTGCTCGACGAGGTCGAGCAGGTCCGGGTGCAGCGTGGGCTCGCCCCCGGTGAGGATGACGTAGGGTACGCCGATGTCCCAGAGGCGCTCGAGCACCAGCCACCAGTGCTCGACGTTGAGCGACCGCATCTCCCGGCGCTCGGGCTCGTTGTAGCAGTGCGCGCAGTCGTTGTTGCAGGCGTAGCTCAACGCCAGATCGGCCTTGTAGGGCGCCTGCGCGCGCACCGACAGCGGCGGCGGCTGCGGGATGCCCAGCTCGCAGATCACGCAGCCCTCCGCGGGTTGCCGCAGCTTCCGCATCGCCGCGGCCATGCGATCGTACTCGGACCGCAGCGCGAAGTCGCGCACCCCCGGGTAGAAGGTCCGCAGGCGCACGAGCGCCCGGTCGGCGGGCGTGTCGTCGAGCGCCGGCTCGGCCATCTCCACCTGCTGGGGACCGAGCAGCAGCGCGTCGGTCACGTTGCGCCACAGCACGCCGGTGCCGTCCTCGTGCACGCGCAGGTGCAGGCGCACGCGTCCTTCCGGCGTCTCGAAGCGCCAGTGGCGCATGCGCACGCCGCGCCGGGGCCGCAGCGCCCCAAGCCGCGCGCCCAGCCGGCCGAGGTCGGCGCGGATCTCTGCGCCCGCGCGCCTGGCGATACGGCCGAAGAAGGACGAACCGCTTACCACTTGGGCTTCTCCTCGAGCTGGTAGGTCGTGCCGCAGTACGGGCACTTCACGTAGATGGCGCCCTCCCGCATCTCGATGGCGTCGGAGTCGAGCTGGGCCCCGCAGGAATTGCAGCGCAGGCGCTCGAGCTCCGTGTCGCCGGTGAAGTCTACCTTGTGGGTGATCTTGGTCTCCGGGCCCTTTGAGCGCGCCAGGTAGACCAGGAACCCCGCCGCGCCCAGCAGCACCACGCCGATGATCACGCGCGGCAGCGCGTTGCCCTGACCGGCCGCCACCAGGAAGATCAGTCCCGCGACTCCGAGGACGATCGCAAGCAGGTATCCAGCGGTCTTCATGCCGTCGGCGGCCGGTCGGCCGCGACACCTCCTCAGCAGCGCCTCTTCGCGCCAGCCCTCCAGGATGTTCGGCCTGCGACCGCCCGGCACCTGCCCGAACGCTCGCCATCAGGCCGGCAGCGTCCGCGCCACGCCGGTCAGGGCGCATATCGGAGGTATCGGGGCGGGGATGCCGAAGAGAGCGTCCGCGGACCATCAGGCGCAGCGGAGGTCCCACGATGGCTGCCGGCGATCGGCCCAACATACTCTTCATCATCTCCGACGACCAGTCGTTCCCCCATGTCAGCTACGCCGGCGATCCCGTGGTGCGGACGCCCAACTTCGACCGCGTGGCCCACCAGGGCGTCATCTTCACCAACGCCTACGTCTCCTCGCCCTCATGCACTCCCTCGCGCGCCTCGGTGCTGACCGGCCGGAATCACTGGGAGCTGCGCGAGACCGGCAACCTCTGGAGCCTCTGGCCCGGGTGGGCGACATACACACAGCGATTCGCGGACGCCGGCTATCACGTCGGCTACTCGGCCAAGGGCTGGGCGCCAGGCCGCCGGGAGGACATGCGCGAGAACAACCCCGCCGGCCCCCGCTACGCGGATGTCCGCGAGTTCCTGGCCGCCGACTCCGGAGGGCGGCCGTTCTGCTACTGGTTCGGCAGTCACCGTCCCCACCGGCCCTACGTGGAGGGCTCCGGCGTGCAGGCCGGCATGAGCCTCGACGACGTGCCGGTGCCTCTGTTCTTTCCTGACGCCGAGCCCCTGCGCGCCGACATCGCCGACTACTACCTGCAGTGCCAGATGTACGACGCGCAGATCGGCGAGATCCTGGCGGCCCTGGAGGAGGCCGGCCGGCTGGAGAACACGCTCATCGCGGTGACCAGCGACAACGGCATGCCCTTCCCCCGCTGCAAGGCCAACCTCTATGACTTCGGCACGCGCATGCCGCTGGCGGTCGCCTGGCCGGGGGTCATCGAGGGCGGGCGCATCGTGGATGACTTCGTCAGCTTCGCCGACTTCGCCCCGACCTTCCTGGAGGCCGCGGGCCTTCAGCCGCTGCCACACGCATCGGGCCGTAGCTTCCTGGACGTGCTCACCAGCGGCCGATCCGGCCGCGTCGATCCCCAGCGCGACCGCGTGCACTGCGGGCGCGAGCGCCATGCCATCTTCGGCACCGGCGGCGTCGGCTACCCCATGCGCTCGCTCCGCACCGACCGGTTCCTCTACATCCGCAACTTCGCGCCCGACCGCGGGCCGGCCGGCAACCCGCCGCTCTACGGGGATGTGGACCCGGGCATCACCAAGCGCTACATGATCCGCAATCGTGACCTGCCCCAGGTGGCGCCGCTGTTCGAGCTGGCCTTCGGCGGACGCCCGCCGGAGGAGCTTTACGACCTGCGGCGCGACCCCGCACAGATGGTCAACGTGGCGCACCTGCCGGAGTACGAGGAGATCCGGCGCCGGCTGTGGGACGAACTGGAGAGCTACCTGGCGGCCACCGGTGATCCGCGCCTGGAGGACGATAGCTTCGACTTCGACACACAGGAGTACTTCGGCGGCCGGGCCTGGGCGCCCCGGCGGCAGCCGGAGGTGTTCACCCGCCGGCCACGGCCCTGATACAGCCTGAGAGGTGACACGGATGGCCGACTTCACGGCGACCGAGCGCGGCGTTTCGGTGTGCGATGAGGGAACGATGCTGGCCGAGTTCTGCGCGCCGGGCATCCTCCGCATTCGCGGCTGGCGCGGCGATGAGCCGCGGATGTCCCCGTTGCTCCGCTACGACCTGTGGCGGCGCCAATGGCCCCAGGTGCAGGTCGAGACGCGCGTGGAGGCCGATGGGGCCGTCGCGACCACCGACCTGCTGGCGGTCGAGATGGACGCTGACGCCTCCTTCCGCGTGCTGAACGCGGACGGCGCGGAGCTGCTGGCGACCTTCCAGCGCCCCATGCTCGGGCCGGCGCCGGGCTTTCGCGCCCGGTTCGCCCTGGAGCAGGCCGATCGCTTCTACGGCCTGGGCGATCAGACCCGGGAGCGCATCCAGCACCGGGGGACGAGCGGCGATCTGTGGGTGCGCAACGTCGAGGAGTACATCCCCATCCCCTTCGTGATCTCCACCCGCGGCGTGGGGCTGCTGGTGCAGACCACCCGCCGCGTCCTCTACGATCTCGGCGCCACCTCCGACGACTGGTTCGGCTTTGAGGCCGAGGGCCAGCACCTCGACCTCTACGTCATCTACGGGCCGGAGCCGCTTCAGATCGTCGAGCGCTACACGCGCATCACGGGCCGTCCGATGTTGCCGCCGCGGTGGGGCTTGGGCCTGTGGTTCATCTGTCGCACACAGGCGGACGCGAAGGAGTTCACCGACGACTGCCGCAACTTCCGGCGCGAGGGCATCCCCTGCGACTGCATCGGCCTGGAGCCGGGCTGGATGCAGACGAACTACGACGCCTCGGTGGAGAAGACCTGGAGCGACGAGCGCTTCCGCATCCCTCCCTACAGCCGCTTCCGCCACACCTTCTTCGCCGCCGCCCAGCGCATGGGCTTCAAGCCGGGCCTGTGGCTGTGCAATGACTACGACCTCTCCTATGAGGAGGAGCGGCGCGTCGATCCCGAGCTGAAGCAGGCCGAGCAGCAGCGCGACGCGGAGCGCGCGGCCTTCGCCACAGGCCACGAGGTGGACGAGCGCCCTTCGGGTCAGCGCCGCCTCGACCGCCTCACGCGCCAGGAGGAGCCGTGGTTCCAGCACCTGCAGCGCTTCGTGGACGAGGGCGCGCACTGGTTCAAGCAGGACGGCGCCTACCAGGTCCTCGAGCATCCCGATCGCCTGTGGGGCAACGGGATGACCGACGCGCAGATGCACAACCTCTACCCCCTCATCTACTCCAAGCAGATGTACCTGGGCTTCCGGGAGCATACCGAGCGGCGGACCTTCCCGTTCACGCCCGCCGGCTGGGCCGGCCTGCAGCGCTGGACCGGCACCTGGACCGGCGACACCGGAGGCGAGGAGGGCCCGCTGGGAGCCTGCCTGAACCTCAGCCTCTCCGGACACGGCCTCAGCACCGTGGACATGGAGGCCGGCACGCCGGAGGGCATCCACTTCGGCTTCCTCCTGCCCTGGGCGCAGCTCAACTCCTGGAACTACTGGCGGCACCCGTGGCTGCAGGGGGAGCGCCTGCAGTGCATCTTCACCGACTACGCCCGCCTGCGCTACCGGCTGCTGCCCTACCTCTACTCCTGCGCCTGGCAGGCCCACCGCACGGGCGTGCCCATGATGCGCGCCATGCCGCTCGTTCACGACCAGCCGGACGCGGACGAGTGCCTCCGGCAGTTCTATCTGGGCCCCTCCCTGCTGGCGGGCTGCTTCACCGACCGGCTGTGGGTGCCCGGGGGCCAGTGGCACAACTTCTGGACCGGCGAGCGCTTGGACGGCGGCGGATGGATCAGCCCGGAGGTGCCCGAGGGCCGCGGCGGGCCGCTGCTGGCTCCCGCGGGCGGGATGCTGCTGATGGGTCCGGAGATGGACTACGTCGGTCAGCGGCCGGACGATGAGCTGACGGTGCACGTCTTCGCCGGCGCGGCCGGCGAGATCACGCTCTACGAGGACGATGGCGAGACCTTCGCCTTCGAGGAGGGCGAGTACCGCACCCAGCGCATCTGCCACGAGCCGGTGGGCGACGGCCTGGGCGTGCACTTCGGCCCCGCGGAGGGCGAGTTCGAGGGCGCACTCGCCCGCCGGGAGCTGACCGTGGTGGCGCACGGCCTGCAGGACGTGACCAGCGTGGTCCTCGACGGGGAGGCGATCGCCCCATCGGCAGACGGCCCGCGGCCTCGCTGGCAGTGGCAGGCGAACGTGGTCACCGTGGAGCTGGGCCGGCGCGACGTGGGGCGCCTGGAGCTGGTTATCGAGTAGACGAGGAGGGATGCCGCGTGGTCAAGTTCCTGTTCCTCGACAACTGGGAGCTGGAGGTCGTGGAGGGATTCGCGCGGCGGCTGCAGCGGCCCGAGAAGCATCCTGATAACCCGCTGATGATCGCCGATCAGCCGTGGGAGAACGGGAACATGCAGCTCTACGGCAGCGTGGTCCGCCGCCCCGACGGGCTCTTCCAGCTCTGGTACAGCGTGATCCACGAGCCGTGGACGATGCGCCTGGCCTACGCGGAGAGCGATGACGGCATCGAGTGGCACAGGCCGCGGCTGGAGCTGTTCGAGTGGCAGGGGCAGCAGACCAACATCGTCTTCACCGACAATCCGCACGGTCCGGCGGTCATCTACGACGCCGAGGACCCCCGCGAACACTGGCGCTACAAGATGGTGGCCGGCGCCAGTCCCCATCACCACGCAGGTTGCATCCACGGCTTCCACAGCCCGGACGGGATTCACTGGGAGCAGGTGGGGCCCGGTCCGATCATCGCCACCCCGCCGGACTGCCCCATGGCCTTCTATCGCCAGCAGGACGGGCGCTACGTGGTTCACCATCGCCTGCAGGGGTATGGCCGGCGCGTCTTCCGCAGCGACTCCTGGGACTTCCAGCGCTTCAGCGAGCCGCGGATGATCATGGAGCCGGACGCCGGCGACGGACCGCAGGTGCAGCACTACGGGATGGGCGCCACCACCTGCGGGCCATACCACATCGGCACCCTCTGGATCTACCATACCGAGCCGTCGGCGCTCACCTCCGGCAAGATGGCCGGCTACCAGGAGGCGGAGCTGACCTACGCCCGGTCGGGCTACGCCTGGCACCGCGCGGCCCAGGGCGAGGCCTTCATCCCGCATGGTGAGCCAGCCGACTGGGACCGTGGGAACCTGCAGTGCGCCTCGCAGCCGGTCTTCATGGAGCACGAGATCCGCTACTACTACATGGGCACCACGGCCCGCCACGAGAGCCGCTGGGAGCTGCTGCCGCAGACGGCCGGGCTGGGGATGGCGCGCCTTCGGCCCGACGGCTTCGTAGCCCTGGAGGCCAGCGAGGAGACGGCGGAGCTGCTGACCGTCGGCTTCGCGCTCCCGTCCGACCGCCTGCATGTGAACGCGGCGGTACGGGCCGACGGCTGGGTGCGGGCGGAGCTGCTGAGGGCGGACGGCTCGCCGGTCCCCGGCTGCACCATGGAGGACTGCGCGCCCCTGGAGGGCGACCGCACCGACCACCGCCTGCGGTGGCCCGGCGGCAACGTGGACTCCGTCGTTGGGGAGGGGGTCCGGCTACGTGTGCAGGCCCGCGAAGCCAGCCTCTTCTCGGTCTACGCGCTGGAGCCGGATGAGGAGCCGGTCTACTGGCGGTTCGCCGCCGCACGGCGGTAGGCCGGACTGGCTGGGGAGTCGTGCTGTCGGCGAAACGCGCGGTCGAGGACGCCCGGAGGCGGCTCCGGTTCCGTTCTGCTGCCACACCCCGCCAGCGCCCTGTCACCACCTGACGGTCACTTGCACAAGCCCACGAACGTTGATGATGAGAGTAGTCGGCGGCCCCGCTTACGGTGCCGAGGAGGATTCTGGTGGAGGGGCCGCCTGGCGCGCAGCCCCGGTGAGGCCCGTGAGTGCACCGAACGGGCGAGACCGGAGGTCTCCGAAGGTTCCACCCGGCCCAGAGGTTAAGTAGTGCAGGGGCCCTCCCCTGCACGCCGTTTGGGCCTTCCCGGAGACGCCGGCATGGGCCGGGGTGGAACCTGCGCGGTCAGTCGCTCCCGCTCCTGACCCCGCCCGGCTCGCTTCGCTCGCGGCGGCCCCTCCATGGTAGCAGCGCACGGTACTCTCACGCAGGTAAGACGCGAACCGCTGCGGCACAGCAGTAGCTTGCGTGCGCCCGCGCCTCGAACCCACGATCCAAGGACACAAGCGGCGGACGTCACCGCCCGTCCGGGAACGCGGGCAGCTCGAAGGGCCTGCCGATCTCCTCCATGTGCTTGATCGCCAGGTAGCCGAGGATGGAGATCTCCAGCATCCCGTTGGTGCCGGTGCGATGCGCGGCTCCGCTGTCCCGCACGAGGAAGTCGCGCCACTGCCGCTCCTCGGACCACTGCCGGTCCATCGTCGCCAGCCAGTCCTCAAAGCGCTCGTCCGGGCCAACGGCCGCCGTCCACTCCGTCCACAGCCAGTAGAGGTACGGCCCCACCCAGAACTCCAGCGGTGGCGTGTACTTCGTGCCCTTGTTCCAGCAGTCATCGGTGACGTAGTGGTAGGCCTTCGCGGCCGCCTGCTGTGCCAGCGCCGCCTGCTCCGTCCTCCCCGCCTGGCGGTCGGCGAGATAGCAGCCGAAGAGGCCCTCGCCGATGTAGATGTTGCCCAGGAAGGTGTGACAGCCGCCCTCCACGCGGTCGCCGCAGCGCCAGTCGAACCAGCCGTTGGGCTTCATTTCCCGCGCGGTCCAGCGCACCGTGGCGTCCATCGCCTCGAACCACTCCTGTGGGATGTCCTCGCCGAGCACCTGCGCGGCGTAGGCGTAGTATGCCAGGCCCGAGAGCGTCCTGCCCAGGTACACGTTGCAGACGTGATCCTCGCGCGTAAGCAGTGACCGGTTGACGCTGCCGTCCGCCGCCTCGGCAATGCGCAGGTGGCGGATCACATCCGGGATTCCGTCCGAGTCCATGCGCGAGTAGTCCACGATGTACTGCGCGGCCTTCCGCGCCGCCGCCGACAGCCGCCGGGCGTACTCCGGCCGCTCCGCCACCTGCGAGTAGTAGATCATCCCGCGCGCCAGCGGCGTGATCCACTCGCCGATCTGGTTGCTGTCGTAGCTGCCGAAGCTGCGCGAGGGCCCGCCCTTGCCGATGCCTGCCTGCGAGACAAGCTCGTTCGTCCACATGATGGTGGCGCCATTGGGCGCCTGCATGGCATCGATCATGTGCTGGAAGCTGTCCTCGATGATGGCCTCGGTGAACTGGCACCGCTGCATGTCGCCGCTCTTGCGGAAGGCCTCCGCGGCCAGTAGCAGCCCGGTATCGCCGGCCTCGTTGCCCTCGGTGTGCTTGCCCGTAGTGTGGCCGAACAGCCGCAACAGCTCCGCATAGGTCTCTTCCCTGAGCGGGTCGTAGGTGTGCGGCAGGTGGATGTCGGTGCGGCACATGACATCGCCGTACAGCAGGTCCTGCACCCACTTCACCATCCCCGTGCGGACCGACAGGACCGTGAAGGTCATGGACTCGTCCCGCCGGCGAACGTAGAGATCATCCGACCCCACACGCCCGCCCAGCAGCGAGCCATCCTCCCCCACCAGGTCCGCGATGATGGAGTAGTAGCCCGGCGCCAGGTCCTGCGCCAGGTCCGCCACCAGCTCCACGCGCCCGGTCTCGCCGGCGGCAAGCTCCTCCCCCAGCGGCATCTCGAGGCTGCTCTGCTTGCCCGAGAAAACCTCCCGAAAGGCCAGCCGCAGTACGGTGTCCGCCGGCACCAGGAGCTCGCTCCCGGTCTCCCACACCAGCAGCACCGGCAGGGACCGGGCGCCCTCGTCGAGGATCACGATCTCGTCACTGCTGTTCGCGCGCTCGCCCACGTACAGCGCCACCGCCGCCTCGTCGGCGGGCAGCGTGGTCAGCTTCCGCTGCAGCTTGCAGAGCCGGAAGCCGCCCACCTCGAACGTCACCTCGTCGCCGTGCGCGTAGGCATTCTCGCACAGGAAGAAGTGGATCAGGCTCACGCGCTCGAGGTCCGGTATCTCATCCAGCCGCCGCGTCACCAGCGCCCACTGGTCGTCAGGCAGCGGATCGATGAGCTCGTTCACTACCGCGCCGTTATCCTCGCCGTCAGCGTTGTCGGTGTGCAGGATGAAGCGCAGCGTCGTGGGTCGGTCGATCTCCGTGTCGCGGCGCACCCAGTACTGAATGGCGTCATACTCACTGAAGTCCAGCGGCTGAGGCGGCGTGTGCTGAAAGGCCGGCCAGCCCTGCGGGTAGCGCCCCTCGTTGAGGTGATCGATCTGCACGTGGAAACGCAGGTACGGGCCGCCCCAGGGCCCCGGCTGCTCGCTGCGACTCAGCGTCCCCTCTCTCCCACCGACGCTCTCCCACTGCGCGTCCAGCAAGTGGAGCGGGAGGATCTCACCCTCGGCCGGCACCCACTGCCACTGCTGCCAGGGCAGCAGCTCCCCCTCCTGCGCGCCCGCCACGCCGCCGGCCGCAAGGCTGGCCGCGACGAGCAGCGCTGCAAACGCGATCGCATGTCCCCGGATCATCAGTATCTCCCTCATCGTCACATCGGCGGCAGGCCCTTGGTCACCGCGATCTGCTCGGCGTGCAGGTGGTCCCACAGGACCTTGGCGGGCGGGGTGACGGCCTCATCGAGCAGGTCCATCGGCCCGTGCGGGATGAGCCACACGCAGGAGGTCTGGGGCTCGGTGAATGCCTGCTCGGTGCCCCACAGATAGAGGACCTCCAGCCAGTCCGACGCGTCGTAGAGGCGCGTGACGTCGTAGCTCCTCATGCCCGCGTCCGCCCAGCGGTACTCGATGGCCACGCCCAGCCCGCCCGTGTCGTCGCCGTAGGAGAAGTCGATCCAGCCCGCGCGGTCGGCGTTCTCCGGCGACGGTCGGCCGCCCAGGTATCCGAACAGCAGGTCGCGATACTGGTCGCTGTCGTGCAGCCACCCCCGCCGCACCGGCCCACCCACGCCCGGCTGCAGCGCGTAGCTCCCGCCACGCTGGAAGAGCCCACAGCGGTCGCCGGCGCCCGAGAGGGTCACCTCGCCCTTCGGCCGCCACACCCGCCCGATGCGGATGGCGGGGTTCACCGCAAAGAACACGTACTGGCTCTGGCCCGATGCGATCTCGCCGTCCCACGGGATCGTCACCACGAGCGCGCCGGGAAGCTCCTCGACGCGCGGCTTGCCGAAGCCCTCGTGGCCCTCGGCGTTGAGGACCCAGGGCTGGCGGAGGACGTTCCCGCCGCCGGCGGGCGTGATGGAGCTGATGGCGTCGGCGGCCAGTTCAAGCTCAAGCTGGTAGGCATCGTTCGAGATCAGCACCCGGTCGCCATCCCGCTGGTACGGGGGCGGCTCGGACTCCCACTGCGATTCGCCAGGCCGAAGCAGGAGCATGGCTGGCCGGTCGCTGCCGTAGCGGCTGAAGGCCGCCTGGCGCTCATCCCGCCCAGGGCGAGGGGGCAGCACGGCGCAGGGCGTGTCCACCGGCTCCTGGTGACCGCCGGGCAGCAGCTCAATCAGATGCCGCGGCCCGGCGTCCGGCACCGTCGCCAGCCGGAGCATCCGCCCCTCATACTCAGTGGCCGGTACGGAGACCGCGACAGCCTCGCCCACGTCCTCGGCCCGCCAGACGGTGTACACCTGCGCGCGACCGTCCAGCACGGTGTAGCCATCATCGGGCACGATCCGCAGCTCCACCGGGCCCCAGCCGGGGCCGTCAGGGAGCTCGGTGGAGGTCGCTACGCTCTTACCCGCGGCCACCGAGCTTACCGTCTCCCGGCGCAGCCTCGCCTCATCGGCCGGCCAGCCGATGGCCCACTCCAGCGTCACGTCCTGGGCGTCCATCCCGCCCACGTTGCGGACCCGCGCCAGAGCACGCACGCCATCGCCCTCGCGGCGGATCTCGATGGGCCGCGCGGGCCGCTCGATGGTCACCACCGGCTCCACGTAGTACTTCCCGCACAGCTCGTCGGCGTACTCCGCCACGCCCGGCGCCGCGGAGTAGGCCGTGAAGAAGCCGATCCCGTTCAGCTCCGGCGCGGTGCGCTTGAGGTAGCGGAACTGCCGCAGAACATCCTGGCGGGTGGGCGAGACCGTGATCAGCCCGCGGTCGCTCTCGCGCTGGTTGATGCCCAGCGCCGGGATGACCTGGTCGATGACGCTGGCCTCCCGCGCCACCTTCAGGTAGCTGTCGAACTGCCCCAGGTGGTTCCCCCGGTAGTTGAGGTAGATCTCGGGGAGGAACAGGTCCACCAGGTCGGCGACCTCCGCCCAGTAGTGGTGCGCGCCCATGTACCAGACGCCGATCCACTGATGGGGCTTGTCGTCCCTGAGGCGCTTCCAGGCCTCGATGAACTTGTCGGTGACCTCGCTCGGCCCACCGATCTCGTCGATGGCGATCCAGTCGTGCGAGCCCCAGCTCTCCACGAAGCGCTCCACGGGCCACTGTTTGTAGCAGACGCCGCCCTTCCAGTGCGCAGGGATTGCCCCGCGCCGCAGCCACCACTGCGTGTCCTCCTCGGTCTTCACGGTGGTGGGCACGTTGCACCACCGGAACTGTTGCGGTGCGCCGAACCACACGAACCACAGGTCGCGCTCCGTGACCGCGATCTCGCGCTCCACCCGCACGTCCGGGGGCATGTCAAAGACCGCGCGATACCAGCCGTTGCGCTCCGGCGTCCACTCGAAAATCACGTCCCGGCGCTCACCGAGGCTCTCCTCATCCTCCGCGCCAGCCAGCGTCAGCTCCTCGGTAACCGTCAGCGGCTCGCCCAGCGGATCGCCGCGCCGGGCGACCCGCATTGTGACCGTGACCTCGCCCTCGAAGGGCTCCTGCGTGTCATTGACCACCGGCACCCGCCAGGTCACGCTCTGGCCGGCGGCGGGGATCATCTTCGTGATCCCGATGTCCTGCTCATCGATGGTCAGCGCGTGCGCACACCACGTCGCCGCCAGCGCAGCCAGCATCACCGTCAGCCTCAGTCGCATGGCAGCTCCTCCTGAAACGGCCGACGCATCTGAAGATGCGTCGCTCCGAACGGCTGAGCCGTTGCTTGTAGCTTGCAGCTTGCGGCTTGCGGCTTGTGAAGATGCGTCGCTCCGAACGATCCTGCCCGCCCCGCAGCGACCTTCCCGTCCATGGCGTTGTCATGCCGTGGCCGTTGCTTGTAGCTTGCAGCCTGCGGCTACGTATACACAAACTGCGCCGTGGCGGTGCAGTCGCGGTCGGCGACCACGCGCGTCCAGTGCGCCGAGAAGCCCTCCGGGAAGACGTGCGTCCGCTGCTCCCCTCCGCCCACGGTGACGGCCTCCGCGGCGGCGAAGGTCCCGTCGCCGAGCGCGTCCACCTCGATGGTGAACTCCACCGGCCCGGCGGAGAGCTGCGAGAGGTGCAGGCAGGTGCGCTGGAAGCCGGTCATGAGGAAGGGGTCAGATGGCTCGCCGGCCTCCACCCGCGTGCGCCGCCACGGCCCTCCCCAGCCGGCGGGCCGGCCGAAGCTCCACAGGTCATCGGTCTTCCCAAGCCACAGGTTCGCCTGCGGCTGGCCCTGGTGCAGCACGCTGTCGCCGGTTGGGGTGCACTGGTTCCCGCCCAGCACCAGCAGGCCCATCCAGGTGCAGAAGTCGGGGATGATGCGCAGGTGCTGGCAGATGGGCTTCATCGGGAGGACGTCGCCGCCGTAGGCCTGCGCGGGAAGCTCGTAGAACATCCCGTGGCAGTCCATCAGGAAGCGCTCCGTCTCCACCTCCCGGATGCGCGTCCACTCCGTGAGCCAGCCGTGGTCGTAGCATTGGCTGGCCTTGGGGAGGCGGTAGGTCCGCCATCGGCCCCCGGTAAGCACCTTCAGGATCGCCGACGCCTCATCCCAGCCTGTGGCGAAGACCGCCTGGCCGAGATTCCGCCGGCCGGCGACCTCCATGAAGGGCCTCTCCTCGATCAGCCGCCACATCTCGCCGTCCCACTCCCCGAGGCGGCCGGCGGCGCGCCTGCCCAGATACTCCGGCTCATCGTAGGTGTTGTTGGCGACGATCACCCGGCCCATGGCGGTGTGGGCGCCCTTGAAGTGCGGCCAGGCGTCCTCCGGCATGCCAAGCTCCCCACGGACGTCGAAGAGGACCTCGCAGGCCAGGCTCTCCACGTCCACCTCGATGAGCAGCCCCTCCATGGTCAGGAAGTAGACGAGACGCCCGGGGTCGTAGAGATGCTCCACCGTGGCCGTCAGGCGGTGCTCCACCAGGGGCTCGATGGTCCGGACCTCGCCGTCGGCGTCGATGATGTGCGGGCCGATGAT
>JAYENL010000255.1:0-5174 GCA_034722055.1 Armatimonadota bacterium
CGTTCTCGCGACGCTGTGTCGTGGGGGCGCGGGCCGACTTCGCGCCCATCGCTGCGCGACGGGCGCTCAGGCGGCCCCTCCATGGTGGCTGCCAGGCTGTCCTGAAGCCACGCGACCTCCCCGGCCCAGTAGTCATCCTCGCGGAGATCGGCTGACGCCGATCTCTGGGAGTTTCCTGCGGAAACTCCACCCATCCCTTTGCCACCGGGGCCATGGGCGGGAGCATGAGCGGCCAGCGCTGAGGCCGCGACTGGAGAACCGATATGAACCGTTATGACACTTCGTCGGACTCCATCATCCGCTCTTGCGGGGAAGCGATGAGTTCCCTGCAATAGTCGGGGGCTTCCGAGGGCGGCGCCGTAGAAGGCCTCCGTGTCCTCATCCGCGTCCTCGGGGATGTCCTCATCGGAGGTGAAGAGCGCGTAGTCGGCTCGAAGGTGGTCTCCTCGGTGGGCAGTGGGGGCTTCTCATACAGCGCGAAGCCGAGGAGCTTGAGCGCGGGGCGGAGCAGGTACTGCTCGCAGGTGGCCTCCTTGCTGTCCTGCGCGTGGGGCACGCCCTCGGCGTACCTCTGCCGGAGCGTCTCCTGAGCGTCGTGCGCCTGCTGCTGTTCCTTGGGGTGAGCTCCCGGAGGCGGGTCCGGAGGTAGTGGTCGGAGAAGAGACCGTGGTTGTCGTGAGCTGCCTGAGGCAATGCGCTGCCCGTCTTCGCTACTGAGCGGCATTGACCGGCAGGCGGACGGTGACCGTGGTGCCCTCCCCCACGCGGCTGTCGAGCTCGATGCTGCCACCGTGCTCGTCCTCCACGATCCGCCGGCAGGAGAACAGGCCCATGCCGGTGCCGGCCTCCTTGGTGGTGAAGAAGGGCTCGAAGAGCCGCGCCTGCACCTCCGGCGGGATGCCGGGGCCGGTGTCAGTGACGGAGATCGCCACCTCGTCGCCATCCAGCTCGGTGGCGATAGTGAGGACCTTGGGCTCCTCCTCCATGGCCTCCAGGGCGTTGAGGCAGACATTGAGCATGACGCGGTCGAGCTGCGTGGCGGCGGCCTGGATCTTCGGCAGGTCCTCGGCAAGCTGCAGGTCCATCTTCACATCCTCGTGCTGCAGCTCGGTGCGGATCATGGACAGGGCCCCGGCCACCACATCGTTGACGTCAGTGGGCTCCATCTCCATGCGCTCCGGCCGGGCGAAGGACTTCAGGCGCTCCACGAGCGCCAGCAGCCGTTGGAGCTGCCGCTCCAGGGAGCGCTCCGTGCTCTCATCCACCTCCCCGCGGTCCAGGGCGAGGTCCACGAGAGTGACCATGGGCGAGACGACGTTCGCCATGTCGTGGGCGACGCTGGCGGAGAGGGTGCCGATGATGGACAGCTTCTCGGTGCGGACCATCTGCTCCTGAGCGGTCTTGAGCTCCTCGTAGGCGGCCTTCAGCTCGGTGTAGAGTCGGGCGTTCTCGATGGCGACGGCGGCCTGGGAGGCGATGGAGCTGACCATCTCCGCGTCGCCGCGGTCGAAGACGTGGGTGGCCGAGGTGGCCTCCAGGAAGATGACACCCAGGGCCTCCCCGGCGCGCAGGAGGGGGGCGGAGATGGCGGAGCGGATGCGCAGATCGCGCACGGACTCCACCTCTCCGAAGCGCTCATCGGCCATGGCGTCAGAGAGCAGCAGCGTGGACTGCTGGTCCATGGCCCGCTCGATGATGCTGCGGCTGATCGCCAGCCTGCCGGAGCGGTCATCAAGGGGCCAGACGGCCCGCGGCTCCAGCTCCCCGGTCTCGCTGTCGCGCAGCAGCAGGAAGGCGCGCTCGGCGGGGACCACGCGCATGATGCTGCGCAGCAGCTCTTCCAGCAGCTCCGAGAGCTCCAGGGTGCTGCCCAGCGCGGCGCCGACGTCCCGCATGACCTCCAGCCGGCGCGCCAGCTCGTTGGCATCGAGCTCCCGCTCGGCCTCCATCCCGGGCTGCACGGAGACCACGATGTCCTGATCGCGCTGCCCCTCCGGCTCCTCCTCCACCAGCACCACCGCATCGGCGGCGTTGACCTGCGGCGAGGGCTCCTCCTCCAGCCGCAGCCAGGTGCGGCCCATCCGGAAGGCCTCGCCCGGCTTGATAGGCGTGGGGGCGTGGATGCGCCGGCGACCGACGAAGGTGCCGTTGGTGCTGTCCAGGTCCTCCAGCAGCCAGGCGTCGCCCTCGCCGTGACTGAGCTGAGCGTGGAAGCGCGAGATGCGCGAGTCGAGGGGCAGCACCACGTCATTCTCGGCCTTGCGACCCAGAGTGACCACGCCGCCATCGACGTCGAACTCGTAGCCGTCCATGTCTCCCGTCAAGACCCGCAGCTTCACGTCCAGATACCCCCTCGGGGGAGATCCGCCGGAATACGTCGGACACCGCAGAGCGGGCCAGAGAGCCCGATCAGAGCCCATCTGAGGGCCCGGGCAGCCCGCCCAAGGTGAGTCTACACGAGCCGCCCGCCATGCGCAAGTTGGGGCGCTTACCGGCGCTTTGTTGACGCCTCGCGGGGGGCGCCGGTATACTTGGCGCGAGTTCATGGCCGGTGGATGCCAGTTCAGTGGTGGCGTGGGCTCTGGCGGCCACCGATGCTGGCGTCGCGTGCTGCAATGTACTACCCGCCCGCGGGGGAGGTCAAGTGCCACGCCGGCCTCGTGCTGCGGGGGTAAGCACGTCCAGACTGCATCATCTTCCCGGACGCCACTGTCCGGACCCCCACAGGGAGGGCTATCCAGGCCGATGCGGATAAGGCCCACCATCGCGGCGGTCGGCGTGCTGGTCGTCTACCTCGCGCTCGCCACAACCTGGAGCTACGTTATCCCGCTGGGCGGGGGCATCGACGAGCCGCGCCACCTCCGCTACGTGCAGATCGTGGCCGAGGAGGCGCGCCTGCCGACCGTCGCGGAGAAGCAGGAGGCCATCAGCCACCATCCTCCGCTGCACTACCTCCTGGCCGCTCCCGTATATCTCGCCACCCGCGGGCTCGGCCGCGAGGCGTCATGGCACGCGGTGCGATTCGTCTCCGTGCTGCTGGGCGCCGTGGGCATCCTGGTGGTGTTCGCGATGCTTCGGCGGGCGCTGCCGCAGCGCCCCTGGGCGGGGGTGGTGGGGATGGCGGCGGTCGGCTGGCTGCCGCACTACCAGCTCGTGTCCGCCATGGTCTCCAACGACGTCACCGCGGCGCTGGCCGGCGCCCTGGCCCTCTACGCCGCAACCCGCGCCATCACCGAACCGGAGCGGAGTGCGGTCTTCGCCTTCGCGGCCGGCATTGCGGCCGGGGCAGGGGTCATGGCGAAGATGAACGCCCTGGTCCTGCTGCCGGCCCCGCTGCTGGCGGTCACCATCGCACCGATGCTGAGCCGCCGCACGCCGGAGGCGTCTGACGAGCGCCAGCCCCCGCCTGGGCCCCATGGGGCGATGCAAAACGCGCTGGCCTGTGCCGTGGCCTTCCTCGGCACCGGCGGGATCACGATCGGATACCATCTGATGAAGTGGGGGCGGCTGGAGTCCGATCCGCCATGGCCGGAGGCCGCCTGGCCGGTGCACACCTTCGGCGCCAAGCTGCTGCGCGCCATCGGCGGGCTGTTCCGCTCGACGTGGGCGCAGGTGGGGTGGCTGCCGGGCCCGCATTCGCCACCGCCTCCCGGCCCCACTGCGCGCTGGCCACGCCCGGACCTGGAGACGCCGCTGCTGGCGCTGGCGCTGATGCTGACGCTTGCCGCAATCGTCGGCAGCGTGGTGCTGGCGGTGCGCTGGCTGCGGTCGGAGCAGACGCGCGGCCGGGGCCTGGCGATGGCGATGCTGCTGCTCGCCTCGGCGCTGATGTACGGGGTGCTGGTCCAGAACGCGATCTATGTGAACCCCGGTCGGTATGAGGGAGGACGCTATCTGCTGCCCGCCGTCGCGGCCTCCATGGCGCTCCTGGCCATCGGGCCGCTGGCCCTGCCGCGCCGATGGCGAATTGCGGCCTGGGTTGCGACGCCGGCCATGCTGCTGGTGATGAACGCGGTCGCATTCTGGGAGTTCTACGCCTATCTCATCCCCACCTTCGCGCCGTGAGGGGCCTCAGGGGCCACTGGTGTTAGCCTCGTCCATGCTCCCGGAGCGCAGCCCCATGAGGTCCGCGGTCACGTAGGTGAAGCCCAGCTCGCGCAGGCCCGCGCCAACCTGCGAGCGCAGCGGCTCGGCGGCCAGGCGCCCCATCTCCTCCGCCGGCACCTCGATGCGCGCGATGCCTCCGTGGTCGCGCACCCGCAGCGCCGTGAAGCCATGCTGGCGCAGGAGGTCCTCGGCGGCCTCGACGCGCGCGAGGCGCTCCTCGGTCAGCTCCTGGCCGTAGGGGATGCGCGTGGCGAGGCAGGCCATGGTGGGATCGTTCCACGTGGGCAGGCCGCGGCTCCGGGACAGCTCCCGCACGTCCGCCTTCGTCAGCCCCGCCTCCGCCAGCGGCGCCCGGACGCCCATCTCCTCGGCGGCGCGTGCCCCCGGCCGATGGGCGCCGGCGTCGTCGAGCTGCTCCCCGTGGGCGATCTCCGCCAGGCCCTCCTCGTCGGCGATCTCACGCAGCCGCCCGAAGAGCACGCGCTTGCAGTGGTAGCATCGATCCGGGGGATTGCTCCGCACGCGCTCGTCATCAAGCTGTCCGGCGTCGATGATAATGTGCCGCAGGCCGGCGCGTTCGGCGACCTCCCTGGCGCGCTCCAGCTCCACCTCCGGGAACAGTGGCCCGCGGGCGGTCACCGCCAGTGCCCTGTTGCCAAGCACCTCCGCGGCCACGTCGGCCAGCAGCGAGCTGTCCACGCCCCCCGACAGCGCCACCAGCAGACCATCCATCCCGTGCAGGATGGCCTTCAGGCGCTCCAGTTTCCCCTCGACCTGAGACATGGCGGCTCACCACCTCAGAGTTCTCTGCAGCGCGGCATTGCTCCTGCGCGCGACGAGAGGCAACGACTGGGGCGCTTCCGACTGCGGAGGGACTCGCCTCCGTTTCGGCACGGTCGTTGTCGGGGCTCGATCCCTCGCGTAGGTCGGGCTTCCAGCCCGACAGCGGCAAACGGCGCACGGACAGGAGTGTCCGTGCCACGGAACGGCGTCCTTTGTCGTTCCGTTTGGAGGGGCGCGCCTCCGCTCGCGCCCGGCCGTTTGTCGTCGCCGTCGGGCCTCCCCCC
>JAYENL010000256.1:0-66122 GCA_034722055.1 Armatimonadota bacterium
AGTACGGCGTCCCCATACGCATGAGCTGGACGATGCACCGGGGCTGGTACGAGGGCAGGCGCTACTGGACGAACGGGAAGCTGAAGTACCAGTTCTGCACCGCCGAGTGGGGCTCGCAGTTCCTGGGCGACCGCGCCTATGCGCTGACGGAGCCCGAGAGGGAGGACCTGCGCTGGGAGGCTCAGCAGTGGCGCGCCGGGACGACCTGGTATCGATGGGACTATCCCTTCCAGGTGAATAACACGCCCGCCCTGGGCGTGCCCAACATCGACGACGTGCAGGCGATGTACATCAGAGACAACTGGCGGGCCTTCCGGACGTGGGGCGTCTCAGCCATCAACCTGTGGGGCTACGGCAACAAGTGGAAGCTGCGGGAGGATGTCGATGACTCCAGAAAGAGCTTCGAGGTGGACTGGGAGAGCCTGCAGCGGCCGGGCTTCAGTCCGGACTTTATCGAGAGGCGCTACGAGCGCATCGACACCGCCTATGAGGTGGAGGACTGGATCCCCACGAAGGCCGCCCAGGCCTTCCTCCGCAACAACCAGCCGCTGCTGGCCTACATCGGTGGCGGGCCCGAGCGCTTCACCAGCAAGGACCACAACTTCCGCCCCGGCGAGACGGTCGAGAAGCACATCATCGTCATCAACAGCTCGCGCGAGACCGTGACCTGTGAGTGCGCCTGGTCGCTGGAGCTGCCACAGGCCGTCAGCGGCACGGAGCAGGTGACGGTGCCCCCGGGCGACCAGGCTCGGGTCCCGCTGCGGGTGGAGCTGCCGGCGGACCTGGCGCCGGGCGAGTACGCGCTGACCCTCACAGCCAGCTTCGCCCCCGGCGGGACGCAGGAGGATGCCTTTGCCATCCACGTCCTGCCGCGCGCGGACGCGCCGACGCTGGAGGCGCGGATGGCTCTCTTCGACCCGAGGGGCGAGACCGCGGAGCTGCTCGAGGCCATGGAGGTGCCCTGGGAGCTGGTCGAGGCCGATGCCGACCTGTCCGGGTATGGTCTCCTCATCGTGGGCAAGGGGGCGCTCACCGTCGATGGCCCGGCGCCGGACATCAGCGGAGTGCGCGAGGGACTGAGGGTGCTGGTGTTCGAGCAGACCGCGCAGGCCCTGGAGAGGCGCCTGGGCTTCCGCGTGCAGGACTACGGCCTGCGGCGTGCCTTCAAGCGCGTGCCCGACCATCCGCTGCTTGCGGGGCTGGAGGAGGAGCATCTGCGGGACTGGCGGGGGGAGGCGACGCTGCTGCCGCCGCGGCGAGACCCCGGCCCGGATCCCAACAGCTACCCGTCCACGCGGTGGTGCGGGATTGAGGTCTCGCGGGCGTGGCGCTGCGGCTGCCGGGGCAATGTGGCCTCGGTGCTGATCGAGAAGCCCGCCACCGGGGACTTCCTGCCCATCGTGGACGGCGGCTTCTCGCTGCAGTACGCCCCGCTGATGCTGTTCCGCGAGGGCGACGGGATGATTCTGTTCTGTCAGATGGACGTGACGGGGCGCACCGGGGAGGACCCGGCGGCGAGGCGGCTGGTCACCAACATGCTGCGGCATGTGGCGGCGGACTCGCCTCCGGCGCGCCGGGAGGCGGTGTACGTGGGCGAGCCGGCGGGCAGAGAGTACCTGGAGCGGTCGGGCATCGCTGCGGCCGAGTACGGCGAGGCGCTGACCGCGGACCAGGTGCTGGTCATCGGGCCGGGCGGAGGCGCTGCGCTGGCGCCGGACAGGGAGGCCATCGGCGAGTGGCTCGACGCCGGCGGGCATGTGCTGGCCGTGGGGCTGGAGGAGGCGGAGCTTCGGGCGTGCCTGCCGCTGGAGGTCTCGATGCGCGCGGCGGAGCACATCAGCGCGCACTTCACGCCGGCGGGCAGGGGATCGCCGCTGCAGGGAGTCGGCCCGGCCGACGTGCTGATACGCGAGCCGCGGGAAATGCCTCTGGTTGAGGGCGGGGCGGAGGTCGTGGCCGACGGTGTGCTCGCAACCGCCGCGGGCGGCACGGTGGTGCTGTGCCAGCTTGCGCCGTGGCAGTTCGACTACGAGGATGCCTTTCACGTCAAGATGACCTACCGGCGCGCGAGCTTCCTGGTGAACCGTCTGCTGGCAAACCTGGGGGCGAGCGGCGCCACGCCGCTGCTGGAGCGCTTCTCGACTCCCCTGGAGGGGGCGGATGCGCGGCAGTCGGTGGTCAGGAACGGCGATTTCAGCGCGGACGACGATGGCGACGGCGCCGCCGATCACTGGAGCGTCAGTGCCGGCTCCCCTGAGGCCACCTTCGCGCGCGAGCAGCTCCCCAATGGCGGCTGGGCCCAGCGCCTCTCCCTCGCCGGGCTGGGGGAGGAGGGAGAGGGGAGCGTGATGCTGGCCCAGCATGACGTCCCGCTCCAGGAGGGCCAGTGGTACCGCGTGGCGCTGAAGGCCAGGGCCGAGGGCCTGAGAGGGGCGCGGATCAACTTCACGGTGCAGAACACGGAGACCTGGCGATCGTTCTTCGACTACCAGCACCTCGCGCCGGACGAGCAGTGGCGGGAGTACAGCTTCCTGGTGCAGTCGAAGGCCACGGCGGACACGGGGACGCGGCTGCAGCTCTGGTACACGAGCGTGGGCACGGTCTGGTTCTCGGACGTGCTCATGATGCCCTGTGAGCCGCCGTCGGAGGGGCGATGGGCGAGCGGACTCTACCTGGACCAGCCGGCCGAGATGGACGATCCCTACCGGTTCTTCCGCTGGTAGAGGGCGGCTGCCCAGCCGGCCGTCGCGCTACTCGACCGGCTCCGGTCGCGCCCACTGTCCGTCCATGGCCTGCGGCAGCCGCCGGACGTTGCCCTCCCTGTCGGCGAAGTAGAGGCGGGACTCGGAGGGCCGGCGGCCGTGGCCGTCCGCCCAGAAGGCGACGAAGTCCGTGAGACCGCCGAGCGGCCCGCGACCGTTCACCACACGTCGCACGTAGCTGTGGTTGTAGGGGCTGTCGTGGGTGAGCTGCCGCACCATCGTCCAGGTACCGCCTTCGTCCGTGGACCGCCACATGGCGACCTCGCCGCCGGGGTTGTAGGGCTGCGGGCCGGTCTCGGTGGGCCCGATGACCGTCCAGCTCCCGTCCTCGCCCACCAGCAGGCAGCCGGTGTCGTAGTTATTGTCGGAGGTCGTGATCTCGCGCAGCCGCCACTGCTCGCCGGTCCAGTGCACGGTGGTCCACGCGCGCGGGTCATTCTGCGGTCCGGACTCGAAGCCGGGGGAGGTGACAATGAGGATGATGGGGCGGCCCGCGGCGTCGAAGGTCAGGTCCTTCATGTAGACCAGCAGGTCCTCGGCGGCGTAATCGTGCACCAGCGCCGGGTTACCCGCCTCAGTCAGCGGGATCTCGATGGGGTCGCCGGCGGCGTTTCGCCAGGTCTCGCCGAGGTCGTCGCTGGCCATGTAGTAGAGGTTCGTCCGCCAGTTCAGCCCGCGTGGGTCCGGATGGTAGTTGAAGGCCGTGGCCGCGGTCCGACCATGGACGTTGCTGACCTGGTAATGGCCCTGCTCGATGGCTGCCAGCCGCACCGGCTGGCTCCACGACCTGCCGTCGGGGCTGGTCCGGAAGTGCAGGATGCGCCCGCCATGATAGAGCGTCTGGAAAAAGAAGAACCCCTCGGGGATGCGATGCACCTGCGGGTAGGAGAAGTTGGTGACATCGACTACCTCGAAGGCCTCCACTGAGTGCGGCTCGCGGCTGCGGAGGATGTATGACGGCCGGGCGGTGCCGTGCGCGCTGGCGAAGACCCACACGTGGCCGTCATCGTCGAGCGAGATCACAGGGTTGTCGTGCGCGTCGCTGGTGCGCTTGTCGAGGAGGATCATCGGCCGGCGCACCATCCCGGTGGCGTGGTCGTAGCAGGAGGCCATGATCAGCAGGTTGCGCTCACCCGGGGAGGTGCCCCCGTAGACGAAGAAGGTGCGATCCGCCTCCGGCGAGTAGATGGCGAACGGGATGTGCTTGGCGCAGTAGGTGCCCAGCCCGCCGCTGTACTTGTAGGCGTACTCGCTGTCCAGCGGCTGATTGGCGTACCAGATGCCGTGGAAGCCGTCCGCGGCTCCCAGGTTCACCTCGACCTCCGACAGCATGGTCATCTCCAGCTCCTCTCCGCTCTTCCGGTCCGGAATCAGCAGGTAGCGATCGACCACCACTGTGCCACGCACGGCCTTCACCAGCATCTCGCGCAGCCCCGCCGGGACGGGCACGCCGTAAAGCGCCCCCACCTGGATGGTCTCCCGGCCACGAAAGCTCTGCACATACCACCGGTCGGCCACACCGATGCCCAAGTCAGCCCCGCCCGCTGAGGCCGCCCGCACGTCCAGCGCCAGCAGCCCCGGCTGCGGCAGGTCGGTCACGAAGGTCAGCATGTTGCGCGGGCCGCGCGGGCCGTAGAGGCGCGTCGTGAGACCGCGCTGCACCGCCGCCAGCTCCTCGGGACCAGCCTGGCGCAGGTCGATGCGGCTGACCTCATTGGCGGCGCCGCGCTCGTCGAGCCCAGGCACCACCTCCACGATCCCCTCCTCACAGCGCCCTTCCCGCGGCCACCCGAGTGCCGCCGCGCAGCCGAGCAGCGCGACCAGCGCCTGCCTCTGCATTGCCACACCACCTCAGCGTGCTGGTGTGCCTCCTGGTGGCCCACTCCGTGCACGGCCCGACGTGCTCCAGGCCCCGCGGCCAGCAATCCCCGCCTGGAGACACCCGCGCCTCAGAGAATGCACCGGAGTCCGCAGGGAGACCTTCCCTGCGGAGGCGGAATCGCCTGCTATTGCGACGGCGCGCCCGGATTCTGGCGAG
This sequence comes from Armatimonadota bacterium, assembly GCA_034722055.1. Lineage (GTDB taxonomy): Bacteria > Armatimonadota > Zipacnadia > Zipacnadales > UBA5352 > JAYENL01. The sequence continues at coordinate 4,801 of JAYENL010000256.1, forward strand.
TTCATGGCAATCTCGCGGCTTTATGGCGCTAAGCACGGGGAACGATCGCGGCGCTCAATGGCGAAAGAATGGATGCTGTGCGGTGAGTGTGAGGTCGCCAATGTTTATTAAGCCTGCCATGCTGGTAGACACGTACACACGATGAGCCTTTGCGAAGGAGGCAGACACGATGCGTATTGACACGCCTGCTCCGGTTCCGACACCGCCAGTACCGACCCCGCCTGAGCCCCCATTCCCGGTGCCGCCAGTCCCGACGCCTCCCGTACCCGCGCCACCCGAGTAACCGCCTCGGCGGGGCAATCGGTCACATGCACAAGTGCGCCTCCGGGCAGGTGAGTCCGGAGGCGCGACGTGTGAGCCACATCGATAGTGACGCGCTGTGTGCCGGGTCAGCTCCACTGGTTGTGAGATGGATGTGAGCGCGTTACGGTGTTCCTCGCTGCTATCATTGCATTCGGCGCACGCAGGCGGCTCTGCGGCGCCGGCAGATTTTTCATGAATTATTGAAGGAGTAGGGACACACGCGAAGAATTGAGCTTCTTGAGCAGCCCGAGGATGGCTTTGGGCCTTTCCTCGGCACTGGTTACGCGAAGCGAGTCTCTGCCTGCAAGACAGGCCACGGGCAAGCCATCATAGTGCCCCGCAAACCCCTGTAGAAAGGGTGAGGGAAAGATGAGGAAGAGTGCCTGGTGTTTGTTGGCTGCAGCACTGGTGGCGGGCCTGTTCGTCGCTGGATGTGGCGGATCCGGGCCGGATGTACCGGCTCCAGGAACTGAGCTCGCCCCGACACAGGTCAACGATCACGGCAGCATGCGCGTTCTGATCGGCTTCACCTCCACCCCCGGTCCGGCGGAGGCCAATGTGGTGCGCGCTCAAGGTGGCAGAGTCCTGCGCAGCTTCCACCTGGTGCCCGCTATTAGCGCTGTGATCCCCGAGCGGGCAAAGCAGGCCCTGGAGCGGAACCCGACCGTGGAGTACGTCGAGGGTGACCCGGAGGCGCAGGCCTCCGTGTACTACGGCACGTGGCCGGCTGAGAGAGTGGACTGGGGGATTGATCGGATCGACGCGGATCTGGTATGGGGCACCTGTGACGGCACCGGCGTCCGTGTGGCTGTCCTTGACACTGGGATCAACGGTCCCGCGATGGGCGATTCGGGCGATGACCCCACCGGTCCACATCCCGACCTGGAGTGCAACATCGCCGGTGGCATAAACATCGTCAGCGGAGGGGAGCAGGCGCGTGACGACAACGGCCACGGCACCCACGTGGCGGGGACGATAGGTGCCGACGACAACTATTTCGGCGCCATCGGGGCAGCGCCGGGCGTCTCACTGTACTCCGTGAAGGTTCTTGGCGCTGACGGCAGCGGCTACTATAGCTGGATCATCGACGGCTTGCAGTGGTGTGTGGACAACGGGATACAGATTGCGAACATGAGCCTGGGCGGCAGCCGGCCGTCCAGATCCCTGCAGCTCGCCTGTGACAACGCTTACGCATCGGGAGTGCTGCTTGTCGCTGCCTCGGGCAACGAGGGTGGCCGGGTCAACTATCCCGCGAAGTACGATTCGGTGATAGCAGTTTCCGCAATCAACTCCGACGACAGCGTGGCATCCTTCTCCAACACGGGCCGCGAGATCGAGCTGTGCGCGCCGGGCGTCTCGGTGTTCTCCACCTGCGACCAGTGGTTGGATGGCAGCGAGCATGACATGGACGGTTCTCAGGATGGTTACGGTGTCCTGAGCGGAACCTCAATGGCCTCGCCCCACGTGGCCGGGACGGCGGCGCTGGTCATCGCCAGCGGCGTGACCGGACCTGACGCCGTACGTGCTCGCCTGCAGGAGACTGCGGAGGACCTTGGGCCCACGGGTAAGGATGACGCCTACGGCTACGGGCTGGTGGATGCCCAGGCGGCTGCGGGCCCGGTGAACGAGGCCCCAACCGTTGTCATCAGCAGCCCCGCCGATGGCTCGAGCTTTGATTCGGGCGCCACTATCAGCTTCACGGGGACGGCCACCGATCCAGAGGACGGGGATCTCACCAGCAGTCTCGTCTGGACGTCCGACCTTGACGGCCAGGTCGGCACCGGCGGCAGCTTCAGCACCACGCTCAGTGACGGTACGCACACGATCGCAGCCTCGGTGACGGACTCCGGCGGTCTCACCGGCACCGACAGCATCACAATCACCGTCGGGTCGCAGCCGCCTCCCGGCGGGATGTACGTCTGGGACATCGCCTGGTCCACGAAAGGCCCGCACCTGGCAGTGACGGTGACGGTCCATGCAGACTCTGATGCCGATGGCGTTGCAGAGGCGACCGACGAGCCTGTTGAGGGCGCCTCGGTCGCCATGGATCTCAGCCTCCAAGACGGCGGCTTATGGAGCTTCACGGGCGTGACCGACTCGTCCGGACAGGTGAGCTTCATGCACAAGCGCGCCGCCAGCGGCGAGTACACGGCGGCAGTCACCGGCATCAGCCATGACGGGTACGAGTATGACGCCGGTCTGGATGCGGACAATCCCGACTCCTATTCGCTGTGAGCCGGCGTTTGGACGCTCTCTTCCTGAAGCGGGAACGCGATCAGTAGCGATCGAGCCGATACCCATAAGGAGGGTGACAGATGAGCAAGCTCACGCGGCTGAGCCTGGCACTTCTGGTGATAGGGGCAAGCATCGTCTATCTCACCGGGTGCGGCGGCGTCTCCCAGCCGCCGCCGGCCGGCCAATCGCAGGTGATGGTCTATCCGGCTGGCGTTCAGACTCTCCTTCCGCTGGAGCTTACGTGGCCGGACACACCGCGGTGGATGGACATCGCCGATCAGAGCTACAGCACGGAGTTTGGCTTTCAGTATGCAGACCAAGTCACTGTTGACTACGTGGACAGCGCATCGACGCTGACCGGCACGCTGGCCGCAACCGGCCTCAAGCCCTGGTTCGCGTATCAGATGAAGCTGGTCGGGAAGAAGGGCGTCTTGGGGCATACGGAGGCCGCGAACCTGGGCGACCAGCAGGCCTGGTCGAGCTACCAGCTCGGCTCAGTGGGACGATGGTGGTGCGAGGAGTGCGGCTGGAACCTCAACGACAACGAGGTGCAGCGGCACGTCAAGCAGGGGCATACCGTCGTCGGCTATCTCCTGTTCGACTGGTTCGTCACCGACAAGTTCGGTAACGCGACGCACGACTTCGCGCTGGACAGCAGCTTCCACGTGCTGTGGAAGGCGAGCCAGCGCGCCCGCACCGCCAACGACTCCGCCCCGCGGTCGTACCATCTGGTCCGCGGCGAGTGCGGGTACGCGTACCCGAGCGCCGCGGTGGATTTGGTAGATGATGTAACAGTCTACGCCGAGTGGGAGAGCACCAGACCCAAGCCCGGCGATGTCCAGCTCGCTGCCGGCGACTATGTGGTGAGCTTCAACCTCACCGAGGAGACCTTCCACAACGTCCCGCCCGATCTGGCCACCACGTTCCCGTGGGGATACACGAACTACGAGTATGGCGGCTTCTGGGCCAAGGTCCTGGGCGGCGACCTGGCGTTTACCGTCAGCGGTGGCGGCGGTAACGGAGAGGAGCCTACTGGGACGGGGGCGATCGAGGGCACGGTGACCTATGGCGACGGCAGCGTGGCCCGAAAGGCGTACGTGACCCTGACGGACGCGGTCAGCGTCGAGGTTGCCAGCACGCAGACGCGAGGGAATGGCGTCTACAGGTTCCGCGACGTTCCCGCGGGCACCTACACGGTCACGGCCAAACAGGGCGATTTGTCCGCGACCACGGACGACGTGCAAGTGACCGCGGGCCAGACCACGACGGTTGATCTGGTGCTCGTGTCGCAGTAGTCTCAGGCACCGCCCCTGCCATCGTAGCGCGGGCCTCAGTCCGCGCGCTCGATGCGGATGTAGTCGATGCCCATGAGGTGCCCGCGTGACTGCGGGTTGCTGCCAACCGCCGTGAAGCGCAGCGTGTGCTGGCCGGCCTCCAGGCGGCGGGAGCCGAGAACGATCTCGTCGGTCATCCGCACCTCCGGGGTGTAGCAATCGACCTCGCCGCCCAGGGGCTGATCGTCAAGCGTCGCCTGCACCACGGCGTAGTCCCAGGAGGTGGTGTAGCGCACGGTGATCCGCCAGGTCGCCTCCTGGGGCAGGTTCAGGGCGATGTCCAACATCGCGCCTTCCCGGCTGGGCGTCACCCACAGGTGGTGCCCGCCCAGCCACTCCCCGCCCAGATTCTGGATGCGGTAGTCGCACTGGTGGGTCTGCAGCACGCGCGCCCACACGCCGCCGGCGGAGTCCGGGTGGATGATGAGCGGCTCGAAGCGGAAGTAGTCAAAGCCCGCGTGATAGCCCTTTGCCTCACGGTTCTTGCCGACCACGCGGATCTCGACCTCATTGCGGTCAGGGGGAAGCTGCCCCAGCGGCAGGACGCCCGGCGCCGGCCTCTTCTCCGGAGCGTAGAGGTCGTACTGCGGGCTCGCGGGCTGTCCCTCCTCGAATGCCTGTATGATCGCGCCGCCCGGCCCGAACATCGGCCGCAGCCCGAGCACGTAGGGGCGATCGGGCTCGCCGGGAATCCGCAGCCTCACGCTGGCGCCCTCCCGGTTGGCGTGCCACTCCAGCACCCGGCCCGCGCTCACGCCCGACCACGGTGGGCTGGGGTGGGGTCGCTCGCTGCCGGGTGACACGCTCACGACCGTGAGCGTCTCCGCCTCAATGGCGTTCTCCTCCCGCGCCACCTCCTGAAGCTGGACGCAGTCGAGGACAGCGCGCCCGGAGGTTGCCGCCACGAGCTCGACGCTATGCCCGCCGGCATCCAGGTACACGGGCTCGAGCACACAGCGTCCGTCCTCCTCCACCGACGCGACCTCGAGCGCGGCGCCCCGAACCTGCAGCGTCAGGCGAGCGGCATCATCGCGAGGGTAGCAGTAGAGCGTGGGCGTGTAGACGCTCGGCCTCGGCGCGTACAGGCTCAGGTCGGCCAGCCGCTGGCCCTCGGAGACCCGGCCGAAGTAGAGCGCCCGCTCCCAGTTCAGCTCATGCGGCAGCCCGGCGTCGGTCATCAACTGGACTCCCGGGCATCTGAGCTGGTCCTCGGATACGGCCTCCTCCGCCTCCACGGCGTAGGGGACGGCGCGGCCGTAGGTTAGCAGGTCGCCGGGCGTGATGTCGGTGAAGGTGCTCGGATCATAGCGGAGCGTACGCGGCTTGTCGCCGGGCCGCCGGCCGCCGATGTAGGTCTGCCCGCGCAGCCGACCCATCGGCGGCACCCGCTCCGCCTGATACCAGTAGGCCACCGACGCGTAGTCCTCCTGGTAGGGCGGGTAGTTCTCGATGGTCATGCGCAGGCGCCTTGTGAAGGGGATCAGGTCCATGAAGTGCCAGCGGTAGGGGCACGTGCGGTGGCCCCGGCTGAGGCTGCAGCCGAAGCTGGGGCCGGGGAGGTAGCGGATGCCCCAGGCGTCGCCGAAGTAGTCCTCCGAGCCGGTGCCGATCCACTGCGGGAAGCCGTCATCATCGACCCAGACCTTCTCGTCGCCCTCACCCCACCAGCCGGGCACCGGGTGATCGATCTGCAGGCTCACGCCGACCAGGTGGCCGCGGCCGGCCGTCTCGATGAACGGGTAGTCAAAGCTGTCGGACCTCGGCTCATGGCGCCAGCGGGCGAAGAAGTAGCACGTGTCCTCGGGCAGCTCCTCCTGTGGCGCCCACTCGATCTCGAAGTGCGCCGTGGCCGGCATCTGCAGGTGGCTGACCAGCTCCAGCGTCGCGCTGCGGTGGAAGGGCATGGGATAGAAGAAGTAGCAGCGGCCATCGCGGCATCCCGCGGGCACGGAGCCGTACTCCGCCGTGTACCAGTCGAAGCCGAAGAACGGCCCCACCGGGCAGAGCACCTGCGGCCGGGCGGCCCCGTCCCATGTCCCGCGCAGCACGAGCTTGCGCCAGAAGTAGCGCTGCTCGCAGTCGATCTCGGCACGGATAGCGCGGATCAGGCCGGGGCCATCCAGCTCGGCCAGCGGGATCGTCCCTCCCGGTGCGACCGTCACCTGACGCGTGATGCTCGTCTGGCCGTCGAGCCGCGGCTTCGGATCCTCGCCCGGGCTGCTCCAGACCTCCACCGCCCGCTCCAGCGCCTGCTCCTCCTCATCGCTCAGGGGCAGCCGGAAGTTCGGGACGCGCCAATCCTCGGGGAACCTGAGGTAGTCGAAGATGTAGAACTGCCCGTGCGCCTGGTCGGCGGTGACTTTCAGATGATCGGAGAACGGTATCGGCAGGTAACAGTCGGAGGCCGAGCGCGGCCCCCCGCGCTTGTACACCAGTGGCGGCACGAAGGGCGGGTTCTCTCCCGTGAACAGCCCCTTGAAGTCCAACTGCTCCGTGGGCGTCTCCTCGCCGCCGAAGTAGAGTCTGATGGTTCCCTGAGGGTTGGCGGACCAGACGCGATAGATGCAGCCCGGCCCGTCAACATCCACCATGACGGCCTCCCCGTCATCCTCGACCCGCAGGTAGTGGCCCGCGTCGCCGTTGGTGCCCCAGCGCTCCCGCTCGCCACGATCCCAGCTCGAGAACTGCCCGGCCGTGATCCCATCCCGGAGGTGCGTCAGGCGGTCGAGATCGGTAAGCTGGCCGAGCAACTCCGCGTAGGTGAGCGTGCGCTCGGCGGCCGAAGCCGGGCCGGAGGCGAGCAAGAGGAAGCTCCCGACGAGCCATCCTGCCAGCGCGACACTGGCTCCTCGTCGCGTATGAGAGACAGCGGCCATTGCGCATCGACCTCCCGATGTGCATCAGCGGAGTGACCGCCCTTCCTCCTGATGTCCGACCCCCCCTCGGGTTCTCACCACCGGCCAGCATTTCGCTGCTGGGACAGCCGCACCCTCGCGCCGAGCACGATTCTCCGTGTCTCTATCCACAGGTTCTCGGAGGATGCGGCGGGCCCCCGCTCGAAGATGACGTCTGTCTGTTGATCAGATGCAGCCACGTGACGCGTCCGGGGGCCATGCCCGAGCAGGCTTGTGCCCGATTACTGATCTCGGCTGCGCCTGACCGCGCGAGACGCGATATTGCTCCGGAGGCGCCAGTGACACCGAGAGAGCGTGTGATGGCCGCCATTGAGCATCGAGCGCCCGATCGGGTCCCGGTGGACTACTGGGCGCACCGGCCCGTCACCGAGCGCGTGATGGCGGCGGTGGGAGCGGCGGATGAGGAGGCCATGCTCCTGCGGCTGGGGGTGGACCTGCGCAATGTCAGCCGCTCGCCCCGCTACGTCGGTCCCAAGCAGCACCTGACGCCCGACGGGCGGGAGTGCGACATCTGGGGCGTTCCGCTGGGCCGGCGCGGGACCTACGCCTCCAGCATCACGGGCGCGCCGCTGGCGACCGCCACGAGCGTTCGCGACGTTGAGCGGCACCGGCCCTTCCCGGACCCCGACTGGTGGGACTACTCGCCGGTGGCCGAGGCCTGCCAGCGGGCGGGAGACCACGCCGTGATGGGCGGGGCGTGGTCGCCGTTCTTCTGCCACGCCATGCACGTGATGGGCATGCAGGAGCTTCTCGAGGCGATGGTGGCGTGCCCCGCCGTCGCTGAGGCGCTGCTGACCCGCATCGCGGAGTTCTACCTGGAGAGCTGCCGCCGGCGGTTCGAGGCGGCCCAGGGCCGGATGGACATCTTCTTCATGGGCGATGACTACGGGGGGCAGACGGGGCCGCTAATCAGCCCGAGCATGTTCCGCCGGTTCATCAAGCCCCACCTGCAGCGCCTCTTCGCGCAGGCTCGGGGGTTCGGCCTGAAGGTCATGCTGCACTCATGCGGCAGCGTCTACGCCTTCATCCCCGACCTGCTCGAGATCGGCCTCGACGCCCTCGACCCCGTGCAGGTGCGCGCCAGGGACATGTCCGCCGAGAGGCTGGCGGCCGAGTTCGGCCGTGACCTGTGCTTTCATGGCTCCATCGACACGCAGCAGACGCTGCCCTTCGGCACCGCGGAGGACGTGAGGGCCGAGGTGCGCTCGCGGCTGGAGCTGTTCCCCGAGGGGGGCTTCATCTGCGCGCCCAGCCAGGAGTTCATAGAGGATGTGCCCACCCAGAACATCCTGGCCATGTACGAGGCGGCCGGCGCGTACGCCCCTGCGGAGTGACCGACATCCAGGTACGCTGACCCGCCGCGCTGTCCTGTGTCCTTGGTGCTGACGATCATCAACTCGCCCGGCATGGGATACTCCTCCCGACGGGTTGCTGTCGTCGGACGGCGCGGCGTTCGGCGGCGCCTCTCATGCGCTCGGCGGTGTCTGTGGATTCTGGACTGTGGGAGGCCCTGTGGCGCCAGACCGGGAATGCCTATCGTTGCCGTCGCGCATCTGGCAGTTCGAGGAGGATCGCGCATGCCGGACACCAGCTTCCTCGCATATCTGACGGCCTCCACCTACTGGTCGCTGGTTCTCTGCTGGTCCGCGATACTCGTCTTCTATGTGGTGGAGTACCGCCGTCTGCGCACACTCAATCCCCTCGTGGCGACGCTGATCATCGTCATCTTCATCGATGGTCTCCGCACGCTCATCGAGAGCACCTACTTCGGGACCTGGTACACCGCCCGAACCGGGCTGATACCATACTCCATCTTTGAGCTGCTGACGAAGCCCGAGCACCTGATCATTCCGAAGCTAATCAACCTCATGGCCGCGATCATCATCATTGCGTTCGTCGTGCGGCGCTGGTTTCCCGCCGTCGCCGCAGAGGCGGAGCGACATCGGGAGCTGGCCAGATACCACGAGGAGCTCGTTGAGGCGCACGCAGAGCTGCAGAACCTGGAGAACCTGCGGGACAACCTCATTCACATGATCGCGCATGACATGCGCACGCCGCTGACCGCCATCATCGGGTCATTGGAGACTGTGCTGCAGGAGGACGTCAGCGCCCCTCTCCGCAGGGAGATGCTCGAGAACTCGCTGCGTGATGCGCAGCGGCTCGTGGGCATGACCTCTGACCTGCTGGACATCAACCGCGTGGAGGCGGCAGAACTGCCCTTGGACGTCGAGCCGGTAAACCTCCGCCAAGCTCTGCGGGAGGCGGTCGAAGGGACGCGCTACCTGGCCGAGCAGAAGCCCGTCGAGCTGGTCATGGGGCCCGAGGTCAGGGATGTTGAGGGCCTCGAGGTCATGGCTGATCGCGGCGTTTTCATTCGCGTCGTGACCAACCTGCTGCAGAACGGCATTCGCCACACGCCGGCCCGCGGCACTGTGACGCTGTGGGCCGAGGAGGTGGAGGCGGACGGCGAGCCGATGGCTCGCATAAGCGTCTCTGATACCGGGGAAGGCATTCCCGAGGAGATCCGCGACCGCATCTTCGACCGCTTCTTCCACGCAGCGGGTGACGAGGGCGGCGAGCTGGCGTCCATCGGCCTGGGTCTCGCCTTCTGTAAGCTCGCTGTGGAGGCACACGGCGGGCAGATCTGGGTGGAGAGCGAGCTCGGCAAAGGAAGCACCTTCCATTTCACCGTGCCGGTCCGGAAGTAGACGCCGTTCCCTCTCGCGAGTGTCGTTCGCCGTTCCGGGGCACGCACACTCCTGTGCGTGCGCCGTTCCTCGCAGGATCAACGCGGAACGACAACGACGGGGCGGGCAGGGCAGCCCGCTTCTCCAAACAGCGCGGCACACTGCCGGGGGAGAGCCCGCACGACGACGGGTACGCAGCACGCGGAGGAAGCCAGCCCACCGCCGTGGAATGACGAGCCCGATGGGGAGCGCCACGTGGACGCCACGATCTGGAAGGCCTGACCGGGCCCCGGCGCACATACCCGAGCTTCACCCCTCCCGGCCGGCCGAGCCGTCCTCCGCTCTCAGTCCTCAGCGGGCCGGCCGTCGGCGCCGAGATCGTACCAGTCCCGGCTCGGATCGACCCACCCCCACCCGCCGGCGTAGGCTTGGTGCTGCTGCACCGGGAGCTTGCCGAGGGCGATGTAGGCGAGGCCGATCTGCTGCAGAATGCGCTCTGTGTGCCTGCAGCCACGGCTGACGTTCACCGTGCGGCCGCTCGGGCCCACGACCAGGACGCCATCCGCGGCTGGCTGTCCCGCGAACAGGGCCGCGAGCTGCTCCACCGCAGTGTCCACGCTGCTCGGATCGAACAGCTCGGCGGCCCGTTCCGGCGTGATCCGGGCGTCGGCGAACTGCTCCCGCGGCACCGGCCCCTGGGTGAGGGGCGCGATCGGGCCGTCCGCTCGCTTCGCAAGCTCCTCGCGCAGCCAGCTTTCCGCCCGCCGTGACTTCGAGCCGTAGTGGGCATCGAGCGGGGTCAGGTAGCTGTCGAGCTCCGGGTAAGTAATGGGGCACATCTGGTGGTAGTAGCCGACGATCGGCTCTCCGGCATGGATGGCGATGCCGCCGGCCAGGGTCTCCTCCGAGGGCGGCTCGGCGCCGTAGCGCTCCGCGAGGCTGAAGGAAGAGCCGCCCGTCTGGCCGCGGTTCTCCTCCGCCGACCAGTCGCGGTGGGCGTACCACAGCCAGCCCTTCTGATCCTCCGGGATGGACTCCAGGAAGGCCAGATGGCGGCGGAGCGGCTCCAGATAGCGGTCCTCGCCGGTGATGTCATAGAGCATCAGCAGCGCCCGCCCCGCACCGAATGTGCCGAAGAGCATATCGGCGGCCGGCGGCTCGAAGGCCCGCCCCCAGGCCGGCTGGCCCTCACGGTCGTACTGCGCGGCCCAGCCGTAGGTGGGCGGCCCGAGCTGGGCGGAGATCAGCCAGTCGCCGAGGGCGAAGATGGCCTCCCGGTAGCGCTCATCGCCGGTGAGGTGGTAGAGGACGAGGCAGTCCTCCATGCAGCAGTTGGCGTTCCAGTCATTGAGAGTCGGCCCGCTGAGGTACTCCGGCACCGTGCTCCCGGGGATCCCGGCGGCGCCCCACGGCCACCAGCCGCTCTCGTCCTGGGAGGTGAGGATGACCTGAGCGCCCTCGACGGCCCACTCCAGGAAGCTGTCGAGCCCGGTGATCGCGTGCATCGCCGCCATGGTGCGGATGGGCGTGCTGGTGGTCCACTCCTCGAAGTGCGCGATGCTTGAACGAGGATGCAGCGAGCCGTCGATGTCCAGGCTGTACTGCTGCGTCCATCCCCCGTTCGGGAGGGCGGCCCGGTGGTAGGCCTCGGCCATGGCGCCGGCTGCCCGCAGGTAGCGCTCATCGCCCCAGATGCGGCAGGCCTGGATGAAGGGCCGGCTCATGTGCATCTCATGGTCGCTGTTCCTGAGCGTGAGCGGCGCCTCCGTCGGCTCCAGCGCAGGCCACGCCACCTCTGTGGGCAGCACCCCCCACTGCTGGACCTCAATCAGCAGATCCAGCCACCGCCGTGCGATGTCCTGCATCCGGGTGAGCTCCGCCATGTCGATCTGGGGCATCTCGGCCTCGGCGCCCGCCATGCGGCCCTCCGGTGGCACGTCCAGGACGCGAACCTCGTCGATGTCAGCACCGGCAGTGCCGAAGCGGAGGGCGGTGACAGGCGCGAACAGCCCTCGGGGATCCGCCTGCTCATCCAGCTCCACCGTCCCCCCTGTGCCATCGAGCAGCAGCCACAGGCGCCGCGGCGGGCGGTTGTCCCAGCCGGCCAGGATGTGGTGCCAGCCATCCTGGGGCTCAGGGGGCGCGGGGACCGTCAGCGTCGCCTCGGGCACCTCGAGGACGGGCGCATCCGTGCTGGCGGTCAGCGTGAGCGTCCCCTGGCCTCCGTCCAGGGTCAAGGCGAGGCCGTGGCGGAAGCGTCCGGCGTAGCGTGATGAGCCGCCGACGGCCGCGAAGATGCTTCGCTCACCCTCGGGCGCCCACAGCTCGCCGGGCTCTGTCGCTCGCAGCCAGAACTCCACCGTGCCGCGCTCCTGGAACAGGTTGTCGATCCCGTGGTAGACCAGCCCTCGCTCCCCAAGCCGCACGCCCGCGCCAAAGCGGCCCTGCACGGACTGGTGCCCGCCGCCGACCTCCGCGGCCTCTCCCCTCGCGTAGTCGGCCTCGGCCTCATCCTCCCCGTCGAGATGCGCCAGCAGTACAGTGTTGGCGTCGCGCGCGAAGGGCTCGGCGGGCACTCCGTCGGCAAGCTGCGCCCCTTCGGGTACGCCGGCATCGAGACGAACGCGCCAGCGGTAGGTACGGCCGTTGGTGCGCGGATCTGAGTTGTCAGAGGCGGAGAAGTAGAGCACCTCGGGCTCGCCCGTCCTGCTTCCCCAGTGCGAGAAGCGGCCCTCTCCCATGTTGCGGATGGCCTCGTGCATGCTGTGCGCCGGGCCCAGCGCCGTGTCGTCCTCGTAGAGCCTCAGGCGCGAGACATTGCCGTAGTAGCCGTCGGCCCGCACAGGCGTGTCCACGCCCACGGTGTAGCAGTGGCCCTGCTCGTGGACGATCTGATCGCTGTCGATGACCCCCTCGGCGTACTCCTGCGGCAGCGCGGCCGGAGCGCAGAGAATCGTTGCCACCAGAGCGATCGCCAGATGACCCGCAAGGCGCATGAGGATGTCCTCCAGGATGATGCTCTTTGCCTGCACTGCAGATGAGCGCAGCCCGAAGCAGTCTGCTCTCATGCCAGGAACCCCCTGCGGGGCGCGTGCGTCCATCGAGCACACCCCGAGCACGTTCTCGCCATTGAACATCCGGACCTTACGCGCGATGGTGCTGCCCGGCGTGCGCGCAGGGCGAGGTTGGCGGCGGCGCTGCTGAAAGCCCATGGATGCATCACGGGACGCTGGGGCTGCCGGCGCAGGGTGGCCGTCAGCCTCCCGCCACCAGCCTCACGGGCCCGACGAAGATCGTGGTCGTGTAGTTGCCCACCGGGCGCCTGTCGAGCAACTGCAGCGTCAGGTCGAGCTCTTCGACGCCCTCGGCCAGCTCCGTGACGTCGATGCTGCTCCACTCGTTGCCGCCGCGCCGCGTGAGAGCGATGTCCTCCTCCCAGATGACCTCGCCCTCGTGCAGTAGCTGGTAGAAGCGGTAGCCCGTCCACCGGTCGCTGTCGTACTCGTCCGTGAGATGAAGCTGCAGACGCAGCTCGCCCTGGGCGTCGGCGCAGTCGAGGCTGAACTCAACCCGGCAGAAGTCGCCCGGTGTCGAGGCCGTGTGGCCGGGGAAGCTCATCACGAAGGCCCGCGGCTGATCGGGCGGATAGAGGCCGGTCAGCCACGCGCCCCGGTGCGTGACCAGCGAGCCCGCGAGCTGCTCGGGGGTCACTACGTCGATGACCTCGCCCTCCTGTAGCGGGCTGTCGATGTTCGCCAGCATCGCCTCCAGGTCCAGCTCAGTCTCCCGATCGGCGATCCGCCTCTGCAGCGCCTCCTGCCGCCTCTGCAGCTCCCCGCGCCAGAACTCCACGTCGCCCTCAGCCCGCTGCAGCCAGTACTCCTGGTAGGTCTCCATCGCCAGCAGCCCGGACAGCGCCTCCGTGACCTGCGCCGCCTGCCGCTGCAGCCTCGGCCGCACGGCCTCGCACAGCTCCTGGACGCCCTCCGTGTCGCCGGCCCGCATTCGCGCCAGGACCTGCGCCTCGTGCTCCGGCCACCCCTGCTCCGGCCGCTCCTCCAGACCGATCAGCACCCGGGCGGCTCGCAGCTCGGCCCGCATCGGCTCCAGGAAGCGCTCCTCCAGCCGCTCCTCCGAGAGCAGTGAGCCCTCGGGCGCGCTGTCGGCGATGCTGGCGGCCAACTGCTGCAGGCGCTCGATCTGTGCCTGCGCGTCAGATCTGTCGCTTGAGGGCTTCAGGATCGGGGGGAAGTTGTTGGCCGGATCGGGTCGCCGGTCGGGGAGCTGGAACTGCTCCTTGAGCTCGTGGAGCCCGTCATCAAGCTGCATCATCGGCTCGACGTTGTCCGGCCCGTAGACCGTCTCGTAGATGGCCCGCCGGGTCGCCTCGAAGTCGTGCCCCTCGGGGTCCCACGCCCAGATGCCGAGGACGCGAGAGGTGTACTCCGGCTGCCAGCCGCCCCACATCATCACGGTGTCGGTGTTGCGGGGCGCGTCGCGCAGATCGTCGTACTGCGGGCTGTGCCAGCCCCAGGTCAGCGGCGGGACCTCCATGTAGGAGGGCAGACCATCGGGTCGGAAGGACTGCCCGCCGTAGCTGCCGTGGGTGAAGCCCGCGTCGGTACGCGGCCAGTTGTGCCACCACGCAGGCAGGCTCTGCAGGCCGATGTCCCGCGCGGAGGCCACGTCCTCGGCCTTGGGCGGCCGGGTGAAGAACCAGGTCGCCTCCGCCATGCCCGGAACCTGCGCCATCTCGCGGTTGAAGTCGGTGTCGATATGCTGGTAGGAGCCGGAGGGAGGGGTGGTGGCGATCTTCCGGCCGGTGATGCCGTGCTCCCGGCCCAGCTCGATGACGCGGCGGGCCAGCTCGGTGGTGCCCTCGCCGCCTCCCGGATCGTCGAAGGAGATCCAGAGGCCGTCAACGCCCAGGCCAATCAGCTCCTCGAAGGTGCGGATCACGCCGTCGAACTGCTCGGGGTTCACGCCGCACGAGACGGTGCCGAAGACGAACAGCCCCCGCCGGTGGGCCTCTTCGATGCAGCGGCCGATCTGCTCGTGGTCGAGCTCGCCATCCGGCCCGTAGCCGAAGGCGCCCTCGCGCACGTCGATGAAGTTGAGTCCGGCCCACAGGTAGGCGTCCAGCACGCCGGGCGCCAGGTGCTCCGAGACGCGCGTGTAGGGCCTGCCGCGCCAGGGGATGCTCGGCCAGTCGCGAATGAGGGCGGCCGGCAGCTCCAGCCCCTCGCCGCCTTCCCGCAGAAGTCTGAAGAGCGTCTGCACGCCGTAGATCACGCCCCGATCGTTGGAGCCGCACACCAGGACGATGTCCCTTCCGTCCAGCACCTCCACGATGTAGGCGTCCTGGCCCGGGCTCTCCGCAACCAGGTCTATCCCTCGCTCGCGACACAGCTCCGCGACCCGCTCGCTCGTGGACGCCTGGCCCAGCAGGATGACCGGCCCGTCCGTGGCAGGGGCATCCTCCTCGGCAGCCACCGCAAGCTCCACGCCGAACCGCCGACGGACAAGCTCCTGCAGGCGTTCGGCGGCGTATCGCTCCGTCGCCGTCGCCTCGCTGCCGAGTACGATGGTCGTCTCGGCCGGCGACAGAGACACGGTTCGCTCGTGGCTGGTGACCTCCTTGGGCGCCGGCACCAGGTTCACCTCATCTGCGGCATGGCCGAGCATAAGGGGCCCCACGATCATCACCGCCATCACGCATAGTCTCATCGTACGAACCTCCCCAGCGTAGAGTGCGAACGAATACCCATCGGCAGGCTCCGGTGCCGTGCCCGCATCGCGGGCCGGCGGGCGTCACTCGCCGGGCAGCACCTGCCGCAGATCGACGATTGCGTCGGCGAGCCGGGCGCGCTCCCGCAGAAGGTGGCGCGGGTCCTTCGCGTAGTGGGTGGGGCTCTCCGCCAGCCGGTCGGGCGCCGCCAGTGCTGCCCGGGCCTGCGAGAGCAGCCCTGCCAGCCGCTGCCGCTGCTCTCCCTGCAGGCGCGCCAGTCGATCCTCGCCGCGCGCGATGAGCCGCTTCAACGTCCAGATGTACTCCAGGTCCTCCAGCCCATCGCGCAGTGTCTCCAGCCTCAGCGTGATGACCGGCCCGGCCAGGACGGGCTCGTCGGAGGGCTGGCGGCACGCCGGGTACATGAAGAACCCGTCGCCGTTGCCGTGGAAGCGCTCACCGGAGGGATCGACGGCGGCGACGTTCTCCCAGGGATTGCGCCGCCACGAGGTGGTCTGCCAGTAGAGGGAGCCCTCCACGTTGTACTTGTCCATCATCCAGAAGCGGATGCGGTGGTTGATGGCCGGGTGGTCGATGAAGTTGTTGGGGTAGGGCGCCCTTGGCCCGCAGCACACGTACCACCACACCTCGTCACCCGCCTCCTGCCGCTGTCGGCAGACCTCAGGATCGAAGCGGCTCAGCAGCGGCACCCACAGGTCAACGTGGCCGACCAGCGGCTCCTCCACCTGCTCGGTCAGCAGCCGCTTCAGCCCCGGGCAGCTCTCCGCGAGCACGTCCATGCCCTCCGCCACATACGCGTACTCCTCCTCATGCGGCTCGTCGAACCAGTACGCGTAGGCTTTCTCCAGCCACCCGCGCTCGCGGAGGTGCTCGACGATGGGGCCGAACACCCTCCTGTGCAGCCGCCGATACTCGGGCGTGAAGCGGCCGTGGCCCGCCAGGTGGCCCGGCATGCACGGGAGGCGGAAGCTGGTGAACTTCCACTCATCGAGGTACCTCTCCGCCGCGGCGTCGAACTCGGAGAAGTCGTGGCTGATCTCCACGCGCTCCCTGACATCGGCCTCGATCCGGGCGCCCTCCACCGCCGGCTGGTCCGCCGCGAGGGACTCCCTGAGCTCGCTCGCCACGGAGAGCATCTGCTCCTCGCTCGCCGCGTCGCCGGCGAAGAAGACCCTGATCGGCCCGAAGCCTTCGACCTCCTCGCCCGGCTCCAGCCAGACCTCCTTCCGGCTGTAGAACGACTTCGGCGGATTGCCAACGAGCTTCTCGGCGGTGGTCAGGCCGGCGATCATGCGGCCATCCGCGGAGAGCCATCCAGCGCAGCGTGGAGTCTTGATCTTCTGCGCGTCCTCCGCCGCGGGCTCGAGGATGTAGTAGTAGCCCCGAAGCTGGTAGCGGACCTCAGAGGTGTTCTTGAAGCGCACCATGCGCGCCGCCACCGCCGGCCTGCCGGCCGCGATGGCGAAGCGGAAGGTGGTCTCGTAGGCCCTGTGCGCCGGTCCACCGCCCAGGCGAGCGCCGGTGATCTCCATCACCCATCCGTCCGGACCGCTCTCGATGATTCTGACGTCCTTGAGGGCGTTGATGCCCGGCCAGCCGACGCCCGTGCCCTGGTAACCGACGCCCTCGCGCTCGAACTGCGTGATGGTATTGGTCAGGCGCCCCAGCAGCTCGCTGTCGCGGGCGAAGCTGAAGTAGGTGTCGCTGAACGTGTCGCACACCAGCTCCAGGCCGCCGGTTTTCAGCCGCCACCGCGGCCCGTCGATGCTCCACCTGATGCCATCGAACATGAAGGGGTCGTAGGGCGACAGCCGGTGCCGCCACATGGCGCGCATATACTTGAGGTAGACCTCCCGCTTCTGATCGACGGTCTGCAGGCCCAGCACATCCCAGTGCGGCCTCAGGCCGTAGGCGGTGCGGGTGTGCGTCTCATCGGTGAGCGTGAAGTCCAGCACCCGCAGTCGTATCGGCAGCTCAAAGGCCTCCCGCCCGGGCGGTTCCACTTGCAGGGCGCCGCGATACTGCCCGGCCGGGGTGCCCGGAGGCACGCGCACCGTCACCCACAGCACGGTGTTGCGATCCGCCGGCAGATCGAGGCTCCCATCCACCGCCACCAGCGGATCCGGGTAGAGCCCCGTGCTTCCGAAGGCGTCGCTGGGCTGCCGGACCTCGACGTACTCCACGCGATACAGATCCAGGTTATGCTCGCCGATGACGCCCGGCACGCCGCGCAGGGGCGTCAGCCTGACCTGAACGTCCCGCAGCTCCTCCTTGGGTCTGAGCACAAGCTGCAGGCTCTCATACTCGTTCCTGGCGCACTCCAGGGTCGCGAAGCCCTCCTCCCGCTCGGGTACCGCCCTCTGAGGCGAGATCTTGTAGAGGCTGCGCGCCCACCAGCTCTGGCAGTACTCGGGTGCGGGCAGGCGGCTGCCGAAGTCCTGCGCCAGCAGGATGGGCACCGTGAAGGTCAGCGTGCGCGCCGCCACGAGGCTGCCGGTCGTCGCCTCGCGCACCAGCAGGCAGAGGTTGCTGGCGCCGCTGCCGGAAATGCGATACTGCGCGGTCCGCTGCATGCTCTCGCCCGGCGGCAGCTCGCCGAGCCTGACCTCCTCCCGCCGCAGGGCTTCGTTTGTGCCCACTCTCAGCTCGCCCTCCAGCGTCAGACGCGAGGCGTCGCGGTTGTCGAGGCGCACCTCCAGCTCGTTCCGGCCATCGGGCAACAGCTCGCCGACGGAGGGGATCTCCAGGTGCACCCGCGGGCACTCCCGGCGCGCCCCAAGAAGCACGGTGGCATTGCGGTGAGGATTGTGGAAGCCTCCGTGTGTGGGCACCCAGCATGACAGCTCATCGATGCGTGGCGCCGACCGGCAGATGTTCAGTCCCACCGCGGTGTCGCGCCCCAGCTCCAGGCCCACCTCGCTGAACGGGATGGCCATCTCGACCGACCAGCCGGGCCCGCCGACCGCCACCGCCGATCGCCACCCGGCATTCCAGGCCACGTCCTCGGGGGTCTTCCCGCCCATGGCACGAGACTCATCGCGCTGCACGTTCGCGGCATTGACCAGGAAGTGGTAGTAGGTCCGGAAGTCGAGGTCGGTGTCGAGGAACACCTCGACGCAGTCATCGAGGTAGACATCGCTGTCGCGCTCAGTGTGCTCGGTGAGGAGCTGGTCAGGGTGCGGCTCCCGGCACTGCACGCCCACGTAGAGGCTCTCGCCGTCATGGGCGATCCGGGCGGCCGTCCACAGCTCCGTGGGCTCGTCCTGCGGCGTCACGAAGGCGCCCGTGCGCACGCCCTGATCCCAACACTGGTCATCCAGCCGCCCGTCGATGGTCGGCGCCCGCTCCGAGGCCGGACATCGCCGCACCGTCAGCCACTCGTGCGCCACCTCCCCGACCGCCGCCCCTGCCCACGTCGCGGACATGACCTGTAGCGCAACAACGGCACACAGTGCGGGCGCAGATCGCTTGCACCTTCGCATCTTATCTCACCCGCCCCAGAGAACCGATCTCGTCCGGAGTTGTACCGCGAACATCAACCGGGATGAATCCGAGGGACTGGCGCGCCCCGCCGTCCAGCGGATTCTGGCTGTCAGCTTCGAGGAATCGGGCTCCCGCGCCTTCACCGCAGCGCAGTCATCAGAGGGCGCGCTCCACGGCCGCCGCCAGGCGGTGCGGCGGCAGCGAGTGGCTGGTCACGTATACCGGCACCCACCCAAGCTCGTGGCTCTCCCCGTCGATCGGCACGCCCATCATGTCCAGCACGCGGCACCCGTCCGGCAACGCGGTGATGTCGAGCCGGGCCGTCTCGCTGCCGACGAGCCGCCACAGCACCGCGACGCTGTCCCCGCTGTTGGCCTCGAAGGCCGCGCCGTACCCGCCCTCGCCCAGGCGCAGCTTGCGCGAGAACTCAGGGTGGCTGCCCAGCAGCGAGACCATGGCGTTGTGGGCGGCGAAGGCCTTCCGGGGCGCCGCGCGATACTCGAAGAAGGAGTCGAAGAGCAGGTGCGGACGGTTGATGCGCGTGGCCCAATGCGAGGTATGCTGGAAGAACATCTCCACGCCGTTGGCCATGCCCACCACGTAGAACTGGATGGCGAAGGCCGCCGCTCGCAGCTCCGTGCGGACCCGTCCGGTTGGCGGCCACTCCGGGATGGTCGGCGCCGGGTCATCGTCGGCCCCGTAGAGCCACTCAGTGCACCAGATGGGCCTGCGGTCGCCGCTGCGCTCCATGGCCTCGTTGAGCATCTCCAGGCCGGCCTCCAGGGCCGCCGGCTGGGCGTTCCCGGGGTAGATGTGCACGTTGACGGCATCCATCCACTCCGTCCCTCCGCCCTGCAGGAACTGCTCGTACCACTTGAAGGCCGGGCCGGGGCCGGCGCTCTTGCCGCCGACGATCCTGGCGCGATTCGACACCGAGCGCGCCGCCCGGTGCGCCGCCCGCATGATCGGGAGGTACTTCTCCGGCGGCAGCACCTCCGCGCTGGGCTCGTTGATGATCTCGAACCACTGCACGCGCCCGGCCGTATGCTGAACCGTCGCGGCCACGTAGTCCTCATATCCCGCCAGGTCGGCGGGCGGGTGCTTCAGCGGCCCGTAGAGCTGCCGACCGGTGGCCTCCAGCGCCTCCGGCGGCGCCGTGGAGTTCCACGGCACGGAGCACTCCGGCAGACACAGGAGCACGTGCATGCCCCGCTCAAGCACCCGGTTGATCTGCCGGTCCTGCTCATCAAACTCGAACGGCGCCCCCTCACTCTCCTGCACCTGGTGCCACTTGCACGACCAGTCGCGCACCCAGCTCATCCCGCCCTGCTGCCACAGGTCCATGCGCAGGTCCGAGGGCGCCGGGTGGTTGATGCCGAACCTGCCCGGCCTCTGCGCGATGCCGTTCCTCAGCTTCGCGACCAGCGCCGTGCGCAGGTCCGCCTCCGCCTCCCCAAGCGACGCCCGCGCCCGAAAGAAGCCCCGCGGCACGTCCAGCGCCACGGTCCGCGTGACGGCCTCCCCGGGGGACAGACTCAGCGCCACCTCCGCGGTGGCAGCGGTGCGATCCCAGGCGTCATCGGCAGCCACGGCGGCGGCCCGCTCCACCGGCTCCTCGGTCCAGTTGCAGGCATGCAGGCGCACCCGCAGCCGCTCGGGGAGGAAGAAGACGTTGCCCGGCCGGTCAGTGGTCAGAGCGATCTCCACCGGGTGGCGGGGCTCAAACTCCGTCGCGGTCGCGCCGCGCTCGAGCTGCACCGCGTCAAGGAGCAGCTCCCATGGCCCGGCCCCCTCGGGAATCGGCTCGCCCGCGCCGGGCAGGTCCTCAATCTGGAGGACCACGAAGCACAGCGTGCCCGCCAGCTCGCCGGACGCCTCGATACGCTGCCAGCGGTCGGTCACGTCGAAGGTCTGCGAGAAGCCCCCGCGCGGATGGCAGATCACCCGCAGCGTGGCCCGCAGCGGCAGCGTCTCGCTGCGCACATACGCGGAGACGCAGTACCGCTGCCCCTCCTCCACGGGGTACCAGCCCTCGCTCACCGCCGAGCCGGCCAGCACCCGCCGAGTGCGCACCTCGTACCAATCGCTGTAGTACACGGGAGCGCTCTCCGGGTCGGCCGCGACCCGCAGGCAGTGCTGGCCGTCAACCCCGCCCGCCACCACCTCCCCCTGCAGCGTGTCCGCTCCCAGGCTCCCCCACCAGGCGTCGGCCAGTTCGAAGCTGGCGTTGCGCACTGAGTTCTTCCCCGGAGCCGCCGGAAGGGCCGCCTGCGTGGCCGGGGACTCGCTCTCGGTCAGCCTCACGTCATCCAGGTAGAGGGCGCCGGTGGCCGAAAAGAAGAACTCGAAGCGCGTGTCGAAGGCGTCGATCTCCCCCTGGAAGTGCATCTCGTACTCCTGCCAGACCTTCCCCGGGATGAAGCGGCGCACGAGTCCAGCGTTCACCCACGGATCGCGCTGGTAGATGGCCACGGAGGCCGCTGCACGGAGGTCCTCGGCGCGGGCGCGAAAGGTCAGCCGGTACCACTGCCCCCGCTCGATCTCCACCACGCCATCCTGGGCGGCGATGACCCAGCCGCCCTCGAAGCGGCTGCAGCTCAGCCGCAGGGCGTGGGTTCCGTCCGGCAGCGTCACCGCGAACAGGTTGGCCTCGTTGCCGTGAGTGGTCAGCGACCAGTGATTGGGATGATCCTCCGATACATCCTCGAAGGAGCCGTTGCGCAGCAGATTCTCGTCATCCGCGGCTCCGGCCACGGCAACGCAGAGCACAGCCGCCGCGCAGCAGACACCGGCCACGGCAAGTCGCATTCGGTCATGCCTCCCCAGCAGCACCGGCTCCGGGCGCCGGCGCGCGGTCATCGCCGAGGGCGACCGTGAAGGTGACGACCGTGCCCTCGCCGGGCGCGCTCGAGATCTGAAGCTGTCCGCCCACCTGCTCCGCGCGCTGTCTCATGCTCGGAATGCCGAATCCGCTTTCCATAGTGGGCTCGTCCCCCGCCTGTGATGGATCGAAGCCCATGCCGTTGTCGGAGACAGTACATTCCAGGAGGCGGTGATCGAGGCTGACAGCCACGCTCACCTCGCTCGCCTCCGCGTGCTTCTCAGCGTTCATCAGCGCCTCCTGCACGATCCGGAAGGCGGCCTGCTCAACGTCGGGCGGAAGCGGCGCCGGCTCGCCCTGAACGTCCACGGACACGGCCATGCTCGAGCGCTCACGGAAGAGCATGAGATGCTCGCGCAGCCCGTCCAGAAAGCCCTGACGCTCCACCGCCGGCGAGCGCAGGCGGCGGACGAGGTAGCGGAGCTCGTCGGCCGCCTGGCTGACCAGCAAGCGCTGGTTCACAGCCATGCGAGCGGCCTTGGCCGGGTCCTCGGCGAGCATGCGTTCGGCCACCTGGAGCCTGGTCGAGATGGCGGTCAGGCAGTGCTGAATGCCATCGTGCATCTCCTGCGACAGGCTGCGCCGGTACTCGGCGATCCCGACCTGCTCGCGGAGCCTCGCCATCTCCTCCACGCGCTTGGTCTCCAGAATGGCGAAGCTGGTGGCGACCACGGTCACCACGGCCAATATCAGCAGCCGCGTGCCCAGGCTGCCGGAGTACTCCTCAGGAAACCCACCGGCCCACGTGGCCGCCACATAGAGGCCGGCGCTCGCCAAGCCGACCAGCAACGTCCCGACCGGATGGCGTAGGTTGCGATGGGCCAGAAGTATAGCAGCGCTGCCTCGCTGTCGATCCCGCCGGTCAGCCGCACGGCGACGGTGATGATGATCAGATCGATGGCCACCCAGACGGGGTCCCAGGCCTGCGAGACCTTGACGAGAATCACGAGGACGGCCCGCAGCGCCAGGTAGCAGAGAGCTGCGCCGATCAGCACATAGAAGAGGGTGAGGCTCTGAACGCGGTCGCGCACGTCGCTGAGGCGGACCCAGTAGAGACCATACAGGAGCATGGCCGCGTAGAGGCCGAAGAAGACCGCGGACCTGGTCCTGTCGCCGGCCATCCGTCTCGCCTCCTTGCCGGAGGGAACAGGCTGCCTGTGGGTTCGCCGGCGCGCCTGCTCGCCCCTCCCCCCCCGTGTCCGGTCATCGTCCGCTGGCTGGGCGATACATCGGCTCTCGCG
This sequence comes from Armatimonadota bacterium, assembly GCA_034722055.1. GTDB lineage: Bacteria > Armatimonadota > Zipacnadia > Zipacnadales > UBA5352 > JAYENL01. The sequence continues at coordinate 27,629 of JAYENL010000256.1, forward strand.
AACGCAGTCGTCCGAAGGCCGGGATCACGGCCCGGGCCCCAGCCGCAGCCGCCATGGCATCTGAGGTGGAGCCGCGCACAGGTCACCCGGCGGCGGCAGCAGGCCCGCCCGGTTCAGGCGGACTGCAGCGCGTGCCAGGCGCCCGCGGTGCTCGCGGAACTGGGCCGCGCCGCCGAACTGTGTGCTGAAGCCCAGCAGGCCGACGAGGCGAAGCGGCGCCTCGTCGATCCACGCCAGCTCCCCCTCCAGCCCGGGGATCGACACACCCCCGTCGCGGGCCGACCGGGCGCCCTCCTTGACCAGCCACCACAGGTCGAAGTCCTCGATACCATCCCGGATTGCCGCCCAGCGAATCGACGGCACGGGGCCGCTCTCCGTCGGCCACAAGAAGGTGGCGGAGGCGACGCCGGCGGCCGTGCTGGGGCGAAAGCGGTAACAGCGCTGCTCCTCGAACCATCGCAGGTCGCGGTCGGCGTGCTTCCCGCTCTGGCGATCCCACAGGTTCACGCACCAGTGGCTGGGCATGCTGACACCGTGCTTCATCATCTGCCAGAAGAAGCCGCGCAGGTCCAGCGGCTTTAGCGGCGTGCCCCCGCGCAGCACTGGCGACGAGCGCGTCATGTACCACGCGAAGCGCTCGCCGTGCTGCTGCCTGCGCGCCTCCAGCGCCTCCACTGTCCTGTGCCCGCGATGATGCCAGACGCCGGGCGTGAAGTCCCAGATGTCCAGGTGACCCGCGAAGGCCATCACGTTGTCGAACTGCTCGTCCTCGATGTGATCGCCGATGGTGTGGTGGCGATTGATCCCGGGGTAGTGCTCGCCAAGCCATTTGGCGTAGCTGAGATTGACCTCCCGGCCGCGCCCGGTCACGGACTCGTCCACTGGCATCCGCGTGTAGCAGTACTCCAACGCGCCCTCCCTCTCCAGCCACGGGTAGTATCTGCTGAAGAACGCCTCGGCGGTGCGGAAGTCCATGCGGTTCCACTTGTAGGCTCCCGGCGCCGTCACGTTGCCGATGTGCAGCCCCTCGCTGCGCCACAGCCGCCACCATGCCGTGAGCAGCTCCGCGCCGCGATCCGTGTACGGCGAGACGCCCCCGGCCGGGCGGGCATCCATGGCCTCGTCCACAATGGCGTCGGATCGCTCTGCAGGGGCCTGCATCTCGCGCTGGATTGCCGCCGCGTCCAGAGCGCGAGCGAAGCACCGCACCTCGTCGAGGTCCCCGGAGTAGAGGCTGCTGTTCATGTAGGGGTAGGTGCCCAGCACCAACCGGGAAGAGATCAGGCCCACAGGCGCCTCCTGCAGCCCGCCCTGCTCCACGCCGTCCACGAACAGCCGGGTAACGTGCGGCGATGCAGCGACCGCCACGTGATGCCACTCATCGGCGGCGAGGGGCGCCTCCAACTGGCCGGTCCAGGTCTCGGGCTCCTTCCGCCGGGCATAGAGCCCGATGCTCGCGCCCTCCCGGTACTCCAGGCGCAGGCCCTCCCCCCTCCCCCAGCAGCTCAGGACGAACTGGGTCCGTTCGTCACCCGAGCGCGGCCGGCCCCAGCTCATTACGGTGAACTCCCGGCTTCCTACGAGTGCCTCGGGGAGCTCCAGCGTCGCCGAGGTCACGTGCCCGTCGAAGCGCCAGCCGCCTCCGAACCTGCCGGTGCACACCGAGGGGCTGCTCCCCACGCCCCACAGCGCGCCAGCATAAGGGCTGATGCGGTAGTGGCGGTGCAGGTCCACGCACCGCCGGATGATCTGGCGCCAGCGCGGGTTGCGGCGGTCCTGATCGAGGCCGGCGTAGCGCGCGACCTCGCCGAGGTTAAGGCCGAAGAGCTGCGTCTGCACGCGCGTGTTCGCTGGCAGCGACACGTCCCAGACCTCGACCTCCACCGGCACCAGCAGCGGCTCCTCCAGGCCGCGCCAGCCCAGCCGGAGATCGCCGCGGTATCGGCCCGCAGGGGCGTCTCGGGGTGCCGTGACGGTCAGCCACACGGTCAGGGTCTCTCCCGGTTCGAGAGTAAGCCTGTCAGGCACTGGCCGCAGGGGGTCGGGCTGATCCAGCGCTCCCGGCACGGCCGGCCACATGGAGTCCTCGGGGTCGGGCTCCAGCGGATTGATGTAGGCCACCATGTAGAGGGGCTCAGGCGACGCCGGCAGCGCCTCGCCGGTAGCCTGGTGGCGGAGCGTCGGCGGCTCCGCCCGCAGCCCGGTCAGCCGCAGCGCCTGCGCAGCGCGGAGCGCGACCTGGCCGGACTCGCTCTCCCCCCGCACGAGCGCCAGCGACAGCCGCGAGGGAAGGCGCTGCCATATCTCGTCATCAGGATACCGCGGTATCTTCCGCAGGCCGTCACAGGCGCGCACGTCGAAGTCCTCGACCGCGGCGGCCTCGCCGGGCAAGATCGCTGCCGCGCACACCATGACGACCAGCCGCCAGGCGGTTGTGCTTTGTCTCACTCAGGCAGCACCTCTCAGTCGTGCGCTGCGGCCATAGAGGATCCCGGAGACCGCCCCTATTCCAGACGTAACACGGCGAATCGGTCGAGGTCCAGGCGGATGCGGCCGTCCGTGAGCGCAAGCTCGTCGCCGGTCGCGACGTCCACGACACGGCGCGGCGAGAGTCCGTTGAGCGTCACCTCCAGCCCCTCTACGGGACTGAAGGTGAAGTTCAGCAGACAGATGCGGCGGAGGCCGTCATCGCCTATCAGCAGCACCGCCTCCACCAGCGGCTCCGAGCACACCACAGGGCTGACGACCCCCGCCTCGTCGAGCAGTGACCTGAAGACCTCGCGCACCTCGGCCGCGAACTCGGTGGGGAGGTAACCGGAGAGCTCCTGCTCTCCGCCTCGGCCGAAGGGCCACATGGGGAAGGCCGGACGCACGTAGGCGTAGCCGGGGAGGAAGCCCAGCAGAATGGCCCGGCCGTCCCCGGCCCGGCGTGCGATCGCCGCCGGCCTGCCCTCATCGGTAGTCGCCAGGACCTCCACGTCCGAACCCGCGGCGGACGTCAGCGTCTGCCTGAAGCCGTAGTGGTCGATCTCCACGTCCGGGAAGTGGGCCGCATCCAGGGGGTGCCGATGCAGCAGCTCCAGCTTCGGGCGCAGGCAGATGTCGGCCTTCTGCACCGGCGCCGAGGCCACGCCAAACAGCTCCGCCATCACCGGGTTGGGCCGGTTGTACTCATCCAGGAGCCCGCCGCCGGCGACGGAGATCACGGTCCCGCCATCGCGGACCCATGCGGCCAGCCCCTCGGCCGCCGCCCGGCTGAGGTGATCCCCGACCAGCACGTAGGCATCGTAGTCGCGCAGCCGCCCCTCCGCGACGTCCTGTTCCCCGAGGATGTCAACCGGCACCTGGCAGTGTCGCAGCAGGTAGTAGAGCTGCTGCCGCTCCTGCGGGTAGATCTGGTGGCCCAGCAGCCTGTCGTCCTCCTGCTCGATGGTCAGGTCCCACACGTCAGTGGTGATCGACCATCCCAGCGCCACGCGCGCCGGCACCACCCGGGCCCGCACGCCCGTGAGGTCATCCTCCACCTGCCCGATGGCGTGATTGACGCTCTTAAGGGTCTTCAGCACGATGGGCGTGAGTATGCTGGTGGAGCCGCAGTTCATGCGGATGTCGTAGTAGGTGACGTGCTCGAAGCCGTGCGCCAGCTCCACGAAGGTCGCCAGGTGCAGGTACTCCGGGTCGGTATACCCGCGGATGCCGGCGGCGATCTGGTAGGTGCCCATGGGCACGTCGTGGTACTTCGCCAGCGCGCGGCCCAGCGCCCCCTCGTAGGATTGCGTCTGCGGGCCGAGGTACTGCGGGGCGCCGCACCGCCCCCAACTGATCTCGGAGTGGAACGCCAGCCCCTCCGCCACCCGGAACAGCTCAAAGGGATGCACGCCGCGCCCCAGCACCGGGCCGTTGCCCTCGCTGGGGTAGATGCTGCCGGCATTCCCGCGGCTGCCCTCGGGGAAGGCCCGCTGGATCTCCGCCACGCCGCGGCGGGTCGCCTCCGCGAACAGCCACGCCCTGAAGCGCACAGAGTGGTAGTAGAGCGCCGGATTGTCGGCTGCCTCCTCGGCTGTCCCCTCGCCCAGCGTCACCCGGCCCCACAGCTCCGCCTCCGGGGCCTCGGCGCCCTGGGCGGCAACGTCATCGGGCAGCACCTCCGCCGGCTCGATGCCGCGCCCCTGGAGATAGCCGCGGAAGGCCTCGTTGATCTTCGGCCACTCGCGCAGCTCGGACAGCGGCGGCGGGCCGCTCTCCTCGATCATCTTGACGCTGACGGGGATGTCGCCCACGCCGGCCTCCTGGTGTCGGGCGTGCATCTCCCGGCAGCGCTCGGCGTAGTCCGTGAAGTCGCCCTCCAGGCACTGCCGGTTGATGTGCGCGTTCGAGAGCGAGACGTAGGCCATCTCGCGCCTGGTGCCCAGGCGCCGGGCGTTCTCGGGCAGATACAGCGCCGGATCGACGCCGTAGTACTGCCCGTTGAGGCCCATGGCCTGGTAGAGGCGCAGGTATCCCGGGTACTCCGTCTCCACGCGGCCGGCCAGCGCGCCGAAGAATCGCGGCGGCCTGCCGGCCACGGGGTAGCGCTTCACAATGTCAGCCTGGCGGTGGAACAGCTCATCGTAGGTCATGGCCTTGCGGCCCGCCAGGCTTCCATCCTCGTAGAGGCCGACGCCGGTCGCGCACACCACCTCCAGCCTGTCGCGGCCGGCCGGCCAGCGCGCGTCGATAATGACGTGCCGGTCGCAGGGCTCGGCGTCCGCGACCATCAGCCGCACCCCGCCGTCCAGCTCCCGGTCGGCGTGAACGCGGAAGGCGGCCATCTCGATGGTCGCGGCGTCAAAGCGCTGCCAGGGGCTCTGCATGGGCTGCTCGATCGGCGCCGCGTCGGGACCCGGCTCCACCCGCCACCACGGTCCCTCGCGCCGCACGAAGCCGCCACGGGTCAGATCGAAGACATCGCGGGGACCCTTGTAGTAGCCGTTGACGAACCAGCGCGGCGCGACGGCCAGGCGGATCGGCTCGTCCGGTACGCCGTCCACCACGACCTTGAACCAGAAGGGCTTGCGGAACCTGGATATGATGGGAGCGACCTCGGAGGCGTTGTCACCCCGCCACGACCAGGGGCCGGAGCCGGGCTCCAGCGACAGATCGCTGCTGAGGAACACGAAGTCCAGGACGCGCGGCGCGGCCGGCTGCTGGTTGCGCCCCTTGTGGATGATGACCTCCGCGAGGCCCTCCTGCAGGTCAACGGTCTCGCCGCCGACGTAGGCCAGCTCCGTGCTGTGCCAGTGCCAGGGCGCCATCACGGTCAGGCCGCGGCCGAAGGGGAAGTAGGCCGGCTCCTCGATGCGCCCGTACCGCTCGTCGAACAGGAGCCGACCGCCCTGGCGGATGCGGATCCCGAAGACCTGCCCGAAGCCGTACGACAGCTCGCAGTGCACCCACAGCCTGTAGCGGCCGGCCTCGCGCACCACGATACGCTGCACGGCCTCCGCGGGCTCGTCGGTCTCAGCCGCCATCATCTTGTTCCGCGACCACATGTTCGGCAGGCCCGCGAACTGCCCCAGCGGGGTCTCCCGCCACCCGCCGCCGCTGGTGAAGTCCTCGGCCTCCAGGCAGAAGTGCTGGGCGCCGCTGGCGGGGTCCCGGGCCGGCTCGACGACATCAGACTCCTCGCTGGTGATCAGTGACAGAGCCAGGCACAGGGCGGCGGGGGCGTGGACCAGCATGGCGCTCTCCTCCGTGGCGGGCTTGTCTCCTATGGACGCGGAAGCGTGGGCGGCATACCGGGCTGGCTCTTCGCCAGTCGGCGCGCGCCTCCCTGCCATCGGCCGCTACCCATCAGTCTCCATGCGGGCGGCACTATCGGAGCGGGCATCCTCCATCGGCACAGCGCCGGGGGTGTCCTGGCGGCGGGGGCTCGCTGGAGGGAGGAACGACACAAACGGCTCCCCGGGCCGGCGCGGAGCGCGCCGAGCCCGGGGGAAATGCACACGCAACGACCGCTGCCCTCCGTGAGGTGGTATCTCGCCACAAGGCCGTCACGGCTTCACGATGCGCTCATCGCAAGCCCCCAAAGGCAATGGCGTCGCTCCGGGCGCCGCGGCCCCCCGCCGGCTCCTCGCGGGCGATGGCACGACGCCCCCACTCAAACGACGGTCTCACCGAGGAGCGACCGCACCCTGAGATTGGTGGCCGATCAAGCTGCCGTCTCGAAGCCAGCGTGACTACGGCCCGCCGAACCAGTGCGGGACCGGCTCGCGGAGCCACTTGCCATGCCCGTCACAGAAGGCGGCGTTGAACCCACCGTTGTGGCGGTCGGAGACCGCGTACTTGCGCGCGTTCTCGTACAGGCTCCCGCCGACCATCTGGGTCATGACGGCGATCCGGAAGCAGTTGCTGGGATCGCTGCGCGTGCTCTGGTCGCATGCGTAGATGATCCCGGCGGGGTTCTCGAGGCTGTCGGTCTTCTGCCCCCACCCGCGCGCCGGCCCGGACTGGATCGTCCCGCCCTGGCCTACGTCCCTCCATGCGTTGCAGGCATAGCCGCCATGCACGTAGTGGCTCGGCTTTCGGTAGCTTGCGCCGCACGTTGAGGTGTGCACGCCGCCGAAGCTGGGGCAGATGAAGATCTCCTCATTCTTCACGTAGGGCTCGATTAACTGGCTCCACACGTAATTGGGGGGATCACAGTGTTGGTCACTGGGGGTGAATGTCCCATCGTAGTCCTGAGCGTACATCAGCACCGCCATGCCTATCTGTTTGAGGTTGCTGAGACAGGCCGTCTGCCTGGCCTTGGCCCTCGCCTTGGCGAAGACCGGGAAGAGAATCGCTGCCAGGATGGCAATGATCGCGATCACCACCAGCAACTCGATCAGAGTAAAGCCTCTGTCGGTACGCATGCTCTCGCCTCCAATTGGAATGCTTCCGCTCGCGACGATCAGGCCTTTGTCGAGGCCAGATGCCTTATGTACTACCATTCGCGAGCAGTTCCGCAATTCCTTCCTCTCCCCAACTTTTTTTCTTGCTGGATGGTGTGCAAGCCGAGTGGCTTGGTGGCACCGGCTTGTCTGACCGCGACAGATGTCGTAAGCTCCAGGGCACAGCACCTGCATCGCTACGGGAGGGAGCCGATCATGATAGAGGTCCAGCGCAGGGACGAGTTCACCTTCGTGGTCACGGTCGAGGAGGGCGGGAGCACCAGCGAACACACGGTGACGGTGGACGATGACTACTACGAGACGTTAACCGGAGGCGAAATCAGCAAGGAGGAGCTGGTCAGGCGGTCCTTTGAGTTCCTGCTGGAGCGGGAGCCCAAGGAGTCGATCCTGTCACGGTTCAAGCTGCAGGTCATCAACCGCTATTTCCCCTCCTACGAGGACGAGATAGGCGTCTGACGGCCCGGCAGCGTCACGGCTCTTCGCTCTCGCCGGCAAGCTGCACCGACAGGATCGCCAGCCCGTAGTCGCTCAGCGGGCAGTGCACCAGCAGCGTGTGCGCCTCCTGCTCGACGGCGAGATCCTCGCCCGTGAGGGCGTTCGTCACCCGCAGGTCCCTCGCCATCATCGAGCCGGAGCCGCACCTCGCCCCCTTCCGCGATCATCTGGGCGTCCGCCACGCCCCACAGGGCTATCAACAACGCGCTCGCGACGATCCGAACACGCATTGGACTCTCACCCCACGAGCGCTTCCGCAACGGCAGCTACCGACCTGCACCGCGATCAGCGGGATGACAAACCCGAGCCTCGGCCGCCGAGCGTCAGATCCGTCGGCCCAGCACGCAGCAGAGCACTCCGCTGGTCAGAGCTGCTCGAGCTGCATGTCAAGCAGCTTCGCTGTCTCGGCCAGGGCCTCCAGCCACCGCCCGAAGGCCATGGACATGTGCTGGGAGCCGACCAGCACCTGGGGCAGCCGTGCCACGTCGCCCTCCACGTTCATGTGGATGATGATGCGGCAATGGCCGCCATCCTCGCTCCCTGTCGTCTCACCCTCAAGGCTCACGATCCTCTCCAGCGACTCGTGCAGATTGAGCAGCGTCATGGGCTCCGGGGCCCTGATGTCCGCGTAGGCAGTGACCCCGAAGCCCCTGGTGTGATAGTCGCGCACAGTGTAGGGCTCCGCGGCCATGGAGGCCGGGATGAGGTCATGCTCGATAGTCACCTCACCTTTGCCCGCCTCGAACATCCCCTCGCGGTAGCCGAAGTTGCCCATCAGGACCGGTTGCTCGCTGACGGCATGGAGCATCAGCGACGCCAGCATGGCGGTGACGTCGCCCTCACACGCGCACATGATTCCCTCGTCTATGAGGCGATCGAAGGCCAGGCAGGGCACCACGGGACGCTCCTCGGTGAACCGCCCGCAGTTGATGGTGACCCCGTTGGCGTCCTCTCGCTCGCAGAGATCACGCAGGGCAAGATACGCCCTGGTGGCGTCCAGCATGCTCTCGTGGTCAGGCTCGACCTCGGCGAAGTCCGCGCTCCACTGCTCCAGCTCGGCCTCGACGTCATCGTCGGCGAGGCGGTCGAAGTAGCGGTAGAACTCGTTGGTCTCGATGTGGCGGACGCGAGTGCCGAGCCGCCGCTCGATGAGCTGGAAGTCATAGGGGCCGTTGGGCGCGGAGAAGGACGGAATCTCGCCGATGTACAGGAACTTGCTCTCGCGGAGATACTTCTTGACTCTCAGCGCCCGCAGGAAGCTCTCGCTGGCCGAGCCCTGGATGACGGGAAGACCGTACTGGGAGAGGGTGAACTGCTCCCAGGGCCGCCGTCCCGCGCTGCCGACCAGCAGGGCGTCAACGTCGTGCGTCAGCTCCGACGGGAAGCCCCTGAGGTCCCGCTGCTCATGGATCACGTAGAGGTCGTCCAGCTCCACGAAGCCGACGTCGGTGCTCTCCTGGAAGCTGGTGACCATGGCCTCAGCGGAAGTGCGGACGTCCTCGGCAGCGGGAGCATCAATGGGCGGGGTGCCCTTCACGTCCGGCGAGCAGACGCTGCCGTAGACATCGCTGTAGTGGTGAATGCCGATGTACACGGGCTTGATCTTGACGGTTCCACGGCCTTGCTGGCTCGTCGTCACTGTCATCGCTCCCTATTCGCTGGATGCGGGATACACGGGCCCACTGCCGACCTCGTGCCTGTCGTCCTCTATCACCTCGAAGTCGAGCAGTCGGCCTATCAGCCGCACCTGCTCCCTGAAATCGCCGAGGGTGCCGCTGCGATGTACGCCGTAGACGTCGGGATAGAGATGGCGCTGCACCCTGGCGGCATCCTCAAGCTCGACCACCAGCTTGCTGCGGCACATTATGTTGGTCCAGTCCTCGTAGAGCGAGTATCCGTCCACGGTCTCGCCGGTGTGAACCAGGATAGAGCGGGTGGGCACATCGATCCGCCAGACGGTGGCGGGCTCGCCCGGTGGGAAGAGGACCTCCGAACATGCGCCCGCGCCGGGCTTGCAGTGCTCCTTGACGTACCGTTCCGCGTGGTCCCTGATGACATAGGGGACCTTCTCGCTGCCTCCCCACGGATTCCACGGCGCTCCGCAGTGCATTGTGATCCCCACCCCGTTGCCCACATCCACCATGAAGTCGCCCATCATCGACGGACGACCGAAGGCGTATTGGGCCAGCATGTGGGTCAGCACCACGTTGATGTGTCCCTGGCAGCAGCCGACCACCCCCTCCATCTGAAGCTGCGAGTTCCCCAGACTGGGCCATATCATCTCCTCCGGCTCCGGGTCTACGGTCAGGGACCTGATGTGCGTGGCGCTGGCAGTGGCACCGTACTTGTCCATGAGGCCCTTGATCGCCAGATACATCCTGGCGGAGTTCACAACCTCCCGCTCGATGGTCCCCCGAACCTCCTCAGCGTCGGCCATCCACGACTGCGCGATCTCGCGGGCCTGCTCCTCGTCGAGGTTCTGCACCTCTTCGCTGGAGGCCACCTCTTCGGTCCCTATCTTCGTGATCTCGGTCCCCAGGACGTCACGGACCTCCTGCTTTATGATCTCGTTGAACTCCCCAGCAGGCTTCTGCCGAACGTCACCGGGATAGCTGGTGTCCAGGTCACCGCGATGTACATCGTCATCGACGAAGGGTCTGTTCGTTACCAGCAGGATATGCGATCTCTTCATCCTCGCCAGCGCGTCGAGAAGCCCTATCTTCTCCACCAGGTCGTCGAAGAGGGCCTCCCGCTGAGCCGGCTTGCAGAGATTGCCCCTGTCACACGTTGCCCCAATCACGCCCCCGGTTTCCTCGAAAAGCCAGAATGGCAGGTGAGAGAACTCCGGGAAGTTGTAGACCGCTATCGTGGGCAGGCCGGTGAGCACGGGCCTGTAGTCATTGAGGCCACCGACGACCAGCGCTCCGTCGAAGTCCTCCCTGCGGGCCTGCAGCTCATCGACTACTGCCTCAAGGGTGGTCCCGGGCTTGGATACATCCCTGACGACGAACTCGATATCGGGGCATCGCTCCTGTACCTGCCGCAGCAGGTCGTCGTTCGTCGTGGCCGTCAGAGTCTCAGACTCGAAGTGTTGAACGCCCGCGTCAGTGAACACCGTGTAGAGCTTCGTCTGCTGTTGCTCCATGGTCAGCTCTCCCTTTCCCACAGGGCGTCAGTCCGGCCTGTGGGCGGCCATCCTCGCCGCCCGCAGGAACTGTCGCAGTGCCTTTCAGCGGCCGACCACACCGAACGTCACCGGTCCTTCTCGACCACCTCGTAGCCCATCAGCGTGGCCAGGTCCTTGAAGCGCTGGCGGTGGTCGCCGTAGAAGGCCACCCTGTGATTGCCGAAGGTGCGCCAGTCGAGGTTATCGAGAAGCTTCCTGGCATCGGTATCGACGGCCAGCTTCGTTCGGCACAGGATGTCGTACCAGCCGGGGAACAGCTTCTCGCCGTCCACGGTCTCCCCGCCGAACAGCGACAGCTTTCTGTCGTGAACGCTGGCCTTGGCGACCGTCACGGTCTCTCCGGCGGGGAGGAAGACCTGTGCCGATGCCCGCCCTTCTCCTGCTCGTCCACGGGCCACTGAGGCAGGTTGCGTATGGCGTAGGGCACGCGCCGCTCGTCGCCGTAGGGGTTGAAGGGGCACTCGCAGTGGCCGATGTAGGCCTTGTCATTGTCCTCGTCCACGATGTAGTCACCGTTGAAGCCCGCGCTGTCGGTGACGAACAGGCCAAGGTGCTGGGTAATCAGCGAGTCCACCAGTGTTTCCGAGGTGGCGACGACGCCCTCCGTGCAGAGCTGCGAGGAGGGCATGCCCTGGGACGGAATCGGGCCATCCTCGTAGCGCATGAACACCCCGTAGCCCTCGGTGGTTATGGCGTCGGCGTGGTACTCGTCGAGCATCTCCTTCATCGCCAGATACAGCTTGGCCGAATCGCGTATCTGAGCCTCGTTCGTGCCCTTGATGCCGGCCGCCTCTGCCATCCAGGCACTGGCGACCTCGCCCGCGTCCCCTTCGTCAGCCGCCTCCATCCTCGAGACCATCTCGTCCTGCGGACGCGCCACGGCCTCGACGCCCAGCTCCGCCAAGTTCGCGAGGTATCGCTCCTGGTAGGCATCCCAGCCTTCCGCCTCCAACTGCAGCGCCGTGGGCTCGTACTGCCCCAGGACGGGCTTGTCGGTCACGATCAGCACCGTCAGGCCGTTCATTCTCGCCACCGCCTGCAGCACGCGGACGTGCTCTGCAATCCGGTCGAGCCGTGACGAGAACACCGCCTCTGGGGCGTCCGCGATGACGGGCAGACTGGCGGTCAGCACTCTGTGCCCGGCGTAGGCGTCGTAGGGATACTGCCACTGACCCCACAGCGGATGGACCGCGATGGTGGGCAGGTCCATCTCCAGCAGACCACCGGGCAGATCCCCGAAGTAGAGCACACCATCCACGTTCTCCGCGTCTCGCTGCACGTTCGCCAGCGTCCTCGGAGCCTCTTCAACATCAGTCTGTCCGACGAACTCCACGCCCTCGCATCGCTGTTGTATCGCGCCCAACATCTCGTCGTTGGTGAGCACGTGCTGATCCGGATGATGCAGAGGGTACGGCTGCGTGCTCCCGAACAGCCCACTGGATGAGAACGCCACGTAGATCCTGACGTCTCGAGCTACGGGTGTCGCACTTGCGGCCATCGGTCGCCCTCCTCATTGAGCCTCTTGTCGCGAGTACGGCTCATCATCAGGGCGCTGCGCCTATGCACCTGCGCCCGGGTCGTTTTGAACCCTTAAGGTGTTTCACACCCCACGCGAACGGCTCTGTCGGGCAAGGATGCCCGACCTGCCCGGGGTCGTGAAACGAGCTCTGGCGTGGTGACGTGAACCTGTTCGTGCACGGTCACCTCACGGATGTGGCGGCACGCCGCTACATGCCAAGGGCATAGAAGAGCACTCCCACCACCAGCGCCGGCACCGTGGTAGTGATGGTCAAGCGCAGCGCAACGCGGGGACTCATGGCGATGATGGGAAAGAGCGCGTCTCCGTCCTGGCTCAGTGTGTGGGCCACCAGGGCCGAGAAGGGAATAACGCCCTCGGTGTAGAGCGTGACTATGACGATCTGCGGTCCGCACCCGGGGATGAGGCCGATGCATGCCGTGGCCACCACCGGCAGCACGCCGGCCTGTGCCACGAGCGCCTGCAGGTCGAGCTGCGTGAAATGCATGAAGAGCGCATAGGCGGCATAGGCCACAAACACCCAGAACGTGACGAACGCAGTCTCGTGCGCGTCGTGGATGAACGTCTCCTTCAGTGATGCGACCTTCTCCTCCAACTCAGCGTGCGTATCGGCGGCCACGGTGTGACACCCTGCGATGAGCCACACCACCGAGAGAGCCAGGCCCGTCAGGCCCACCACGCGATTGAGGTCGAAGCCCAGCCACTGGCCCACATCCCTCTGTGCCAACAGGATGACGCCCAGGGCAAAGCCCACCGCGCAGACCACCCAGTAGACGACGTATCCCCTGTGGGTGATCTCGTAGCCCACAGTCCCCGGAACCTCATGCCCCTCCGGGTGCAGCGCCTCATCAATCCTGTCCCCCGGGGTGTGACCCAGGTGGGGCCACTGGCCATGGCTTGACGGGCCGCTACCGGCAGCTCCAGCTTCCTCAGGCTCGACCAGTCCGGCTCCGATTCCGAAAGCGTCGATGATGTAGCCCGCCAGAATGCCTACGACAAGAGAGATGACGTGGATGGAGACCGCCTGCAGGGGCATCTTCGAGATGATCACGAATGAGGAATCGCCCATGGTCGCAATCAACGTCGCGACTACCGTGCCATAGCTGATCGTCCCCCTCAGGTAGAGCGGCATCACGAAGATGGCGCCACCACAGCCCGGCGACGCCCCTAAGGCAGCTCCCATCGGGACCTGGAAGCGCTCGTACCTCCTGATGGCATCTATCAACCCTCCGGCGGCCCTGTAATTCAAGTAGCCGAAGAACAATAGCATGGCCCCGACAAAGACACCAACTTGGAGGAAAGAGCCTTCGGCTGACTCCAGGAGGAGCCGGGCGACATCGCTCATGCTTGGGCATACCCGCTGTCTTCGCGATCAGCTCGCAATCTCACAGCGGTGGCGAGCATGGTCATCGGGAGGTGCTCATCGCCACCCAGCCGGCGTCATCAGAAGTACATGTTCTCGGCGACCAGGAAGTCGAACTCCGGCTCGAGCTCATTGGGCTTGACATGCTCGATCCCGGCGGCGCACTGCTCGGCCTCGCGCCGGATCTGCTGCGACAGCAGCATCTCCGCGGCCCCGGCCAGCGCGGCGTTGCCGATCTTGGCGACGCGATCGGGGAGGTCGGGCAACAGCCCGATGGCGATGGCGTTGTCCACGTTGATGTAGTTCCCGAACGCTCCGGCGAGGTAGATCGTGTCGATGTCCTCCAGCTCAATGCCGTAGTACTCGATCAGCAGGTCCTGGTCGGTCCTCAGGCCGGCCTTGGCGGTGATGAGCTGGTAGACGTCCTGCTGCGTGAGGCGAATGGAGTCGGTGAGGTGGAAGTCACCGCTGAGCTTGGCCTTCTTGGTCATGATGCCGGCGGCGAGCACCTCGCCAAGCAGGTCGATGAGGCCGGAGCCGCAGATGCCGACGGGCGGCTCATCACCGATGGTCTCGTAGTGGACCTCACCGTCGCGGATGACGATGTTGCTGATGGCACCGGCAATGGCGCCGACACCGCTGCCCACCGTGGCGCCCTCATAGGCGCCGCCGGCGGCGCAGGAGGCGGTCATGATGTGTTCGGCGTTGCCCACGGCCACCTCCCCGTTCGTGCCGATGTCGATGACCATGCAGGGCCTCTCTGCCCGGTGCATGCGAGCGGCGATGATGTCGGCGAGGCAATCGGCTCCAGCATGCCCCCCGATCAGAGCCGGGCCGTAGACGTTGGCGTGGGGGTTGACTGCAAGTCCCAACGCGGCGGCCTCGACGTTGACCGGCTCCGTGGTGGGCGGCTCGAAGGGGATGACCCCCAGCGTCTGCACGTCCAGCCCCAGGAAGAGATTGCGCATGGTGGGGTTGCCGACGGCCACGACCTCATAGATCCGCTCGGCGGCTATCCCGTCCCGGTCGGCGAACTCCTGGAGTATCTCGTTGATGGTTGAGATGACCGTCGTCTGCAGCTCCTGCAGGCCGCCGTCGTGGCGCATGGTATGGTCGATACGGGAGATAACGTCGTCGCCGTAGGCGCTCTGCGGGTTCTTGCGCGCGACCGTGGCCAGCGCCTCACCGCTCTCGAGGTCGAGCACCTGGCAGACCAGCGTGGTGGTGCCGACGTCTACGGCCAGGCCGCGTATACATCGCTCGTAGGCGCCCAGACTCCGCTTGCCGCCCTCGCCACTCCAGACCACGGTATCACCCACTCGCCGCACAGCCGGGTCAAGCTGCAGCTTGTGCCGGACGGTGTCGCTGAGGATGGTGTACTCGCCCGCACTTACCACATACACGTACAGGTCAGCCGGCCGCACCACCCTGGCCTGGCAGGCCAATCGCTCACTCTCGCCGAGGTCGAAGCTGTTCTCGGCCGCCGTCGGGGGCGAGAGCGCATCAGCGCCGCGCTCGACCCTCACAACGCACTTGCCACAGGTCCCCCGGCCACCGCACTGGACATCGACATCAATTGCTATCCCGAGCTTGCGCGCATGGTCGAGGATCGTGCCGTCGAAGAGCTCGATCCCCGTTCGGCCTCTGCGGTACTGGGGGAAATACATCCGGTGGTCAGCGTACTGTTCGCTCATTCAAGCCACCTCAGGATGGGTCCACGTGTGGTTGTGCGTTGGAGATTGCCCGGGCGGCACGCCAGGACCGCCGAGCGCAACGGCGGGCCGCTCAGTACTGCCCGTACTCGCGGACCAGCTCCAGAACGTGCTCGTACCTGTTGAAGCTGACGTCGTTGGGGACGGAATGATCGGAGTGGTAGATGTATCCGCCGCCCTGCATGGCAGCGGGTATCTTGGAGCGTATCTCCTCCTCGGTCACCGTCGGATCTGGATCGGCCATCGTGCGGACGTCAATGCCGCCCATGAAGGCCAGGTCGTCGCCGAATGCGCCTGCCAACTCCACCAGGTCCATACCCGCCTTCTGTTCCAGAGGCTGCAGGCAGTCCAGGCCATCCTCGATGAAGCGCGGGATCAGCTCCGTGACACATCCGCAGCTATGCAGGATGACGGGCAGGCCCTCGTCGTGGAAGTAGTCCACCAGGCGCCGGAAGGTCGGGCGGAGCTGCTCGTCGTAGTGCTGCGGGGAGAAGAGCAGGCCGTTGCGGTATCCAAGATCGCAGAGGATGAAGGCCCCATCGAAGCTGAAGCCGCCGTCGGTCATGATCTCGTACATCTGGATGCTGAGTGTCGCGTCGGTCTCGTACATGTCTACGACCCACTCGGGGTCGGTGACTATGGCCGTCAGAAGCTCCTCCGAGGCGACATATGACTGCATGCGGTCATAGCCGAAGGGCGCCGCGTAGACGATGAACCGGTCCTGATCGCGGGCCTTGCGCCAGCCCGGGAGGCCCATGCGACGCTCCGTCCGTCCGGTCTCCAGCGTGGATTCGTTTCCGCGCTCATCCTCGGCCGTGCCGGCGAGCCACTGGCCGTCCCAGTCCACGCGGTCGCGGCTGGGGGTGAAGCGCTCTTTGATCCGCTCCCAGTCGTCGCGGCTCTTGCAGGGCCAGTCGATGATCTCCGGCGTCGATGAGTAGTCCTTATGGTCGCGGCGGAGGCCGCCGAAGGGCGTCGTCCGGACGATGTACTCCTCGTCCTCCTCGACGACCTTCACCGGCAGGCGCGGGGAGGTGTCAGCACCGAAGGCCACCATCTCGTAGTTGAAGTACTCGGCCGGATTCACTTCCACTGGGAGCCCCTCGTCATGCCATCGCTCAACAGTGGATACCCACGGGCTGTCGTGGATGGGTACGCGATCCGGCTCCTCGTGCCGCAACGCCATCAACATGCGCTCGCGCGCCGTCATCTGCCTCACCGTCCCTTCTGAGGTAGGATGCGTATGCGCTCACAGGCCCCACCTGGCCGTAACAGGGGCGCGAACCCCCTGCGCGCGGCAGTGAGAGCAGCACGGGCAGGCAAGATCTGAAGCGGTGTGCCGGTGCTCTCAATTGAAACCACCATGGCCGGGGGAGGGGCCGCCTGAGGGCGCTCCGCAGGAGCGCACGAAGTCGGCCCGCAGAATGGACGGGCCGGCTTCGGCTCCGCCAAACCACGCCGGAGCCTCAGACGGCCCCTCCACAGCACCACCTGCATTCCCACAATCTGCTCCGCGGCCCCCGCGCTGGGCACACGAATCTCCATGCTGCCAGGCGGGCAAGCGCGCTTGACAGAACCCGGTGCGGTGAATAGCATAAACTATGTGCATGTATTCGCATATGACTATAGCACGCGCCGGAGCATTGTCAAGTGGCGCGTGCCTGAGGCGGATGGGGGGCATTGTGCCGTCAGGAGTCTGAGGTGGCTCCAAGGGGTCCTGATAAGATGAAGCAGGCGATTGACGACTACGGGGACCTGGCCGATCTGTTCAAGGCATTGGGACATCCGGCGAGATTGAGGATCCTCGCGAAGACAATCGACCAGGAGTTCTGCGTGCAGGACCTGGGTGAGCACCTCGGTCGCAGCCAGCCGAACGTCTCCCAGCATCTGGCCGTGCTTCGTGAGCGGGGGCTTGTCATAGCCGAACGGAAGGGAAAAAGGGTCTGTTACCGGCCGGCTGATGCCCGGATTGCTGAGCTGATCCAGATGGCAGCAGAGACCCTCGACGAACTGCGGGCCGGTTGAGGCGTACTGAAAGCGAACCCACTCAACGAAAGCGGAGGTACTCCGATGGAGCTGCTTGTTGCCTTCAGCACGGATGACGGTGAGGAACTGAAGCAGGACGATCACGCAGGGATGGCGACGTACTTCGCCGTCTACAGGTTCCACGACGGTGAGGCGGAGTTCGTCGAGCGCCGCGAGAACTCCAAGTTTGTCGGCGATGAAAGCATGCGGCACGGCGACCCCAAGAAGGCCAGGAAGTCCCTCAGCGCTCTGGAGGGCGTGGACGTGTGGGCCAGCCCCCGCTTCGGGCCGAACCTCCCCCGGCTGCTGAAGAAGCTCCTGTGCGTGGTCGTGCGGGCGGACACGGTGCAGGAGGGCGTCGAGCTTATCCAGAACAATCTCGACGCCGTGGCTGAGGAGTGCGCGAGGGGGGAGGAGAGGAAGCACCTCGTGCTCCAGCCGGAGTAGCTGGTGAGGTCGGATGCCACTGCCGCGATCCTCAAGACCCGACGACACTCTACCATGGCGAGGCGCCTGATCACCACCATCGGCGGCGTGCTCTGCGTCCACGATCCGCAGGACCGCTTCTACCACTTCTTGCTGACTGGCAGGAATCCGTCGAAGCTTGCGCGGCATCGCCGGTCACCTGGCCCCAACCACGCCCAACGGATAGACGAAAACGGCGCCCCCGCGCGACTTAACAGGTAGATTGGGCGTCAGGAGGTCCAATCGGCCAGCGCGACGGAACAGTGCTGGCAACGCACCCCCACGCGGGGGCTACTGAGAAGCCATGGTGGAGGGACTGACGATGACACGCTGGATGACGATGATGCTGGTCGCGGTTGTGGCGATGACACTCGCACCGCCGACAGGGGCCCAGGTGCAGGAGGGCCTCGAGGAGGCCGCAGAGACGCAGGAGCTGTTCCGGCGGGTCGAGATGTACGAGCAGCTCGGGGCCGGCCCCATGGAGGCGCTGGAGCTGGCCATCATCACCTCGCGGAAGCTCGAGCCCACGCAGATGATGCTGCTGCTGTCGAGGATGCGCGGAGGCGGGTCGCTGGGCGGCTTGGAGCTGGCGGCTCTCATGCACCAGCTCGGCGGTCGTGGCGGAACGGGCATCACGGCGCTCAACGGATCGCTGTTCGTGGCCGAGAACGGCTGGGTCTATCGCATCGATCCGGACACGCTGGAGGTGCAGGACCGGCACCGTTATGCGCCCGAGGCCGGCGGGGCGATGTTCGTGCCGGAGGACGAGCGGCTGCTGGCGGCCGTCGATCAGTGGGCCCAGCGCAGCGCGCGCCTGTCGCACGTCAAGCAGCTCTGCATGGCGTGCCTTATGTACGCGCAGGATTGGGACATGCAGTTGCCGGGGCAAGACTGGGTCCAGGCGACCATGCCGTACCTGAAGAACCAGCAGGTCTACCAATCCCCGGCGCAGCCGGAGCTGCCCGTGGGCTACGCCCTCAATGAGAAGGTCTCCGGCGCCAACTACGACAATATCACGCGGCCGGCCGAGACCGTGATGCTCTTCGAGAGCAATGTGGGCGGCAGCAACCCGGTCGGTGGCGTGGATGCCGTGCCCGAGGCCGCCACACACGGGGAGGACGTGGCCGTGGGGTTCGTGGACGGGCACGCGAAGATGATCACGCCTCAGGCGCTGCGGGAGCTGCTGGGGCGCGACGAGTGACGGGAGGAGCACGAAGGCGGCTATCTCGCGCCGGGTGAGGCTGCTGGAGCGTCCGGTTCGAGCTGGGAGGCAGCGATCTGGGCGCTGTGGCTGAGGAGTGCGCGAAGGGGGAGGAGAGGAAGCACCTCGCGCTGCAGCCTGAGTAGCTGGGTGAGGTAAGATGCCAGTGCAGCGAGAGCAGATACGCTCCAGGATTGCAGACACGCTGGGGACGGTCGAGGCGGTGCTCGACGTGGGTTGCGGGAGTTGCGACCTGGTGCGCTTCCTGGCGCGCAGAGTAGCGCACGAGGCCGTGGGCATCGACATCAACGGGCATACCGGCCACGAACACCTGCCCGGTGACGCCGATGGGAGCCCCCGGACGGCCCGCTGTCTGGAGATGGACGCGCGGCACATGGATGAGCTGGGGGACGGCTGGTTCGACGCCGTGGTCAGCACCCACGCACTGCATGAGATAGCGGAGCCGATGAAGGCGCTGCAGGAGATGCGGCGGGTGCTCAAGCACGGCGGGACTCTCCTGATCGCCGACTTTGCGAAGGGCGAGAGACGGTGGAAGGAGCGCTACTTCACGCCCGGAGAGGTCGATGCGATGCTGCGCCAGGCGGGGTTCGCGGAGATCGATGTCGAGAAGGTCCCCGGCGAGCCGTTCATGTTCGCCACCGCCAGCAAGTTGGCCCCCCTGAATGCTGAGCCGAGTGGGGGACGCCAGCCCGGAGCCAGGTAGCCCGGGAGACGCACCTCATCGGGCCCGGCCGTTTGGCTTCGTCACCCCAATGCAGTGTTTCCATCATGTCTCCGTCATATTCTCCGCGTGCCGCCATTGCTTCACTTCCGCAACAGGCCCCCTGATGCTATAATCCCCTACAGGTGTGTGCAGCCCAGCGGCTCCGGGAGCCGGATGGCGACCCCGGTCTGCGTGCCGCGGGACGGAGACGAGTATGGCGCTGGCGACCGAGGCGGTGATTGAGACCCGAAGCCTGAGCAAGCACTACGGCCGCGTCAGGGCCGTTGACGGCCTGGACCTGAGCGTCCCGCGGGGCTCGCTGTTCGGCTTCCTGGGCCCCAACGGCGCCGGGAAGAGCACCACCATCCGGATGCTCACGGGCCTGGTGAGGCCCAGTTCCGGAGAGGCGCGCCTGCTGGGCGTGCCGCTGGGGGAGAGGCTGCGCGTCGGACGGCGGGTGGGGGCGCTGGTGGAGACCCCGGCGTTCTACCCCCACCTCACGGCCTGGCAGAACCTCCGACTGCTGGCCTCACTCTCGGGCGGAGCGCAGGAGGAAGAGCTGCAGGGGGCGCTGGAGGGCGTAGGGCTGCGCGAAGCGGCGCACCGGAAGGTGAGCACATTCTCACACGGGATGCGCCAGCGGCTGGGGATCGCCCAGGCGCTGGTGCCGCGGCCGGAGCTGCTGATCCTCGACGAGCCGGCCTCCGGCCTGGACCCCGAGGGTCTGGCGGAGGTGCGCCGGATGCTGGTGGAGCTGCAGGAGGAGGGCATCACCGTCTTCCTCTCCAGCCACCTGCTGTCGGAGGTGGAGCAGACCTGCACCCACGTGGCGGTGATCATGAACGGGCAGGTGATAGCCCGGGGCGAGGTGGGCGGGATGCTGGAGGGAGCGAGGCCCCGCACCAGGTTCGTGGTCGATGATCCGGCGCGGGCGCTGGCGGCCCTCGAGGGCGTCGCGGACATCGACGCCGAGGTCATCGACGACCGGACCATGGAGGCCGCCGCGGACGAGCTCACCAGCGCCGACATCAACGAGATGCTGGTCAAGGCCGGGGTGCGTGTGCATGAGCTTACGCCGGCCCGCCGCAGCCTGGAGAGCTTCTACATGGAGGCGGTCCGCGAGTGGCAGGGCGGCGCTGCCGGCGAGGGGCGGGGCCCGGCGCCGGAACTCGACGGGGGCATACAGGGGTCTAAGGGGACGGGCATGGCATGAGCCTGGCGGCGCTGCGGAGCGAGCTGAGCAAGCTCTATCGCCAGCGCGTGACCTATGCCAGCTTCGGGGTGATTCTGGTGCTGGTGGCGCTGATCACCTGGGGGAGTCATCACCAGCGGGAGCGCCTGGACGTGGGTGAGCGTATCGGCGCGGAGTTCGTGGTGGCCGGAAAGACGGTGACCTCGCTGTTCGTGGCGCAGGCGGTGATGGACCCGGCGCTGATGGTGCTGGCGCCGGTGCTGGTGGCGGTGACGGCCGGGGCCCTGGTCGCGGGCGAGCGGCAGCTCGGGACGCTGCGAACGCTGCTGTCGCGGCCGGTCCCACGGCTGTCGGTCCTGGCGGCGAAGCTGATCGCCAGTTGGAGCTGGGCGATCCTGCTGACGCTGTTCCTGGGGCTGTCGGCGCTGGGACTGGGCTACGCGGTGTTCGGCTGGGGCGATCTGGTCATCTTTCGCGGCGGCCTGACCATCCTGGAGCCCAACACCGGCCTCATCAGGGTGTCGGAGGCCTACGGCCTGGCCTGCGTTTCGATGTGCGTGGTGGCGACGTGGGGGCTGATGCTCTCGGCGATCTTCGATAACGCCATGACGGCGGCCGGGCTCACCGTGGCCGTTTTCCTGGGTAGCGGGACCGTGGCCGCCATGCCCTACTTCGAGTCCATCCGGCCCTACCTGGTGACCACGCACATGACGCTATACAGGGATGTGCTGAGCACGAGCATCGACTACGGGGCGCTGTGGACCTCGGCGCAGTACCTGGCGGCGTATACGCTGGGAGCGGCGGCGGTCGCGGCCCTGGTTTTCGCTCGGAGGGACGTGACGTGTTGAGGCGAGTGAGCATAGCACTGGCGGCGGTGGCGGTCTGTGCCGCGCCGGTCGCGGCGGAGACGGCCATGGAGATGCTGCAGCGGGCGCTGCGGGCCACGCAGCCGGTGCAGGACTACACCGCCGACGTGCAGGTCACCGTGGATGCGCCCGACCTGCAGATCCCCAGGCGCACCGTGAAGGTCTACTACAAGCGCCCCGACAAGGTCCACGTGGAGTCCGACGGCATCGCCGTGTTACCCCGGGACGCGCTGCTGATGGGGAATCTGGCGGAGCACATCGACCAGTTCGCGCAGGCCAGCTTCAACGGCTCGGGGACCATCGCGGGCCGCCCGGTGCGGTGCATCAAGCTCTCGCCCCTGGAGCCGGGGCCGGGCAGCGGCCGGGTGCTGGTGTGGATCGACTCCCAGCGGCATCTGCTGCGCAAGAGCGAGGTCTGGCGCGGGGGGCGGGCGGCGCTGACGGTCCGCTTCGACTGGACGCTCGTTGACGGCCGCTGGTGGCTGCCCGAACACATTGTTACGACGCTGGCCCCGGGGGCGCTGACGGGAAAGGACGAGGGCGGGCGCTTCGAGCTGAAGTTCTCGAGCTATCGCGTGAACCGGGGCCTCCCCGACAGCCTCTTCACGGAGGGTGGGTGATCGCTTCGCGGAACACGCGCGAGCTGCGGATGGGCTGCCGGCGCGGCAACGTTCCCGCGCTGGATGCCCTGCTGTACCAGTGCGCGGACGGCATGTACGCCATGGCGCTGTCGGCGGTGCCGGATGAGGAGGCCGCGCAGGAGGTGGTGCGCGAGGTGTGGCGGAGGCTGCTGTCGGCGCTCCAGGGGCCACGCTTCGGTCGCGATCCCGTCCAGCGTCTGTGGCGTATCACCGAGCGGGTGCTCGCGGAGCGGGTCGGCGCCGCCGAGGCCCGGGCGGCGCGACGGGCCGTGACGGCCGAGGACGGCTCCGTGGGCCTGGAGGGCGTGCGGCTGCCGCGGGAGGTCCTTGAGGAGCTCTCCGAGGCCTCGGAGGCGGCCGCCGGTGCTATCGGAGCACGCTGGCGGATGCGCCGGCACATCATGCGGGGCGGCATCGCGGCCCTGTTCCTCGTGGCCGTCGCAGTGTGGGCGGCCGTTCTGGTACAGCGAGCCCGCGCCAGTCACGATCTCGAGCAGCTCCAGTACGAGTGCCTCCGCCAGCGCATCATCCGCCAGGATCTTGCGACTGCGATGCGCGTGGTCAGCTTCCAGCTCGATGACCCGACCGGCGCGGACAGGGAGGCCGCCGCCGACTGCGAGCGCGTCCTGCTGATCCTGGAGGAGATCGCCAACAACGAGTCCCTGCGCCAGGTCCACAACCTGCGCTACATCCGCCAGCGGGTGCGCAAGCATGACCTGCCCGGCTTCGTGCGCTCGCTGGAGGAGACCTTTCCGGAGATGGGCCACTCTCTGCCGCGGGTGGCGCTGGCGCTGGAGGAGGTGCAGAATCTATGAGGCGGCTGGCCGCGGTCCTGCTGCTGCTTGCAGTGCTGGCGGGCTGCTCCTCGAATGCCGAGCGCCTCTACCGCCGCGCGGAGGCCTTCCTGGCCCAGGGGCAGGTGGAGATGGCCGCCGACGAGTATCGGCGGCTGGCCCGCGAGCATCCTCGCAGCCCTCTCGCCGATGACGCGCTCTACAAGCTGGCCTACCTCTACGCCGAGGAGATGGACAGGCCCTCCGCGGCGCTGATACAGTACCGGGCGTTGGCCGACACCTACCCCTCCAGCCCCTACGCCGACGACGCGCTCATGCGCGTGATGGCCATCCAGCGCGAGGCCCTTGGAGACCCTGGGGCGGTGAAGGTTACCTGGGAGGAGCTACGGGAGCGGTTCGACGACCGCCGGGAGCTGTGCGCCCGGGGGATGCTGGAGGTGGCGCGCGCCTACTTCGAGGCCGAGCAGTACGCCCTGGCGGCCGCCACCGCCGGAGACCTGCGGAAGCGCTACCCCCGGCAGGAGAGCGAGTGCGCGCAGGCGGCGCTGCTGTCGGCCCGAGCCTCGGAGCGCACGGGTGGTGACCCCGCGGAGGTGGAGCGGCTCTTTGAGGAGGTCATTGAGGGCTATCCTGACAGCCACGCCGCCGCCATGGCCAAGCGCAGCATTGGGAGGATAATGTACGAGAGGCGCGAGGAGGATGCGCAGCAGCGGGCCGAGGAGCTGCAGCGGCGCTCGCGGCTGATCGACGGGGTCCCGGCCCACGCATCACGCGACGGGGAGCTGCTGCAGGCCCTGGCGGCCCTGCGCTCGGCCCTGGCCCATCGCGGCGAGAGGCGCTCGCTGGAGGAGCTGGTAGCCTTCTCGGGGGCGGCCTTCACGATCGTCTTCGACCCCCAGCAGCCCGCGCTGGGCCGCCGCGCGCTGGAGGAGAGCCCCTTCGAGGTGGTTGCCGAGATTCTCGGCTTCGCCGACAACGTGTGGTCGGGCACCGGCGCCGAGCAGGCCTTCGAAACCGTCCACCAGGCGCTGTTGCAGGGCCACCCGGTGCTGGTGCGGCACGGCTCCGCCGGCCGCTGGGTGATCGTGACGGGCTATGACATGACCAAGGAGCAGGTCTCCTACCTGCCGCCGGCTCGGGAGGGCTATGCCAGCATGGCGCGGGATCGGTTCCTGGAGGGCTGGAAGGCCGCCAGCGGCTCGGGGTCGGGCGTGGCCGGGCCGCAGCGCTACTACCAGTTCTCGCTGGGCGCGCGCATGGACAGTCCCGGCCACCGGGCGGTGCTGGAGGCCGCGGTGCGGCGGGCCGCGGAGGTGATGCGCCTGCGCACGGTCGCCGGCGCCCCCGCCGGTGCGAACGCCTGGGAGCAGATCGGAGCCCATCTGGAGCTGTGCATGAATCCCGAGACACCCGGAGTGCGCGAGCAGGCGCTGCGGTGGCGGGAGGCCGGCCTGCAGCCGCACCTGACGCTGGCCGCCATGGGGACGGCCATGCTTCGGCACGCAGCAGACACGCTGCCCGGCGCCGGCGACATCGGGGAGAGGCACCAGGAGCTGGTTCAGGAGGCCACGCTGCTGGGGCGCAAGATCGACGAGGCAGCCGAGAGCGGCGAGGCCGCCAAGTGGCAGGCGGCGGCCGCCCAGGCGAACTACGTGGCGGCGCTACACATCCGCCTCGCCGAGGACCTGGCCGACGCCGCGGGCGGGTGAATGAGCGGACAACTGCAGGCTCGACGGCCCGGAGGACGAGGACTGATGCTCCCGAAGCGCCTGCGAAGGCGTCTGCGACAACTGGATGACGGCCCGGCGGAGCCGCCCCAAGAGGCGCCGGAGCGGGAGGAAGCGGCTGCCGACGATGGCGCCGGCTCGGGTGGGGATGCGGAGCGCTCCGCGGCGGTGCGCGCGGGCGAGCCCGGCGCGTCGCGGGAGCGTCTGGCCGAGCAGGCGCACAGATTGCGGGAATCTCGGCCCCCGCCGGAGGCGTCGAGGTCACGGGAGATCGAGCCGCCGAGCGGCCCGCTTGAGGACCTGGTGCCGGGCGAGAGCATCGAGGGCGAGCATGGCAGCTACTGGCTGGTGCAGGGCGCTGCGGCGGAGCTCCTGCCGCACGGCCCGGACGTGCTGGCGGACCTCGAGCGGGTCGTCGCCTCCATCGACGCGGCCGAGAAGGGCTATCTGGCCCACCTGCGAGGCGTGCCGCCGAGGCATCTGGCGCTGCTGGACACCGAGACGGGCGGGCTGTCGTCGGCTCCGGTCTTTCTGGTGGGGATGATCCTCTGGGAGAGCGACGCCGCCGGTGAGGCGCTGTCGGTGCAGATGCTTGCGCGAGACTACGCCGAGGAGCGGGCGGTGCTGGCGGAGGGGGCGAGGCTGCTGGCCGGCCGGCGCGTGCTGATGACATACAACGGGCGCTCCTTCGACATCCCCATGATGCGCGAGCGGATGATCTACCATGCTCTGGGCGCGTGCCCCGAGCCTCCGGCGCACGTGGACCTGCTTCACGCCATTCGCGCGCGGTTCCGCGGGCGCTGGGAGGACTGCAGGCTGCAGACCGTCGAGAGGCACCTGTGCGGTCGGTCGCGCTGGGCGGACATCGATGGCGCGGAGATCCCCGAGGCCTGGCACCAGTTCGTGCATACCGGGGACGCCGGGCGGATGGCACAGGTGCTGGAGCACAATCGGTTGGACCTGATCACCATGCTCGAGGTCCTGCCCTACCTGATGGACCCCGACTGCGAATAGAGGGAAGTGTGCGTGTTGGACAACAGTCATGACGAGCGTGCCGATGATGAGCGTCAGTTGCCACCGGAGCCTGGTGAGGCCGAGGAGGGCCGGGAGGGCGCCGATGCGGAGCAGCCGGGCTTCCACTTGGAGGACCTGAACGCTCCCCTGGAGGGCAACGACCGGCCCGAAGCTGGTGAGCCGGGCGGTGAGCCGGCCGCGAGTGACTCGCCGGCAGTTGCTCCCGACTTCGACGCCGACGTGCCCGAGCCGCAGGCCCAGTCCCGGCCGCCGCGGGCCGCGACCTACGTGGCATTCGGTATCGTGGTGCTGGCGGTGCTGGGAGTGCTGATGAGCATTACCTCCGTGCGGCTCTACCTTGAGCGCGCCAACATGGCGGAGACGCTGACGGCCTCCATCGACCGGCTGGCGGTGGTCTACGCCAGGCCGGGCGCCAGCGACGCCTCAAAGCGCCGCGTGGCGTGGCTGAAGCGGTCCCTCGACGACGGCGACTACTCGCAGGCCCGGAAGGCCATAGAGGCCCTCGGCAGCCCGAAGACGCCCCCGGAGCCCGAAGGGGAGCTGCAGCCGGAGCAGGTCCTCGGGGAGCCCGGACGCCCCGGTGAGAGGCTGCCTCCACCGTCGGCGGACCGCAACCTGGCACCGGCGGCGCAGCAGTTCTTCGCCGCCCACCAGGAGCTGTGGCGGGGCTTCTTCGGCTTCTCCGCCGCGACTCAGCGCGCCGAGAGGGCAGGGGCGGACGTGGAGGACCTCAAGCAGCTCCGCAAATCCATAATCAGCGCCGCGGAGGCCGGTGACGCCGAGGGGGTCGAGAGCCTGCTGGGTGAGGCCCGCGAGGCGGTGGACGCAAGGTCGGACGAGCAGATCCCGGACACGCTGGAGCAGAAGCTCCAGGAGTTCGGTGCCGCCTTCAAGAAGGCCCGCGAGGAGCGGCGCGACGTGCGCAAGGCCGCCAGACTCGCCCAGCAGTCCGAGCAGGCGGCTCGACAGGGGAGGTTCAAGCGCGCTGAGGAGCTCATCGACCAGGCCACCGACGCCCTGGAGGAGGCCCCCCGCATGCGCCCGCAGGGGCCGCCGCGCCAGGGTCGAGGGCCGCGCGGTGCGCCGCGGCCCGGGCCGGAGGCCGGCTTCTTCCGTTTCGTCGCGGAGCTGACCAGCAAGGTCATGAAGATGGAGGAGCGGGACCTCACGCAGATCTGGGACTCCATCAACATCGCCGCCGGCGCCATCCGCGAGAAGAACGCCGAGCAGATCCGGGAGATCCTGGGGGAGGCACGGGACGCCCTTCACGACATCGGCGACCGGCGGCGCACCATGAGCGCCACCATCCAGCAGGCCCAGGAGCAGGTCCGCTCCCGGCGCGCTCCCGACGAGCGGGAGGAGCGCGCCGAGCAGCAGGAGGAGCGGATGGAGGCGCTGATGGCCCGCATCGGGGACATCCTCGCGCAGGTTCGGGAGATGCCCGAGGATCAGTTCCGGGCCAACCGACGGGCAGTCGTCCGGCAGCTCCTGGCGGCGCTGCGGGCCCCGGCCGGGCCCAGCCCCGCGGAGGAGATGACGCCGGAGGAGCGCGTGCGGGCCAAGATACCGCTGGCCGGCGAGATGTACCTGCGATTCAAGCGCAAGGCCGACGCGGAGACCCCCGAGTTGGACGCGCTCTTCGAACAGGCCCGCGAGCTGATCATCGAGCACCGCTACGAGGAGGCGGAGGAGCTGGTCGATAGCGGTGTCGGCCGCATGCGCAGCACGATGGGCGGGGAGGGCGATGGGCCGCCCGGCGACGACACGCTCCCGCCCCCGCCCAAGCCGCTGGAGGAGCAGCCGCACCTCGACCTGCGCGGGATCGGCGCCGACGAGCCCATCGTGGCGCCACCGCCCGCGGTCGGGGAGGACACGCAGCTTAACCTGAACACCGACCTTGAGACCGAGATGCTTAACCGGGAGAGGGAGCAATGAGAGTCGCCTTCATCGGCGTGGGACACTGGCACGCCCCCGAGTTCTATCTGCCGGCCCTGCTGAACCGCGACGTGGAGATGGTGGGCATCTCCGACGCAGATCGGGAGGCCGTGGACCGCATTGGAGCCGAGTTCGACCTTGACTGCCCGCAGTTCACGGACTTCCGCGAGCTGCTGGATGAGGTGGAGGCGGACATCGTATGGTCCTCGGCCCCCCATGACGAGATGGCCCAGATTGCCGCCGAGCTGATCAGGCGCGAGCAGCCCTTCCACATGGAGAAGCCGATGGGGCTGGACTGGACCGTGCTGCAGCCGCTCGCCGCCCGCGCCGAGCAGAAGGCCCTTTTCACCTCCGTGGCCCTGGTCAGCCGCCACTACGGGATGGTCCAGCGCCTGCGACAGATGCGCGAGGGCGGGGAGCTGGGCACGCCGGTGCACTACTATTACCGGCTCTTCGCTGGCAGCCCTGAGCGGTACGTCGAGGCGCACTGCGAGTGGATGCTGGACCCGGCGCGCTCGGGCGGCGGCCCGCTGTTCAACTTCGGCCCCCATGTCATCGACCTGTTCATCTACCTCATCGACGATGTGCGGGAGGTCACGGCGCGGTGGAGCCACGGGCTGCGCCACGCGGAGATTGAGGATCACGCCTCCCTGACGATGGTGGGCGCGGAGACCGGCGCCGTCGGCGTCGGCGAGGTCTCCTACACCATGCCGGAGGGCTACGAGCGCTACTTCTCGGTGACCACCGACCGCCTGCACGTGGGCGGGGACGTGGGCGACGAGGACCTGGCGATGCGCGAGGGCCGGAGCGAGCACGTGAGCGGCATGAGCGGGCTGGAGGTCTACGACCACTACGTGGGCGATACCCTGGACCGCTTCCAGGCCGGCGAGAGGGCCGTCGCCACCATCAGCGACATGGTGCCCGTCCTCCGCGTCATGAACGCCGCCGTCGAGTCCGCCGCCGTGGGAAACACGGTGGTGCTGGGGTAGCTGTCGCGGCGGCGGAGTCAGAGCCCGACGGACGCCTTCAGGGGACATGCGCCGTGACGGGTGAGGGACGCACCGAGATCTATCGCATCGGGCCGCCGCTGGCTTACCTCTACGGAGGGGTGCTGCTGCCGGTCGCCGCTGGGATCGCCGTGGGGCACGTCCACACCGACTACCTGTGGGATGAGGATCGGCTGGTCATGGCGGGCATCGCCGCGCTGACCTTCGGGGGGCTGGCCGCCTGGAACATCCTCCGCGCGTACATCCCCGCCGTGATCCTCGCGGATGAGCGCCTGTGCATCCGCGAGTGGTACGGCACGTCGCGCTGCGTGCCCCTGGATCGTATCCAGCGGGTGACGTGGAGCTTCCACTATGCGGCCGGAGGCCTGCTGCTCGACAGCCCGGAGCGGGCCTGGCTGGAGGTCGAGGTGATGCGCGAGAGCGGACGCCTGCGCCGCCTGGTCGTGGACTACGGCGGCCGCCGCCGGCACGGCGAGATGCAGCGACTGGTGCGCGAGCTGAGCCTCCGCGCGAGGCTGCGCTGGGCGGACGGTAACTCGCTCGACGGGCTCACGGAGATCGGGGGCGAAGTCGTCCTGGAGCGATGAGGGAGCTTACGCCTCGTAGGCATCAAGCGGGGCGCCGCGCGAAGGGCGCAAGTGAGCGCCCGCACACTTCGGTAACCCGTGGGGCAGGCTGCCAGCCTGCCATCGCCCGGAGGGCGACTGACGTTCGAGCGCGCCCTCAATGGTGCGGCAAGGAATGGTGGCCCGGCCTCCTCCGGCTGGCTCGCAGCCGTCGTCGTGCTGCCTCTCCGAGGACAACCACAACCACTGACGAGGGCCGCCCGTAACTGGCAATCCACGGATGCACCCCACGCCTGGCGGCAGGAATCGGCGTGCTCGACATCGAAGCGGCTTGCGGCCGGAGAACGGCACTTCTATCGCTGGCGAGGCGCCGGAGAGAGGGATCATGGATGCTGACGGCGGAGAAGCTGAAGCGGGCGGCGAAGGCCATGGGGGCCGATCTGTGCGGGATCGGCACGCCGGACCGCTGGGAGGGCGCGCCGAAGCAGATGGACCCGCGCTACATCATGCCCGAGGCGAAGTCGATCATCGCCTTCGGCTTCCGCATCATGCGCGGAAGCCTCCGCGGCATCGAGGAGGGTACGTTCTTCAGCAACTACTCGTCGATGGGCTACGGGGGCCTGAACTGGCTCTACATCCCCCATGCCATGATCAACATCGCCAAGTTCATCGAGGACCACGGCTACGAGGCCATCCCCCTGGGGCACCTCTCGCCATGGCGAGCCATCGACAATGACGGGAACCTCAAGCGAGGCTTCTCCCGGCCGGTGGAGCCCGGCAAGCCCTGCCCGGACATCATGGTGCACCTGCGCATCGCCGCCTTCTGCTGCGGGCTCGGCGAGATCGGCTGGTCGAAGGTCTTCCTGACGCCACAGTTCGGCCCCCGACAGCGCTTCGGGGTTATGCTCACCGAGGCCAAGCTGGACCCGGACCCCATCATGGAGCCATACCTGTGCGACCGCTGCATGCTGTGCGTGGATGAGTGCCCGGATGCCATCACGGAAGAGGAGTCCGTGAAGGTCACCATCGCCGGCCACGACCTGGAGTGGAACGCGCTGGACACCGATCGCTGCCGCGACGCCTTCCGCGGCGGGGAGTACGTGGAGAAGGGCGAGACCGGCCAGTACATGGCGGCGCGCGGCCAGACGCACATCAAGCCGGGGCCCATCAGCCCCTTCTACCGCAAGCCCGGCAACGTCTACATCCACGGCGAGGCCGTCTGCGGCGGCAAGGGCTGCATGCGCGCCTGCATGATCCACCTCGAGGAGCAGGGAAAGGTGGGCAACCAGTTCCACTCGCCATTCCGCCGCAAGAGGCTCTGGCGCGTGGACTGGTCGCAGCCCGATCCGCTGGAGACCGAGGACCAGTAGCAGCTCTTGCCCCGGTGCTGAATCGCAGAAGCTCGCTTACCATCCGGCGTCACAGCAAGACGGCCGCGCCCGAGGATGCGAACTCCAAGTGTCGGTGGAATGCGCGGGCGAGGGCGCCCGCGCCCCAGTACTTAGCTGGGTTGCGGGCGCCCCCGCCCGCAACCGACAATCTCAGGCCCTATACGCGCGCGAGGCATCGAAGCCGTGCCTGCCGGTCACTTCGCCGCCCCGCTGCCGTTGTCGTTCGTTGATAGCTCGTAGCTCGTGGCCCGTAGCTGACACCATGCGATTCGCAATCGGGTACCAGCTCCCCGGCGACGACGACGAGGCCATCGTCGATATCATCGCCGACTACGCGGAGCATATCGCGGAGGTCTACTTCCCGTGGGCGGACATGCCCTCGGGGCGCGCGCCGCTGGCGAGCCGCCGCGGGTACACGGACTGGACCGCCCAGCGGCACCTCGAAGGGGATCTGGTCCGACTTCGCGAGCTGGGCGTGCGGCTGGATCTGCTCTTCAACGCCGCGTGCTACGGCGGCGACGCCATCAGCCAGCGGCTGGAGAACACGGTGCGCTCGGTGCTGGACTACCTCGATGCGCTGGTCGGCGGCGCGGATATCTGCACCACCACCTCCCCGTTCGTGGCACGCACCGTCCAGAAGTACCACCCTGAGGTTGAGGTCCGAGCCTCCATCAACATGCGCATCGGCACCATCAAGGGGATGCAGTACCTCGCGGATGTCTTCGACAGCTACCACGTGCAGCGGGAGCACAACCGAGACCTGGCGTACCTGCGCGAGCTCAAGGCCTGGGCCGATGAGCAGGGGAAGCGCCTGACGATGCTGGCCAACTCCGGCTGCATGATCCACTGCTCCGGCCAGAGCTTCCACGACTGCATGGTGGCCCACGAGGCGGAGATCGACGAGACGCTCAACGTCACCGACTGGGAGGCGCACACCTGCTGGCGATACCTGCAGGAGCCGGACAACTGGGTGAGCGTGCTGCAGAACACCTGGGTGCGGCCGGAGGACCTGCACCACTACGAGGGGCTCTTCGAGGTCGTGAAGCTGGCCACGCGCATGCACGCCAGGCCCCGGGCGGTCATCGATGCCTACGTGAATCAGCGCTTCCGGGGGAACCTGCTGGACCTGATGGAGCCGGGCTTCGGGCCGGCCTTCGCGCCGCATATCATCGACAACACGCGCTTCCCGGACGACTGGTTCGAGCGCACCTCGACGTGCGACCGCCGCTGCCATGCGTGCGAGTATTGCAGACAGGTCTTTGACGCAGTGCTGGTGGATCTGGGCGGCAGAGAGAACGGCGGGCCGGACGGTGGTCCGGCCCCTCCATAACGGCATGGGCCGGTCGCTGTCGTCCGGGGCCGTTGCCGTCCGGAGCGACGCATGTTCACATGCGTCGAGTCGTTCGTCGCTGTCGTCGGTTGCTGCCGTTGGTCGTGACGCGAGCGCCCCGCGCTTGCGTGGAGAGGCCGGACCACCGTCCGGCCTGCTGTTATGCCGTGGCCGATTCGAGGGGTGATCCGCACTGCATGAAGATGAGGACCAGCGCCGGAAGCATCCGCATCGTCTGCCGCGTGAGGCCTACCGAAGGCCATTTGTGCCGGTGTTCTTTACGATCTGCACAAAGCGCCGCCGGCCGTTCCTCGCCCAACGCCGGGTTGCTGACGTGATCGTCAGCGCTCTGCAGCAGAATGCGCAGATCCACGGCTGCGCAGTCATCGCGTATTGCATCATGCCCGACCACCTGCATCTCGTGGCGTGCGTGTCT
Organism: Armatimonadota bacterium; assembly: GCA_034722055.1. Classification (GTDB taxonomy): domain Bacteria; phylum Armatimonadota; class Zipacnadia; order Zipacnadales; family UBA5352; genus JAYENL01. The sequence continues at coordinate 60,190 of JAYENL010000256.1, forward strand.
CGCCGCGGCGGCGACGTGCTAAGCATGGTGGAGGGTTTCAAGAAGACGACCGGCGGGGCGCTGCAGCATGTCGCGGGAGGCACGGTGTGGCAGCGGAGCTTTGATGATCGACATGCAAGACGCGATGACGACGTGAAGGCAATGATTGACTACATCCTCAAGAATCCGCGGAGAGCCGGACTGTGTTCGCCAGATCAGGAGTGGCCGTACGCTGCCTTCTCGGGGTTCCCAACACCTGAGAACGGCGGGCCGGACGGTGGTCCGGCCCCTCCATAACGGCATGGGCCGGTCGCTGCCGTCCGGGGCCGTTGCCGTCCGGAGCGACGCATGTTCACATGCGTCGAGTCGTTCGTCGTTGTCGTGAGTTGTTGCCGCTCTGTGACTCGCACCGGGCCGAGCCTGCCGCGGCATCAAAGGGCGGTTGCCATGCTCACCTCAGAGAAGGTCAAGCGGGCCGCGAAGCAGATGGGCGCCGACCTCGTGGGCATCGCCTCCATGGATCGCTTCGAGGGCGCGCCGGAGCAGATGGACCCCCGCTACATCTTCCCCGAGGCCGAGGCCCTCATCGGCCTGGCCTTCAGGATCCCCCGCGGGTATCTGCGGGGCATCGAGGAGGGCACGCACTTCTACCAGTATCCCTCCATGGGCTACGCCAACATCAACGAGGTCTACGCGCCCATGGTCCTGCATGAGCTGGCCTGCCTGCTGGAGGACCACGGCTACGAGGGCGCGGTCTTCCGCAACACCGGTGGCCGCATGACCGTCTCGGACATGACCGGCGACCCTGACGAGGCGGCCGCGTACGGCCGCCGCGTGCGCTACTCCCGGCCGGTCGCCGAGGATCGTCCCGCCCCCGACGTGATGTTCCACTTCCGCATCGCCGCCTTCTGCTGCGGGCTGGGCGAGATCGGCTACAGCAAGCTGCTGCTCACCCCGCAGTTCGGCCCCCGCCAGCGCTTCGCGTTCATGCTCACCGACGCCCCGCTGGAGCCTGATCCGCTGTATGACGGCCCCGCGCTGTGCGACTACTGCATGGCGTGCGTGGAGGAGTGCCCGGCGGCGGCCATCAGCGTCGAGGAGACCGTGACCATCACTGTCGCCGGCCGGGAGGTCACCTGGGGGAAGCTGGCCGAGTGGGAGTGCTTCCACGGCTACATGGGGAGCGTGCGCGAGACGAACCCGTTCCTGCCGCCCGACGCCTACGATGAGATCGAGGGCGTGAACTCGGAGGCGATCATGGCCGGCAGGGCAAACCTGACCCCCGAGCAGACGCTGCGAGTGCAGCGCATCCTCCGCGGCTACTACGGCTCAGCCGCCGGCTACAACTCGGCGCTCTGTGGTGGGCGGGGCTGCCTGCGGGCGTGTATGGTGCACCTCGAGGAGGAGGGCGTGCTGGCCAACCAGTTCAGGACGCCCTTCCGCCGCCGCAAGCCGTGGCGTCTGTAGCCAACCGGGAGGTCGTAGCAAGAGACAGCATCGCCGCCCTGATCTCCGCTCAGGCCTCGACCACCTCGAACCCCGCCAGCCGGCCGACCTCTTCGAGCTGGTCAAGGTAGTCGCCCAGCACCAGCGCGAAGTGATGCCCGAAGTCCTGCTCCAAGCGGAAGAACCGCTCCGCGTCATCGACCCGCATGTGGTAGGCCAGGCTGCAGCCGACGTCCATGTACCCGGTGCAGTCCACGACCTCGCCGGTCTCCACCAGCAGGCGCGTCCCCGCGGGGTTGAAGCGCGCGATGGTGACGGGCTCGCCGACGTCGCGGGAGATGTCGTAGCGCAGCGTGCCGCCCCAGCCGCCCATCGTGAAGTTCTTGATGCCGTAGGGCAGGTCAGGCTGGTCGAAGCCGTGCATCTTCAGCCCCGGCATGTCATGGCCCAGGCGAATGATGTTATCCTCGCGGTCGGCCACTGACGTATTGCCCATGTACGGGGTCTTGCGCGAGACGTACATCAGCGCCGCGATCGACATCAGCACATTCACGTCGCCCTCACAGGCGCTGGGGATGCCCTCGTCCTTAAGCAGGCTGTGGGCGAGGCAGAAGGTCACCCGCTCCTCGGCCATCGCCTGCGTGGCACAGATCTCGAAGCACGGCAGCGTGAGGGCGTTCGCCTCGTGCCTGGCCAACGTGCAGCGGGCCGCCACATAGAAGCGCACCGAGGGCAGGAGCTGGTCCTCGTCCATGTCGCTCTGCTCGGCGTTGGCGATCAGCTCGGCGGTCAGCTCACGCGCCTGCTCCGCCTCCTCCTGGGGCAGCTCCCGCATGGCGTCCAGGAGCTCCTCAGCCGTGATCAGCTCGTGGTGCACGCCGTAGCGACGCTTGAGGTTCTCCAGGTCGCCGATGCTGCTGACCACGCCGGTGGGGATGACGTTGCCCTTCAGGGCGATGAGCATGCGCGTGTGCTGCAGGGCCTTCCTGACGCGCAGCAGGGACAGGAAGCGGTTGAGGTCCTCCCAGTCGAAGAAAGCGTAGCCCTCCAGGTCCCTGGCGCGCAGGTAGGCGGTGACGTCCACGGTCGAGACGTGGCCGATCATCGCCAGGGGCTTGCGGAAGCGCTCGGCGATCCTCACCGCCGGGTACTGTGGCAGGCCCGAGTGCCCCACCAGGATCAGGTCCGCGTCGTAGATGTCCGGCGCCAGCCCCTCCACCTCGCCGTCGGGGACGACGAAGTCATCGGCCCACTGCACCAGGGCCGGCTCCAGCACCTCGGCATCGTCAGTCGCGTTCTCTTCGACAGCCGTCTTGAAGGCCTCGAAGGCCTGCCGGCCCCTGCGTCTGTCGGCTTCGGGCGTCAGGTTCTCCAGCTCGCCGACCCTGCACGGCCCCTCGTAGGCCGCCCTGTGGATGAGCTGCAGAAATACCGGCTTGATCCGAACTCGTTGATCGAGCGCACGCTGTATGGCCATGATCTTTCCTCCTCAGGTCGGACTGTACTGCGGGCTTCGCACCTTTCCCCGTGCGGGCGATGGGGCCTTCCACTGCGGGCGGCTCGGCGCGATTGAGCGATGGGGCCGCCTGGGCAGCCCGGCGCAGGGCCACAGGGAGGCGCCGGAATCAGAGCCTGGTCGCGCTCGGCCTCGTCAGATGTGCCACTCCGCCCGCAGGGGACCGGACCGGCCGCGTGGAAGCACTCTTCGGAGGTGAGGTGCCGTGCCGTCGATTACCCTTTGCGTCGCCCTGACGGTGGTGAGCGCCATGAGCACTCAGCGACAGCCCTACGAGTGGACCTGCCTGACCGACTCCGCCGCATTCGCCGCCCGCGACGGTGCCGGGCTGCTCAGCTTCAAGGGCAGGCTCTGGCTGCTGGGGGGCTGGAACCCTCTGGACAAGGAGCACTTCCCCCAGATCTGCAACTCCGAGGTCTGGGTCTCGGACGACGGTCGCGCCTGGGAGCTGGTCACTCACGCGCCGTGGGAGGGCCGGCACACGGCCGGCTACGCGGTGCACGAGGGCCGCATGTGGATCGTCGGCGGCGACGCCAATCAGGGCCACTACCAGAGCGACGTGTGGTGCAGCGAGGACGGCGAGCACTGGGAGCTGGTGACCGACGACGTGCCCTGGGGCCCGCGGGTGCTCCACCACACCGTCGTCCACGATGGCTTCATCTGGCTCATGGGCGGGCAGACGCTGCCCCAGTTCGCGCCGGCGGAGGAGGTCTTCTACAGCGACGTGCGGCGATCCGCCGACGGGGCCACCTGGGAGAAGGTCACCGAAGGCGTGCCGTGGGCGCCGCGAGGGATGATCGGGGGCAGCGCCGTCTTCCAGGGTCGCATCTGGATCCTCGGCGGCGGGACCTATGACACCCCGGACCACCCAGACCGGATCTTCTACAACGATGTCTGGAGCTCCGCCGACGGCGTCCACTGGCAGCAGCACGTGGAGGCCGCGCCCTGGGCGGCGCGCCAGTACCATGAGGTGGCGGCGTGGGACGGGCGGCTGTGGGTGCTGGAGGGCTCCGACGGCGCCAACCGCAATGACGTGTGGTACTCGGAGGATGGCGTGACCTGGACGGAGCTGCCGGACACGCCCTGGGCGCCCCGTCACGCGGCGAGCGTCGTGGTCCATGACGGCGCCCTGTGGGTCATCGCCGGCAACAACATGCGGCCGGACGTCTGGCGGCTGGACAGGAAGTAGCCGCGCCAGCGCAATCGTGTAATGCCGCGGCCTGGCAGGCGCACTTAATCAATGGGGAGGACGTTCCGTCGGCGGGCACCAGGATTCATGCTGTCGAGGGGGAATTGCACTGCGTACATTCGCTATCGCCGTCATCGTCTGTTGTCTCATCGCCGGCCCAACTCTGGCCGATGGAGGCTTCGTGGGGCCGCGCCTGTCGGAACGCGCGGAGGGGCTGGCGGGCGCGGTCTTCGCGCTCGCGGTCATGCTCAGCGCCGGCAAGCGGCCGGTCTCCGCGGTGGCGGTGCGGCTGGCGGCGGTCGTCGCGGTCGCAATCACCATCTGGGGCGTCCAGGTGGCCACCATCATCGTCCTCCCGTTCGGCGCGCTTATCATGCTGCACCTCACCCTGCCGCGCGCTGGCGACGACGTCCCCTCCTCTCAGGGCACGCCGCTCTCACGTCTGTCCAGACGGGGATGGTTGATGGTGGCGGCCGTCGCGGCGACGATTGCTGTTATGGGGCTCGCGATCCTGTTCGGGAGCGTGTTCGCGCTTGCGCCCGTGCTGGCCGGGGCGGGCATACTGCTCCTCCTCACGGCCTGGGGGTACAGCGAGAGCGCCCGCTCGCCGGACGAGAATGCCATGGCAGACGAGATGAGCGCTCCCGTCCTTCCCGCCCTCGCTCCCGGCCGGATAGTGCTGTGGGCACTTGTAGCGGTGGGCTGGGCGGCGGCCATGATCGCCATCGGCACCGCTGTCCCGGCGCCCACCTTCACGCTCGGGTGGCCGGAGGCGGCGCTCACCGGCGCATATCATGCCCTCGCGTCCATCCTCTCGCCACACGGAGTGCTGCTGCTGGCGCAGCTTCTGTGGCTGGTCCCGGCGGCACTCCTGATTCGCCGGCAAGTCTCGAAATGGGAGGATGAGCTCGGCTCCCTGATGAGCCGTGCAGTCGTCGCCGGCCTGCTGCTGGGGGCTCTGGGCATGATCGCCATCGTCCCCGTACCGGGCATCTTCGGCCACATCAGCGACGAGTCCAGCATGCTGTCGGGCGCGGCGGGCTTGCTCGACTTCTGCTGCATCCTGGCGGCCCTGGCCCTGCTGGCCTTCGCGATGGCGGCACCATACGCGGATAATCGGTCTCGTCTCGTCGCGCAGGGCCTGGCGGCCGCGGCCGTGTTCATGGCGCTGCTGAGCGTGGCCGGACAGGTCCGCGTGCTGCAGCCGGCCGAGGCCGGATACGGCTCTGCACAGGCGCGAGAGGTCTCGGCCAGACTGACGGGGGCCCTCGGCCAGATCGACGCCGCCATGCAGCAGTTCGCGGAGGACACCGGGTGCTATTGCGCGGAGCTGGCTGACCTGGCGCGCTCGGAGCCGCCCGCACGCGGGCTGGATGCCAGCGGCAACGAGGTGGAGCTGGCGGGTGGCTTCGCGGGTCCCTACCTGCCGGTGCCACCCGTCGATCCGCTTACCGGGCGCAGAGACACCTGGGTCTACGAGGTGACGGGCGCGCCGATGGCGACCTCAGGGGGGTACACCATCGAGCTGGAGCGGACGCGCGGACCGCAGACGCTCCCGCACGACCGCCGGCGCGACTGGCGCGTGCACGGCACAGAAAGGCCCTGACCAAAAGACGGGGCGGGATGGCGGTCTGGCGCTTCCATACGGCATGGAAACGACCACGGACAACAGCGTCAACGGCGGGCGGCGTGCGCACGCCGCCCCTTCGTGCGGCCTTACCTTTACCCACAAGTTGGGGAGGGCTGTTGGCCGTGGAGGGGCCGCCTGAGGGCGCTCCTCAGGAGCGCGCGAAGTCGGCCCGC